>CABQNH010000013.1 GCA_902465435.1 uncultured Eubacteriales bacterium | reverse complement strand
AGTGGACACTAGAACCTGAATCTAGCGAGTCTACCAATTCCACCACTCGCGCATGTGATTTATTGCTCAGATATAATAGCATACGATTTTGACTTTGTCAACCGCTTATTTTGCTTTTTTCGATTTTTGTTTCTCAGCTTCGGCGTAACGACTTGCCTAGCGATGCAGGCGTGTCGCGCATCGACGGAAAAAGGCTGTTGCCTGGCTTGCATCAAATCCCTTTGGCGGGTATGGCGGGGCGGAAATGCAGTGTAGGGCGGCAAGGAAAACCGGCCGGAACGCAGGGGTTCGAGCCTGCGTCCCGACCGGTAATGGGTTACGGCCAAGGAAAGTTATTGCTTTGCCACCGCGTAAAGAAGGTTTGCGGCGGCTAGACGGGTCAGCTCACGCTGCGCATTTGCCGGATCAAGCGGGAGAGCGGCGTCCTGCGCTGCGGCAAACGCAGGCTGTGCCCACGCGGCAACCGCACTGCCGAAGGAGAAGTCGCCGATGCTCTCAACCTGCGGCAGAGAAAGGACGCACTGCACCATAACGGCCGCCTCCTGCTGGGTGATGGGGCGATTCGGGAAAAAGCGCAGGTCTTCGGCGCTGGCGCCCTTTGTGAGCCCCAGACGCATGGCGGCCGTCAGATAGGGGCGCATCCATGCAGGCGCATCCGCCTCATCCTGGAAGCCGGAGGAAAGCGCTGCATCTTCCGGGGAGATGTCGCGCAGCTTCATCAGCATGACGAGAAATTCACCGCGCGTCACGCTGCTGTCCGGTTCAAAGCAGGGCGTACCCAGGATGCTGGTTCCACGCATTAAGCCGCTCTCGCAGAGCCACATAGCCTCAAACTGGCTGGTGGAGCCGCCCAAATCGGCATAGCTTGCCGCATCGACCGGCTTTTTAATTATAATTTTCACGGTTGCCGGCTTGGAAATCGCACCCTTTGCGTCCGTGGCAGAATAGGTGAAGGAATCCTTGCCGACCTTTTTATCCTGCGGAGTATAGACAAAGTGACCGTTCTCGCCAAGCTCGACCGTGCCGTATCGCGGCTGTGTTTCGATTTTGTAGGTGACGGCGTCGCCCTCCGGATCGCTTGCCTTCAAGGTGCCGTCATTGGGAATGTTTTTGTACGTTTCAAATTCCATGTCCTGCGCAACGGGCGCTTCATTTTGACTGGAGCGGATTCGCACGCACAGGGAGGTTTTTTCACCGAGCGTACCGTCTGCGATGGGCATATAGGTGAGCGTGGCGGTGACATTTTTGTCGCAGGAAGGCTTCAGCGTGAGGCGTTCGAGTGCCGAGGCATCCAAAAAGTCGCCGGGGCGAACGGCGCGGCTGCCGCAGTAGATCTTGCCGATGCTCTTTTCCGGCACCGCAGCGACATAAATTCCGGCGACGCCGGAAAAGTCGTCGGCAGAGAAGCAATACACGCTGTCGTGTTCCGTTTCGCGTTCTGCGGCAAACACGTTCAGGCTAAGCGCAAGAAGCAGCAGGGCCCAAAGAAGGAACCGGCGTGTCGTTTGATAAATGCGGGTGTTCAAAAGAAGTACCTCCTTGTAAGTTCTTCGGAGGTATTGTTTGCTATTTCTTGTTAATTATGCATTTAAAAAAGAGAATGTGCCGCCGCAGTTTTTCTGCGGCGGCGCAAAACAAGCCGGAAGGGGAGAAATGGCCGGAAAGGCTCAATACGGGCGAATATAGTGCGCTGAGACGTCCGGCGCGGGGTGCATTTTAATTCCGGAAACAATGCCCATGGCGATAAACATGGTCACGATCGAGCTGCCGCCGTAACTGAAGAAGGGAAGCGTCAGGCCGACCACGGGAAAAACGCCGAGGCACATGCCGACATTGACGCCGACCTGCGAGACAAGCATAGCGGCAATACCGATACAAATCAAACGATTCATATAATTGGGCGACTTCAGACCAATATAGATGCAGCGAAGCACGATCGCAAGCAGAAGGCAAAGCACCAGAATACAGCCAAGCATACCAAGCTCTTCGCCGGCCACGGAAAAAATGAAGTCGTTACGCTGCTCGCGAATGCTGCCGGACTGTGTCATGCTGCCGTGAAACAAGCCCTGCCCGGTCAGTCCGCCGCCTGCAAAGTACCGCAGGCTGAGCTTGGTCTGATAGCGCACGCCGATTCCCTGCGGGTCAATGCTGGGATCAAACAGCATAAGGATGCGCTCCTTCTGATAGTTGGACATCAGGTGCGACCAGAGATACGGCGCAGCCGCGCCGACGGTGCCGAGTCCGCCGAGAATCCACCAGATTTTTACGCCGCCGACATAAGCAATGACGCAGAAGATGAAGACAAAGGTCAACGCGACGCCCGCGTCCTTTGAGATGACGACGATCATGCCGACAATCAGAAGCAGCTGCGCGGAAATATGGCTGACGCACTTCAGGGAGGAAACCTTATTTTGATAAATGCTCATGGTTTTTGCGATGACAATTATAAAAGTAAATTTGCAGATTTCGGCAGGCTGGATGTCGAAGGGAAGAAAGCTGAAGCGCAGCCAGCTTCGGTTGCCGCCGGTTTCAATGCCCCAGATAAGCAGCATGCCGATAAACAGCACGTTGAATAGGGTGAGAAGCTGCCGGCGCTCGGCAAGGATCTCAATATCAACCAACGTGAAAAACACATAGCAGACAACGCCGAGGCAGATGGCGACGGCCTGCACGACAATGTAGCGCATACTGCCGAGGTAGTTGGTTGCACTTGCGACGATCACAAGCCCAAACACGCTGGTGATCAGACACAGCGTCAGCAGCCAGATGTCGCCCTTTTGAAAGAACGCCTTGAATTGACGCAGCAGTCGCCGCATATGCGCACCTCCTTTTCCTCAAGTCGTGCTTATTGTACCATTTGAATCCGGTTCTGTAAATAAAAAAGTTGGTTTTGCAAAAAACTGCGTCCTGTGTTATACTATCAACGACAGACAGGCGAAGGACGGTTTGCTTGCCTGCAATCGGAGGGATAAACCGTGCCGCGCGGGAGCCGGAGCCTGCAAGGGGACGGCGGTGCGGCGCAGCGGCAGATTGAAAACAACGCCTTTCTGCCGATTTTGTCTTGGCGGAAAGCTTTTTCTGCTTCTCCGTACCGATTGAATTAGAAGTACCATAAGAAAAGAGCGAAAACAATGGATTTTATTACCCGTTCTCCGGAGCAAACGGAGCGCTTGGGCGAACAGCTTGCACAGCGCCTTCGCCCCGGAGATGTGATTGCTTACCTCGGCGATCTGGGCGCCGGGAAGACGGCGTTTACACGCGGCTTGGCGCGTGGCCTTGGTGTGCGCGAGCGTGTGACCAGCCCGACCTATACGATCGTTAACGAGTACCTTTCCGGACGGCTCCCGCTGTTTCATTTTGATATGTATCGACTGCATTCGGCCGATGACCTTTTTGATATCGGCTGGGAGGACTATCTGGAGCGGGGAGGCGTATGCGCGGTGGAGTGGAGCGAGAATGTGCTTCCCGCACTGGAGGAGCCGATCTGGGTGCGGATCGAAAAGGATGCACAGGATGCGTCTGTGCGGCACGTTATCATCACAGGAGGCGATCAGCTTGCGGATCTTGGCATTTGAGACCTCAGCAAAGGCGGCGTCCGTCGCGATTTTGCAGGACGGCGTCCTGCTCGGCGAAGCCTATCAGAATAACGGGCAGACCCACAGCAGAACCATTATGAAGCTCGCGGAGGATCTGCTGGCCAATTTGGATCTGCGGACGGAGGATGTCGATGCGGTTGCCGTTGCGGCGGGACCCGGCAGCTTTACGGGCGTGCGGATCGGCGTTGCGGCGGCAAAGGGCTTTGCATGGGGGGCGTCGCTGCCGCTTTACGGCGTTTCGACCTTGGAGGCCATGGCGTACAGCGCGGGTATGCGCGGCGGACTTCTGTGCTGCGCAATGGATGCCCGGCGGAATCAAATCTATCACGCACGGTTTCGTGCAGTGGAGGGGCGGCTTGTCCGCCTGTGCGAGGACTGCGCAATTTCCGTAGCGGAGCTTGGCGAGGTATTGCGCCGGGAAAACGGGGAAAAAATAATGGTTGGCGACGGCGCAAGTCTGTGTTATAATACCTTGCGAGAAGCCGTTCCGGAGCTGGTTTTGCTTCCGGAATACACGAGGCAGCAGCGGGCGAGCGGCGTGGCGCTGGCGGCAATGGAGATGGCGCGGCGCGGCGCGGCGTGTGACCCTGCTGCACTTCAGCCGAACTACTTGCGCCTGTCCCAGGCGGAACGCGAGCGGCTGGAAAGACAGCGAAAGGAAGAGTGAACAATGGGCAGCTTACATGTTTTGAATCACCCGCTTTTGCAGCACAAGCTGACGATCCTGCGCGACAAGAATACCGGCGTGAAGGAATTCCGCGAGGTCGTCGGCGAGATCAGCGCGCTGATGTGCTATGAGGCCACCAGAAATCTTCCGACGGAGGAGATCGAGGTCGAGACGCCGGTTGCTGTGGCAAAAAGCCGCGTACTGACCGGGAAAAAGATGGCGATCGTGCCGATCCTCCGCGCGGGACTCGGCATGGTGGACACGATGATCGATTTGATCCCCTCGGCCAAGGTTGGCCATATCGGCCTGTTCCGCGACCCCGAAACGCATGAGCCGGTCAAGTATTACTGCAAGATGCCGCCGGATATTTCGGAGCGGCAGGTCTTTATTGTGGATCCGATGCTCGCCACCGGCGGCAGCGTTTCCGCAGCGATTTCCATCCTGAAGGAGGAATACGGCTGCAAGTCGATTACGCTGATGGATATTATCGCCGCGCCGGAGGGCGTCGCGCGCATTCGCAGAGAGCATCCGGACGTCGATATTTTCCTCGCGGCGGTGGACGAGCGGCTGAATGAGCACGCTTATATCGTCCCCGGCCTCGGCGATTGCGGCGACCGCATTTTCGGCACAAAATAAGGCGCTGCATTTGAAAAAAGAGCCGCTGCGGCAGAACTGCCGACAGCGGCTCTTTTTGACGGAAAATAGACAATTTGGACGGGAACGTGCGGGAAAAGATTGTGAAATAATAGTCCTTGCAATTTGTATAAAAGCGTGTATAATACATTTTTGCTTGGAAATCTCTGAGCTCGTCTCTTGCTGCATCCGGCGGAGCTTTTCTGCCGGGGCTTCGGTTTGAAAACTGGGAAAGTATCCCGTATTCCCTCGTTTTCCAAACCGTGAAAAATCTTTTGAAGCCCAGCCGGATCGAATCAGGGATTCCTTTGGGAAAATATCAGGGCGCTTTTGCATTTGTTTTATGCGCGGAATATCAGCGCCGTTTTGCCGCCGTATGGATATGGCCAAACGACTTGTGCTGCCTGCGCTTGCCGACGGAGCAGACGCCCGGAAAAGAGCGTTGGATTATGATTACACTATTTCAAATTGGCGGATGCCTGATGGCGGGGCTTTTGATGTCGCGTCTGGCAAAGGTTCTGAAGCTCCCCGCGGTGACGGGCTACCTTGTTGCCGGTCTTTTGATCGGGCCGTATGCGCTTGGCCGTCTCGGCGTAAACGGACTTGGCTTTGTGTCGATGGCGCAGGCGGAGTCTCTGGATATCATCTCGGATGTTGCGCTCGGCTTTATTGCCTTCTCCATCGGTAATGAATTCCGCATTTCCCAGCTTCGTCAGATCGGCAAGCAGGCGGCAGTGATCGCGGTCTTTCAGGCGCTGATGGCGACGCTGTTTGTGGATGTGCTGCTTGTGGTGCTGCATCTGTTTTTGGGAGAAAAGCTGCCGATTTCCACCTGCATCACGCTCGGCGCAATTGCGACGGCTACGGCGCCCGCAGCAACGCTGATGGTTGTGAATCAGTACAAGGCGAAGGGAAAGCTGACCAGTCTGCTCCTGCCGATCGTTGCGCTGGACGATGCGGTCGGCCTGATCGTTTTTGCCGTGTCCTTTGGAGTTGCCAAGGCGCTTGCCTCCGGCGCGGCGGTGGATGTCATTACGGTTCTTGTGAACCCTGCGCTTGAAATCTTTGGCTCTCTGCTGCTCGGCGCGGCGATGGGCGGCCTTTTTACCTTTGCGGAGCGCTTTTTTCATTCCCGCTCCAAGCGGATGTGCATTTCCATTACCTTCGTGTTTTTGACGGTCGCGCTGTCGATGCTGCATGTTCAGATCCCGGGCAGTGAGATTGAAATCGGATTTTCCTCGCTGCTGGTCTGCATGATGCTTGGCTCCGTATTCTGCAATATCTGCAATTTTTCCGAAGAGCTGATGGCAAAGGTCGATCGCTGGACGGCACCGCTGTTTATTCTGTTCTTTGTGCTGAGCGGTGCAGAGTTGGATCTGCAGGTTTTTGCGGACTGGGCGGTGATTGGCATCGGTCTTGTGTATATTCTCGCGCGCTCTGCAGGGAAGTATTTTGGCGCGTCCTGGAGCTCTGCTTTTATGAAGTGCGACGCAAATGTGCAAAAGTATCTCGGCATCACGCTATTTCCGCAGGCCGGCGTTGCGCTTGGCATGTCGATTACCGTTGCGGTGCAGCTCGGCGCGGAGGGCGCAATTATCCGAAATATTGCATTGTTTGCCGTCCTTGTCTATGAGCTGGTCGGACCGGCGCTGACAAAGATCGCGCTGACCAAAGCGGGAGACATCCAGCCGCGCGAGACGGAGAGCCACGCGTAAGACGGCGGCGAAAAGAAGCGAAAAACGATTCTGCGGCGGGGGCGAGTGCACCCGTCCCCGCCGCAGTGCGCGAAAGCGCAGGAACTTCAACTTTTTTGCAATTTTTTCGCAATAATTAAAAATAATGCTTGACTTTTTTCTGCAAATCGTGTAGTATATCTGCGTTGCCAAAGACAGCAGGTGGCTTTTGCCGTAAATCCTGCCGAGGTTTCACACGAAATGAATTGGTTTTCTGTGTCCTCCTGTCTTTTGGCAGGTGGACATTTATTTTTTTCGGAGGTGACACTTTAATGCCCAACGCAAAGGTTCTGGAAAGCAAAAAGGCAATCGTTGATGCAATGGCCGAGAAAATGCAGGCTTCCGCTGCTGCGGTTTTCGTCGACTACAAGGGCATCACTGTCGCACAGGATACCGAGCTTAGAAAGAAGTTCCGTGAGGCTGGTGTGGAATACACCGTTGTCAAGAACACGCTGACTCGCTTTGCAGCCAATCAGGCTGGCTACAACCAGTTTGACGAGCTGCTCAACGGCACGACTTCCATGGCAAGCACCACGGGCGATCCCATTGCCCCGGCTCGTATCGTATGCGAATTCGCAAAGAAGAACAAGAACGTCCTGAGGATCAAGGGCGGCTTCGTAGAAGGCACCGTCATGAGCGTCGATCAACTCATGGGCTTCGGCGAGCTCCCCAGCAAGGATGCGCTCATCGCGCAGGTTCTCGGCACGTTCCTCGCACCCATTTCTTCCCTCGCATTTGTTCTGGATCAGATCCGCATCCAGAAGGAAGGCCCCGCAGCAGAAGCTGCCGAATAACATAACAATTATTACGTTTTAGGAGGATATTAGAATGTCTGAAAAAATCAATGCTCTCATCGAAGAAGTTAAGAGCCTGACCGTCGTTGAACTGGCGGAGCTTGTCCACGCTCTGGAAGATACCTTCGGCGTTTCCGCCGCTGCCGCTGCTGTTGCTGCTCCTGCTGCAGGCGCTGCTGCTGAGGTTGAGGAAAAGACCGAGTTTGACGTTGTCCTGAAGGACTGCGGCGCTTCCAAGCTGGGCGTCATCAAGGTGATCCGCGCTGCTACCGGCCTTGGCCTGAAGGAAGCAAAGGAAATCGCCGACAACTGCCCGAAGACCCTGAAGGAAGGCATCTCCAAGGAAGACGCAGAGAAGCTTGCCAACGAGCTCAAGGAAGCCGGCGCAACCGCAGAGATCAAGTAATTTATTTCTTTCTGCAAAAACCGACACACGGAATGTTCTGTGTGTCGGTTTTTTCGTTGCATGGGGAGAATAGAAAGAATACCTGTAGGTTTTGCGCCTTTTAGAAGAGGGAAAGAAGCTGCGATAGAAGAATGCATAGCGCTATACCGAAGAGCAGCGGAAGCAGAACGGCACAAAGCGTCCATTTTGCGCTTCCGGTTTCCCTGCGAATGGTCAGCACGGTAGTAGAGCAGGGGATATGGAACAGAATCAGTGCCAGGCAGCAGAGCGCCGTTTTCCAGCTCCAGCCGGAGGCGCGCAGAAGCTGTGCCATGGCCTGTGCGCCCGGTTCCGCACCGAGGCTTCCGCCGGAGGTGAGCAGCATAGTCAGGACGGGAAACAGAAGCTCATTGGCAGGAAAGGACAGGAGAAAGGCAAGCAGAATCGTGCCGCTCAGCCCCATGCAGCGGCCAAGCGGATCGAGCGCGCGGGTGAACAGCGGGAGCAGGGCGACGCCGCCCACGCGGTAATTTGCAAGCAGCCAGATCAGCAGGCCGGACGGCGCTGCGACGGCTGCGGCGCGCCCCAGCACAAAAAGCGTGCGGTCAAGCAGGGAGCGGGCAAGTACGCTTGCAATGTGCGGCTTGCGGTAAGGGGGAAGCTCCATGGCGAAGGCGGAAGGCTGACCGCGCAAAAGCGTTTTTGTTAACAGCCTTGTGGCAAGCAACGTCATCAGGACGGAAATCGCCACCGCGCCAAGCAGACCGGACGCCGCAAGCAGGGAGGAGCCGGGATAGGCGCAGGCAAGAAACATTCCAAGCAGTAAGATCAGGGCGGGGAAGCGCCCGTTGCACGGCACGAACGCGTTGGTTAAAACGGCGACCAGACGCTCCCGCTTAGAATCGATGATGCGGCAGCCGGTCACACCGGCCGCGTTGCAGCCGAAGCCCATGCAGAGTGTAAGCGCCTGCTTTCCGCAGGAGCCGCAGCGGCGGAAGGGGTCATCCAGCAGGAACGCAACGCGAGGAAGATAGCCGAAGTCTTCGAGCAGGGTAAAAAGCGGAAAGAAAATCGCCATCGGCGGCAGCATGACCGCAACGACGCGCGCGGTTGTGGCATAGACACCGGACAGCAGCGCATCGCGCAGCCAAGCGGGCGCGGCAAGCGCGGAAAGTGCCCGCCGCAGGACGACTTCAAGGCGGTCAAAGCAGGTTTGCAGGAGACGGGAGGGGTAGTTGGCTCCCTCGATGGTCAGCCAGAAGACCAGAAGAAGCAGGAGAAGCAGGAAAAGCGTTCCCCAGCCGCGGGATAAGAACAGCCGATCCAGCCGCTGCGTCAAGCAAGGCCGTAAGGGCGCATCGCTGCGGATGGCAGCGGCCGCGATTTGATCGGCAGCGCGGACGAAGGCCTCGGCAATCTGATCCGTTTCCGATTCGGAATCGCCGCTCAGTTTTGGGACGACACAGACCGGGCGCGGCACCACAAAGCCGTCCGACACCGCGCGTACCTTTTCCATGAGACGCTCCAGCGATTGGGTGTCCCCGCCGGAGGTCAAGGCGACCGGAACGCCGAGCCGGTGCTCCAGTGCTGCGGCATCGACGGTAATGCCGCGCTTTTGCGCCTCATCCATGAGATTGACGCACAGAATGACGCGGGAGGTCAGCGTCATGATTTGCAGCGCAAGCGTCAGACTGCGCGACAGCGCCGTCGCGTCGCACACGACGATGGTGCAGGCGCTGCTGTTTTTGCGGATAAATTCCGCCGCTACGCGCTCCTCCTCCGAACGGCTGATGAGCGAGTATGTCCCGGGCAGGTCTGTGATCGGATAGGTTTCCCCGCGAAAGCGCGTTTGCCCCTGCGCCAGCTCTACCGTTTTCCCGCACCAGTTGCCGGTGTGCTGCCGCAGTCCGGTCAGCGCATTGAAGATCGTGGACTTCCCGACGTTGGGGTTCCCGGCCAATACAATGGAATGTGCGGCGCTCATGATGCGATCTCCACAAGGATCTGTCGGGCGTCCTGTCCGCGCAGGGCAAGCAGTGTGCCCCGAAAATGATAGACCGCCAGCGTGCCGGATGGATGGACGCAGTAGCAGGAAAGCGGCGTTCCGCAGATCAGACCGAGATCCTGCAGCCTGCGTCGCATGGCGCCGGTCAGCTGCAGCGTCCATATATGCCCACGCTCCCCGACACGCAGCCGGTCAAGCGATATGATTTTTGGGCTCAATATTCGTTCCTCCTTTCGGGCAGCTGCCGTTTGCGGCCGCCGCATCGGCAGTTGCTCTATATCAGTTTATACGAAGACAGGAAGATTGGTGCCAGCTTTTAGGGAACCCTTACATCCACCTCTGCGGCAGAGGGTACCTATCGGTTTGGAAAAACGGAAAAAATCCATAATTCCTGCGTTCCCCAGAGCGCTCTTTTACGAGCTGTTTTCGCGGATGGAATTATGGCTGGCACAAAAGAAGCTCCTTCCGCATAAACAAGGATAGAAAACGGAAAGGGGTACCCATATGGAAAAGTCATTTTTAGGGGCAAATTCACCGACAGGCTTCTTCTCCTACTATTCGGATCTGCAGGAGGACGCACGAATTCAGTCGCTTTACATTATCAAGGGCGGTTCCGGCTGTGGGAAGTCCACATTTATGAAAAAACTGGCCTCCGCCGCGGAGGCACGCGGCGCGCAGACGGAAAGGCTCCTGTGCTCGTCGGATCCGGAATCGCTGGATGGACTGATCGTTCCACAGGCGGGCATGGCGTTTGTGGACGGCACTGCGCCGCATGTGTGCGAGCCGCTGTTTTGTGGGGCGAGGGCGCGTTATCTCGACTTTTCCCTCTGCTATCACGCGAGGCTTGCGGAGCACTATGACACGCTGAAGAAGATCAAGAAGAAAAACCAGGCCTGCTATCCGCACGCAACAGCGCTTCTCTCTGCGGCCGTGTGTCTGGAGCGGGAGCTGCAGGAGATGGCGGGCGCAGCGGCAGAGCAGCAAGCAGCCGACTTTGCAGAGCGGCTGCTTGCTGAGGAGCAGTTGGCGGGCGAAGGTACGCCGCCGATGCGCAAGCGTTTTCTCTCCGCGTTTACGCCGGAGGGCGTTCAGTGTCGGTATGAAACCCTTCGTGCGGAGTATGACCGCGTCTATGTACTGCGCGATCCATACGCACTGACCGGGCGGATTCTCCCATTCATTCTCAAACGGCTTGGCAGAGAAGCAGGAACGGTTTTCGTCGGATATAGCCCAATGCGGACGAGAGAGCCGGAGCAGATCCTGCTGCCGGAACGCCGTATCGCGATTGTGCGCAGCGCACAGCAGATGCCCTATCGCGGCGAGGCAAGCGCCGTGCTGGATCTGGACGCGTGCATTGCGGAACGGCTTTCGGATGAGGAAAGGCGGCGCCTGGCGTTCCTGAGCTGCACGGTGAACGCGCTGCAGGGCGAGGCCATTCATCATTTGCAGGAGGCAAAGCGGCACCATGACGCATTGGAAAAAATCTGCGGCGAGTATGTGGATTTTTCTGCGGTAGACGCTCTGACGGAGCAGTATTGCCATGTGCTTACCGATGCGCTGGCGGAACGGGAAAACGAGAAGGAACACGAATCGCTATAGGAGCTGTTCCGGATCGGCTTTGTCGTGCGCTTGGCGAAAAAGGTGGCCGGGAGGACCCGAAAGAAGGCATATTTGCCGGTGTGCCGGACGGCGGTGCTTTTTATTGATGGAACGGCTTGCATGAACGGCAAGGCGTCCGAAGTTTCTGACTTCCTTGTTGCCCATGAAAGCTTTTTCTCCCACCGATATAGCTGGAAATTCTATTTGATGCAAACAAAAGCGGCGGGGACGGCTTTCTGCACAATGCAGAAAGCCGTCCCCGCCACAGACTGTCAATAAAGTCCGTAACCGTCAAAACAGGAAAACAATTTTGACGGTTTTCACTTTCAGCGCATCCATTTCATTTTATAGAAAAATTCAAATAAATTGCATTCAAAAATAAGGAAATATTTATTGTTTTGACTTACTTCGAAACTCGCGCCTTACCGTACCTATGTACGCCTACAGGCGCGAGATTCCTTGTCTTTCGAACTTTCTTGATAGCCTGCCAGCGTGTCAAAAAGGTTTTTTGACACGCTGCGGCGGGGACGGCTTTCTGCATTGTGCAGAAAGCCGTCCCCGCCAGCCCCCGGAACCATTTGAGAAAATCCGGTTGTTTTTCGCTGCCGCAGTAACAACAGTGAAAAACAACCGGATTTCCTTTGGAAAGGATTAAACTCTTTCCTTGACCTTTGCAGCCTTGCCCAGACGGTCACGCAGATAATAGAGCTTTGCTCTGCGAACCTTGCCGCGACGGACAGTCTCGACCGCAACGACGTTGGGTGCATGCACCGGGAAAACCTTCTCACAGCCGACGCCGTAGCTGAGGCGGCGGACGGTGATGGACTCTTCAATACCACCGTGCTTGCGAGCAATGATCGTGCCCTCAAACGCCTGAATTCTCTCTCGCGTGCCTTCCTTGATCTTAACCTGAACGCGGACGGTATCGCCAACGTTCATGGCAGGCAGCTCTTTCTTCATGTAGTTGCTGGTCAGTGTCTTAATCAGATCCATTGTCTTTGTCCTCCTTAAATTTCAGGCGTTCATGACCGCAGAGAAAATGCCGACTTGGCGAAAACCATCGGCGGCGGCAGAGGACCACCCGTTTTGCAGACCCGTTAAGGATATCATAATTGAAAAGAAAAATCAAGTAAAAAGCACAAAAAATTTTCGAAAAAAGGTTCAAAAAAACCATGCAGCGGTGCGTGATGCCAGAAAGAAGCCGACAAAGTCTGCAATCAAAGCGGCGGGAATGGCATAGCGCGTTCGGCGGATCTTTGCGGCGCCAAAATAGACGGAGATCGTATAAAAGGTGGTTTCCGTGCTGCCAAGCATGATCGCGGCTGTCAGGCCGATGCGGGAATCGACGCCGTGTGCAGCAATCAGCTCAGCCCCGACTGCCAATGCGGCGCTGCCGGAAATGGGGCGAATGAGAAGCAGAGGGAGTGTTTCCGACGGGATGCCAAGCGCATTCGTAACAGGAGCAAGCAGCGTGGACAGCTGATCGATTGCGCCGGAAGCGCGAAGCATGGAGGTTGCGGTCAGAAGCATGATGAGCGCCGGAAAAATCGAATACAAAAGGCGCAGCCCGTCCCGCCCGCCGTCCACCAAAGCGGCGTAGACGTCGCTCCTTTTTCGGAGCGCATAGGCGCTGACAAAAAGCAAAAGACAGGGGATCAGCAGGTTTATCGCCATTTTTTACACCTCTGCAGCAGTCCTGCCGCAATCAGACCGGCGGTCACGGAGCAAGCCGATGTGACCCACACGGCGGGCAGAATGGAGAACGGGCGGGCGGCACCGCAGCCTGCGCGGACAGCCGCGACGGTTGCGGGAATCAGCTGGATCGAGGCGGTGTTCATCACGATCAAACGGCACATCTCGTCGCTGGCGTCCGTTCCGCCGCCGAGCGCCTGCATCCGGCGGACGGCCTCAATTCCGAGCGGAGTGGCGGCGTTGCCCAAGCCGAGCAAATTTGCCGAGACGTTGCCGGAAATTGCGGCAAGCGCCTGCCGATCGCGGCAGCTTTGCGGAAACAGTCGGCGCAAAAAGGGACGCAGCAGCTTGGAAAGGCTGTCGGACAGCCCGCAGACCTCCATCACGCGAACGATCCCACTCCACAGGCACAGCATGCCGGCCAGCGATATGCTCAGTGTTACGGCAGACTGCGCGCCGGATGTGACGGCGGCAGCCAAGGCTGCGGTCGTCCCGTTGAAAACAGAGCAAAGAACCGAGGCGGCCAGAAGACCGACAAACAGAAAACCCATTGCCATAGTACACCACTCCTTGTCCGTTTATCGTATGTGTCATGTACAGAATATAGACCAATTGTAAATTCTTTGTGAATGACAAAAAAAGTACCAATTTGTCAGTTGACAATATGAAATCGACAAGTATAATGGAGACAGATACAAGAAAAAAAGGAGAATCCTATATTATGAAGTCTACTGGTATCGTAAGAAGAGTTGATGAGCTTGGCCGTGTCGTGTTGCCGATCGAGCTTCGCCGTACATTGGATATCGCAGAGCGTGATGCACTGGAAATTTATGTGGAGGGTGACAGCGTAATCCTGCGCAAGTACGAGCCGACCTGCATTTTCTGCGGAGAAGCGCGGGGCGTAGAGGATTTTAAGGGCAAGCTGATCTGCCAGAGCTGTCTGGCCGAAATCGCAAAGAAGCAAAAGTAATCGCAAGTTTTCAATTAAAAATCGTGACAAAAATGGCCGCTGCGTTTGCAGCGGCCATTTTTGCGCGTTTTCAAGGATTTCCAAGCGCTTGCATTCTGCCCCAAATGGAAGAAATGTGCAGACCAATAATACAACTGGTATTCAATTACGAGGCCTGTTCGAACTGGCTGTTATACAATTCGGCATAGAATCCGCCCTTGGCGATCAGCTCGTCATGCGTGCCGCTTTCGATTACATCGCCGTCGCGCATGACAAGAATCAAATCGGCATTTTTGATTGTGGACAGGCGGTGTGCAATCACAAAGCTGGTTCGACCCTTTGTCAGTTCATCCATTGCCCGCTGAATGAGAAGCTCCGTGCGGGTATCGACCGACGAGGTGGCCTCGTCTAGGATCAGCATCGGCGCATTCTGCAGCATGGCACGGGCGATAGTGAGCAGCTGCTTCTGTCCCGCGGAGATGGTCGTGCTGTCGGAAAGAACGGTGTCAAAGCCGTGCGGCAGGGAGTGAATAAACTTATCCAGACCGCAGGCGCGGCAGACGCGCTCAAGCTGCTCGTCGTCGATGCCGTCCATGTTATAGACAAGATTCTCACGGACCGTACCCTCAAAGAGCCAGGTGTCCTGCAGGACCATACTGAACAGGTCGTGAACCGATTCCCGGCGGATTGCCTGGATCGGCGTGCCGTCAATTTGGATGCTGCCGCTGTTTATCTCAAAAAAGCGCATAAGCAAATTGACCATCGTGGTTTTTCCCGCGCCGGTCGGCCCGACGATCGCGACCTTTTGCCCCGGGGAGACACGGGCGGAGAAATCCTTGATGATGACCTTATCCGGCGTGTCGGGATAGCTGAAGCGGACATGATCGAAGGTAACCGCGCCGCGTACCGGCTCCGGATGTGCAGGCTTCTCCTGCTCGTCTGTAAGCTCTTCGCTCTCCAAAAAGTCGAAAATACGATGCGCGGAGGCAGAGGCGGTCTGCATGTTCGTCATGCCCTGCGCAATCTGCCCGAGCGGCGAGGTAAAGAGGCGGACATAAAGAATAAAGGACACGATCACGCCGAATTTAATGGTCTTGTTTATCACCAAAATGGAGCCGAGCACGCAGACGGCGACATAGGCGACGTTGCCGATGACGTTCATGAGCGGCTGCATCATACCGGAAAGAAACTGGGATTTCCAGTTGGCCTCATACACCTGCGCATTGAGCTTGCGGAAACGCGCCTTGACGCCCTCCTCCGCGCGGGAGATGCGCACGACCTCGTGGCCGGAATACATTTCTTCCACAAAGCCGTTGAGCGTGCCGAGGCTTTCCTGCCGCATGGTAAAGAAGCGCTGCGATTTGGACATGATGAGGACGATCAGGAGAAGACCCAGCATCGTGATGGCCAGTGAGGACAGCGCAAGCCGCCATTCGGTCACGAACATCATGATGAGGCAGCCGAGGAACTGCGTTACGGCGGAGATAATGGTGGGCAGGCTGTTGGTCAGCCCCTGCTGCAGTGTGGAGACGTCGTTCGTAATGCGGCTGAGGATATCGCCTTGGGTGTGCAGATTGAAGTATTTCTGCGGCACGCGGTTGATTTTCTCGGAAAGGTCGCTGCGCATTCGATAGGACATTTTCAGTGTAATTGTCGCCATGATATAGTGCTGTGTAAAGGTGGAAACCGCGCTGATGACATAAATGATTGCGAGCGTGATGCCGATCTTTGCAATGGCGCCGAGATCGATGCCGGTCATTAGGCCGTCTGCCATCAGGGTCGCAATGTCGCCGACCTTATTGGGGCCGATGATCGTAAGCGCTGCGCCGAGCGCCGCGAGCAGCAGCGCGGCGATCACACCGGCAATGCTGCCGCGCAGATAATCCGCGGTCTTTTTTAATGCCAGAGGCATATTTCCTTTTTCCCGTTTTCTCATAGTAACGCCTCCTTTAAGAAAGTTCGGACGCGCTGAGCTGCGAAAGCGCAATTTCCTGATAAACCGCGCAGGATTTCATCAGCTCGTCGTGCGTACCCTTGCCGACGACCTCGCCGCGATCAAGCACCAGAATTTCGTCGGCGTGGCGAATGGTGCTGATCCGCTGCGCAACGATGATCTTTGTCGTATCGCGAAGCTGTTCGGCCAGTCCGTGCCGAAGCGCGGCGTCGGTTCGGTAGTCCAGCGCGGAGAAGGAATCGTCAAAAATCAAAATTTCCGGATTTCTTGACAGCGCGCGGGCGATGGAAAGACGTTGCTTCTGACCGCCCGAGACATTTCTGCCAAGCTGTGCAATGGTATAGTCTGTGCCCTCCGGAAGCTTATCGACAAATTCCTCTGCCTGCGCGAGGGAGATTGCCTTCCGGAGCTGGTCGTCGCTTTCCTCCGCGCGGCTTTCACCGAAGAATACATTGTCGCGGATGCTGCCTGAAAACAGCACGGCCTTTTGCGTAACGTAGCCGAGCCGATCATAGAGCGCGTCGAAGCGATAATCGCGGACGTTGACGCCGTCGACCAGAACCTCTCCGGAGGTCGCGTCATAAAAACGGGGAATCAGGCTGACCAGCGTTGTCTTGCCGCTGCCGGTCGCGCCAATGATCGCAAGGGTTTTGCCGCGTTCGATCCGGAAGGAGACGTGCGATAGATCCTCCTCGTTTGCATCGGGATAACGGAAGGAGACATCGCGGAATTCTACAGTCCCCGTTTCCGTACCCTCGGTGCGGCTTCCGGGCTTCACGCTGGCGCTGCGCGCAAGAACCGCGTTGATTCGTTCCGCCGAAACCTGCGCGGACGGCAGCAGCATGAAGATCATAACGAGCATCATAAAGGACATGATTACATAGGTCGCATAGGTGCTGAAAACAATTACGTTGCTGAACATATTGAGACGCCCCGGAAGATCGGTCAGCGGAATGCGGTTGACGAGCGCTGCGCCGAGCCAGTAGATCACAAGCGCCAGACCGTTCATGCCGATCGTCATCAGCGGCATGAGAAGGGAGAAAAGCCGCTGGTTTTTGAGCTGAATGTTCATCATGCTGCGGCTGGGCTGATCAAATTTCCGGTTCTGATAATCTTCTGCGTTAAAGGCATGCACAACGTTGATCCCGGTCAGATTTTCCCGCGCGACCCGGTTGATCTGGTCGGTCAGCTTCTGCACAAGGCGGAAGCGCGGAATGCAGGTGAGCATGACGGCAAGGACGGTCACGCAAATCACGACCACAAAGCCGGCGGTTACGACGGAGAGCGTCCAGCTTTTGCCGAGAATTTTGATGATTGCCCAAACGGCCATGACCGGTGATTTAATCAGCATCTGCAGGCCGAGAGAGACGATCATCTGAATTTGTGTGATATCGTTGGTGGTGCGGGTGATCAGGCTGGGAACGGAGAAATCCAGCATTTCCGCCTGCCCGATATCCATGACGTGGAAAAAGAGCTTTTCCCGAATCGTGTAGCTGAAGCCGGATGCGGTTCGCGCGGCAAGGTAGCCGCAGAGCACGGCCAGAACCGCGCTGGCCAGCGCGCAGCCGAGCATCTTTGCGCCGACACGCGCGATATCCGACGTTTGACTGCCGGGAGTTTGAATGAGCTTGGTAAGGTCGGTCATGTAGTCCGGCATCGTCAGGTCGAAATAGACCTGACCGAGCACGAGGATCGCGCAGAGCAGCGCCATAATGACCTCACGCCGACGCATTTGCTTTAATAGTTTCGTCATATGCGGTGCCTCCTTTTAAGCAACGCCGGATGCGGGCGTCTGATTTGGCAGGATAACGGGATGTCGTCCTTTGTCGAATAAATAAGTCAGTGCAAACACCAATGCGCCGAAGGTTTCTACGAGCATATCCTGCATGGTGTCGTGCAGGCCGATGTCCAGATAGCCGTCAAAGGGAAGCGGCTTGCCGTCTACGCTTACCTCGTGGATCCCTTCAATGGAATCGGCAACGCCCGGTTGGGGATCCAGCTCGTAGGAATGAATGGCGGTAATGACCGTATCATTCTGCATGTCGGTGCCGAACAACGTGTCGGAGGCGTATTCGTAGAACTCCCATGTAACGGAGACTGCCATGGAAAAGCAGAGCGCAAATACGGCGCAGAGCGGATAGCTGCCCTTGTGCTGTGTCAGCATCGAGGCCAGATGTGCGCCGAGCATGGCGAAGACGACGCCGCCGGTGCAGTGCAGCAGCTTATCCCACCAGGAGGTAATATAATAAAGCTTATAAACCTCCCCGAGCAGCGGGCCCATCGCATAGAGCGTTGCGGCAATATAAAGCGCGCGATTCAGCTTGCATTTGAACAGCTTCTCCACAAAAGACGGGAGGAACAGAAGAAAGATAGATAAGATAGAAAGAAGCAGCGAACAAAGGCGGTGCGCGAGGATACAGCGGACGATAGAATAGCCGCACAATACCTCGCACACAAGGAACAGTGCCTTGCAAAGCTTGCTCTCCTGCGCCGAGATCGGCGGCAGCCATCTGGATTTTGTGATTCTTTTTGCTATTTTCATGTAAGCCCCTCCAATTTCATGTGCTCAAGATTTTGCGCGAAGGCGGAAAGACAGCGCTTGTAGAGCGCAAGCTCCTCAGCGCTCAGCCCGCTTGTCAGCTGTGCGGCAAAGCGGTTCTGCACGGCGCGCCCCTTTTCAATAATACCCAATGCGCGCTCGGTACAGACAAGACTGCACTTGCGTCGGTCGCCGGGAACCTCCTTGCGCTCCAGATATTGCTCGCTGACCAGGCGCTCCACATGAAAGGATATGATTGCGGGCTTCATATTGCGATAGCGGCTGATGTCGCGCGCCGTGGTGTGCGCCGGGTTGTTGGCAAGAAACAGGAGAATGTCGATTGCGGTTTGCGGCAGTCCGACCTCCTCACAGAGCGGACGCATGACTGTGCTGTAGGCCTCCATAAACAGTCGGCTGTGATTGTAGATCTGTGTGGCTGTCAGGAAATTCTCCGTCATTTCTGCTGCACCTCCTTGCATGATTGTTCAAAATTGAAATTTCTAATACTATCTTATCTATGCCTGTGTCGGGGCAATGAAGAATATGTGAATTTTTTTTGAACACGCTTGACATTCTAAATAAATGGGTCTATATTGGTATCATAAATTAGCACTCTGGATGCACGAGTGCTAAAAATCCCGAAAACAGGAGGGGTAATTATGAATGCAAATCAACTGACACAAAAATCACTGCAGGCGCTTCAGTCGGCGCAGCAGATTGCAATATCCAATCAGAATCAGCAGGTAGAGCAGGCGCATTTGCTGCTCGCGCTTCTCAGACAGGACGGCGGACTGATCCCGCAGCTTTTGAAAAAGATGGGAAAAACGCCGGAGAGCATGGAGGCGGCCGTGCAGCAGATCCTTACGCGCTATCCGGCGGTGACCGGTTCCGGGCGTGATCCGGAAAAGTTTTATATTTCCTCGCAGCTGGACAGCGCAATGAGTGAGGCGGAGCGGCAGGCGGCGTCGATGAACGACGAATATGTTTCGGTCGAGCACCTGTTCCTTGGCCTGATCAGCTGCGCTGACAGCGAGCTTTCCAAGCTGTTTTCTCAGTATCAGATCACGAAGGAAGGCGTTTTGCAGGCACTGCAGAGTGTGCGCGGCGCACAGCGCGTTACGTCTGATAACCCGGAGGATACCTACGAGGCGCTGGAGAAATTCGGCACGGATCTCGTCAAGCGGGCACGGGAAAAGAATATGGATCCCGTAATTGGCCGGGATGAGGAAATTCGAAATGTGATCCGCATCCTGTCCCGCAAAACGAAGAATAACCCGGTGCTGATCGGCGAGCCGGGCGTCGGCAAGACGGCCATTGCAGAGGGACTGGCGCAGCGTATCGTCCGCGGCGACGTTCCGAAGAATCTGCAGGAGAAGACCATTTTCTCGCTGGATATGGGCGCCCTGATTGCTGGCGCAAAGTACCGCGGCGAGTTTGAAGAGCGCCTGAAGGCCGTATTGAACGAGGTGAAGAAATCCGAGGGCAGGATCATTCTGTTTATTGACGAGCTGCACACGATCGTCGGCGCGGGCAAAACCGAGGGCAGCATGGACGCCGGCAATCTGCTCAAGCCGATGCTGGCACGCGGCGAGCTGCACTGCATCGGCGCGACGACGCTGGACGAATATCGAAAATATATTGAAAAGGATCCGGCGCTCGAGCGTCGTTTCCAGACGGTGCTGGTCAAGGAGCCGACCGTAGAGGACACAATTGCCATTCTGCGTGGCCTGGAGGAGCGCTATGAGGTCTTTCACGGCGTGAAAATCACCGATTCTGCGATCTTGGCCGCAGCAACGCTTTCCGACCGCTATATTACGGATCGTTACCTGCCGGATAAGGCAATCGATCTGATCGACGAAGCCTGCGCAATGATCCGGGCGGAGATGGATTCCATGCCGACCGAGCTGGATGTGATCCGCCACAAGATCATTCAGATGGAAATTGAAGAGGCGGCGCTCAAAAATGAGGAGGACGAGCTTTCGAAGGGTCGCCTTGCCGAGCTTCGCCGGGAGCTTGCCGAACAGCGTGACCACTTTAACGCAATGAAGGCGCAGTGGGAAAACGAAAAGAACGCCATTACCCGCGTGCAGCAGCTTCGCGAGCAGATCGAGAAGCTCAATGCCGAAATTGAACGCGCCGAGCAGGAATACGATTTGGAGAAGGCGGCGCGCCTGAAATACGGTGAGCTGCCGGAGGCAAAGCGTCAGCTTGCCGAGGAGGAGCGCATTGCCCAAAATGCCAAGCAGTCGAATCTGCTCCGTGACAAAGTGACGGAGGAGGAAATTGCGAAAATCGTGGAACGCTGGACGGGAATTCCTGTGCAGAAACTTGTAGAGGGGGAACGCGAAAAGCTCCTGCATCTGGATGAAATCCTGCATAAGCGTGTTGTCGGTCAGGATGAGGCCGTGCAGCGTGTGACGGAGGCCATCCTCCGCAGCCGCGCGGGGATTCAGGATCCGAACCGTCCGATCGGCTCGTTCCTGTTCCTCGGCCCGACAGGCGTCGGCAAGACCGAGCTTTGCAAGGCGCTGGCTGAGAGCCTGTTTGACGACGAGCGCAATATGGTGCGGTTGGATATGTCCGAGTATATGGAGAAGTTTTCCGTGTCGCGCCTGATCGGCGCGCCTCCCGGATACGTCGGCTACGAGGAGGGCGGTCAGCTCACCGAGGCCGTTCGCAGAAGACCCTACAGTGTCGTTCTTTTTGATGAGATCGAAAAGGCACATCCCGATGTGTTCAATGTGCTCCTGCAGGTTCTGGATGACGGCAGGATCACCGATTCGCAGGGACGCACGGTGGACTTCAAGAATACGATCATTATTTTGACCAGCAATCTTGGCTCGCAGGCGCTCCTGAACGGCATCGACGCACAGGGCAATATCGATGAGTCGGCGAAGGAGCAGGTTTCCCAGCTCCTGAAGCAGTCGTTCCGTCCTGAGTTCCTGAACCGCCTGGACGAGATCGTATTCTTCAAGCCGCTGACCAAGGACAACATTACAAGCATTATTGACCTTCAAATCGCGGCACTTAACAGTCGGCTGCAGGATAAGCAGCTGCACTGTGAGCTGACGCCGGCGGCGAAGCAGTATATTATTGATGCTGCCTACGACCCGCAGTATGGTGCAAGGCCGCTCCGCCGCTATGTACAGCACACGGTGGAGACGCTGCTGGCAAAGCGCATTCTGCGCGGCGACGTCAAGGCCAATTCCACGCTGACCGTTGACGTGAAGAATGACGAACTTCTGATCGAGGCCGAATAAAGGAAAAAACCTAAACGCGCCTGCCGCAGCTTTCCCTGCGGCAGGCGCGTTTTCTATCGTGGGGTATCACTTTTTTCGTTTGCATACAATATAGATGTGTGCTATAATAATAATGATTATCCACCCGGAGGCGTTTATGGACAGAATACAAGCGTTTTTGAATGATATTTCCACGATTGCACCGGCACTTACGCTGCGGCTGGAGGAGCCGCTTTCGCGGCATACCTCTTTTCGAATCGGCGGACCGGCAGAGCTGATGGCGTTCCCGCAGAGCGTCGAGGAGCTGCGTGCCGTGCTGGTCTGCGCCGCTTCCTGCGGGATCAAACCGATCCTGCTTGGCGCGGGAACGAATGTTCTCGCGCCAGATGAGGGACTTCGCGGACTCGTGATCACGCTGCGCGACTGCCTGAGCGGCTGCGAACGGAGTTCGGAGACGGAAATCACCGCGCTGGCCGGTACCACAATGGCAAAGGCTGCTACGTTTGCGAAGGATTGCAGACTTTCCGGGCTGGAATTTGCTCACGGAATTCCCGGAACGGTCGGCGGCGGCGTCTATATGAACGCAGGCGCATACGGCGGCGAAATCCGGCAGGTTGCCGTCCGGACGGAGTTTCTTACGATGGATGGAGAAGCGAGAACCATCGAAGGGGATGCCCAGGGGTTTTCCTACCGCATGAGTCGGTTCCAGTCAATGGAAGGAGCGATCGTAAGAACCGTTTTTTCGCTGCAGCCTGCGCAGAAGGAGGAGATCCGGGCGCAGATGCAGGAGCTTGCCGAGCGGCGCAGAAGCTCGCAGCCCCTGGAGTATCCGTCGGCGGGAAGCACCTTTAAGCGGCCGCAGCAGGGCTATGCGGCCGCGCTGATTGAGCAGGCCGGGCTAAAGGGAAAGGGCGTCGGTCGGGCTGCTGTTTCGGAGAAGCACGCGGGCTTTGTAGTGAACCTTGGCGGCGCGACCTGTAAAGAGGTACTGGCGACCATGGAGCTGGTACGCGAAACTGTCCTGCGGCAGACGGGAATTGAATTGGAACCGGAAGTGAAGCTACTGTGACACTGCAAATCGTATCCTTTGGCTGCCGCTACGGCGCGCCGGGCGAGGCCGACATCGTATTGGATCTCCGCTGCCTGCAAAATCCCTATTGGGTGCCGGAGCTGCGCGATTTTTCCGGGCGGGATGAAGCAATCGAGAATTATGTATATCGGGACGCGGACGCCCGTGCGTTTTTTGACGCGATCGTGGCCGTGGTGCGTCTGCAGGCGCAGCTTGCCCGTAAGAAGGGGAAGAACACGCTTCGCATTGCCTGTGGCTGCACCGGAGGGCACCACCGCTCCGTGGCGACGGCAGAGCGCCTTGCGCGGCTGTTTCGCGCCGAGGGGGTACCGGTCGAGGTATACCACAGGGATTTGGAGCGCCCCTTAGACTGATTTAGAAAGGAAGTGCCGGGATGTCTTTTTCCTCCGGCGTAAAGGAAGAGCTGTGCCGGGTGAAGCTGACGCGCAAGTGCTGCGCGGAGGCGGAGGCCTTTGGCGTTCTTCTGTACTGCAACACCTTTTCCGGACAGCAAATCAAGGTCGTGACGGAAAGCCGCGACTTTACGGCGCGTCTGCCGAAGCTGTTCCGGAAGGCGTTTAATTTGGAGTTTGACCAGCTGCCGGATGGCGACGAGGGCGGAAAGCAGTGCTTCCAGATCACCGATCCGAAAAAGATCTCGCAGATTTTTCATACCTACGGCTATACGCCGGAAACCAGCGTGACCCTCCATGTCAATTTCGGCGCGCTGGAGGAGGAATGCTGCCGCATTTCCTTTTTGCGCGGTGCCTATCTTGCGGGCGGCTCGGTGACCGATCCGAAGAAGCGGTATCATCTGGAGCTTGCGACCTCTCACTTTAAAGTGAGCGCGGAAACCCTTGCGCTTATTCTGGACTTGGGCTTTTCCCCGAAAATCACGGAGCGCAGCGGAAACAGCGTCCTGTATTTCAAGCAATCGGACTACATCGAAGATTTCCTGACCTTCCTGGGCGCGCCGGTCAGCGCGATGGGCGTCATGGAGGCGAAGGTCGAAAAGGATCTGCGGAACGGTGTGAACCGCCGCGTAAACTGTGAAACGGCAAATCTGACGAAGGTTGTGGATGCGGCGCAGGAGCAGCTGCAGGCGATCCGCATTCTGGAGCAACGCGGCCAATTGGAGCGGCTTCCGGAAAAGCTGAGAAATACGGCGCTTCTGCGCAAGGAGAATCCGGAGGCGACGCTGCTGGAGCTGGCGGAAATGAACGAGCCGCCGATTACAAAATCTGCGATCAACCATCGAATGCGGAAGCTGATCGAACTGTCGAGGGAGAAGCAATGAGTTTTGTACATCTGCATGTCCATACGGAATACAGCCTGCTCGACGGCGCGTGCCGCATCGGAAAGCTGATCGAGCGCGTGAAGGCGCTGGGGCAGGATGCCGTTGCCATTACGGATCACGGCGTCATGTACGGCGTAATTGATTTTTATAAGGCGGCGAAGGCGGCGGGCATTAAGCCCATTATTGGCTGTGAGGTCTATGTTGCGCCGCGCCGGATGTCCGACCGTGTACACGGGATCGACAACGAGGGGCGGCATCTTGTGCTCCTGTGCGAGAACGAGACGGGGTACCGTAATCTGAGCTATATGGTTTCGCGCGGCTTCCTGGACGGTTTTTACGGCAAGCCGCGAATCGACCTGGAGCTGCTGCGGCAGCACAGCGAGGGGCTGATTGCGCTGTCTGCCTGTCTGGCCGGCGCGATCCCGCGCGCACTGCGCGCAGGCGACTATGACGGTGCAAAGAAGCAGGCACTGGAGCTGGGCGAGCTGTTCGGCGCGGAGCACTTTTATCTGGAGCTGCAGGATCACGGCATTCCGGAGCAGAATGAGGTCAACGCGGGGCTGCTGCGCCTTGCAAAGGAGACGGGGCTTCCGCTTGTCGTGACGAACGACGCGCACTATTTAACGCGCGAGGACAGCGAAATACAGGACGTCCTTATGTGCATTCAGATGGGAAAAACGGTGGACGACCCCAACCGAATGCGGTTTGAGACAAAGGAGTTCTATATTAAGTCCGAGCAGGAGATGCGGTCGCTGTTCCCGCATCTTCCGGAAGCCTTTGAAAATACCGCGCGGATCGCCGCGCGCTGCAATGTGGAGTTTATCTTTGGCAAATATCATCTGCCGGAATTTCAATACCCGGAGGGCTACGACGGCTGGAGCTATTTCTGCAAGCTTTGCGAGGAGGGCTATTGCCGCCGCTATCCCAATGACCCGGCAGGCTATCGGGAGCGCCTTACCTATGAGATGAATATGATCCGGAAGATGGGCTATGTTGATTATTTTCTGATCGTGCAGGATTTCGTCGGCTTTGCCAAGCGAAGCGGCATCCCGGTCGGCCCGGGACGCGGCTCCGCTGCGGGCGCAATGGTTTCTTATTGCCTGGACATTACGGATCTGGATCCTATGCAGTACCATCTGTATTTCGAGCGCTTCTTAAATCCGGAGCGCGTATCCATGCCGGATATCGACATGGACTTCTGTCAGGCGCGCCGCGGCGAGGTCATTGACTATGTGACGCGCAAGTACGGCGCGGATCGCGTCGCACAGATTGTGACCTTCGGTACCATGGCGGCGAGAGCCGCCATCCGGGACGTTGGACGCGCGCTCAATTTTACCTATGCCGAAACGGACGCAGTTGCAAAGCAGATCCCCAATACCCTGCATATGACGCTCGACGAGGCGCTGCGGGTCAACGCGCAGCTCAAGGAGCAGTATGACACCGACGAGCGGGTCCGTAAGCTCTATGATACCGCGCGCGCTCTGGAGGGTATGCCGCGCAATACCTCGACGCATGCAGCCGGTGTTGTGATCACCAAGCGGCCGGTCTGCGATTATGTGCCGCTGGCACGAAACGACGATACTGTTGTGACCCAGTTTACCATGACGACCATTGAGGAGCTGGGGCTACTAAAGATGGATTTTCTCGGCCTGCGCAATTTGACCGTGATCGACGATGCGGAGCGTGAGATCCGCAAGACGGAGCCGACCTTTTCCATGAAGACCATCCGGGACGACGATGCGCAGACCTTTGCCATGATTTCGGGGGGAAAGACCTCCGGTGTTTTTCAGCTGGAGTCTGCGGGCATTACGGCGGTCTGCACCGGCATGAAGCCGCAGTCCATCGAGGATCTGACGGCAATCGTGGCGCTGTACCGTCCCGGCCCGATGGATTCCATCCCGAAGTTTATCGCTTCCAAGCTGCACCCGGAGACGATCAGCTACCTTTGTCCGCAGCTTCGTCCCATTCTGGAGGTCACCTACGGCTGCATCGTTTATCAGGAGCAGGTCATTGAGATTTTTCGGAAGCTTGGCGGCTATACGCTCGGACAATCGGACAACATGCGGCGCGCTATTTCAAAGAAAAAGCAGAAGGTGATCGAGGAGGAGCGCCGGGCGTTTGTCTACGGAGACAGTGTGCGCGGCATTCCCGGCGCCATTGCAAACGGTGTGGAGGAGGCAGCCGCACAGAAGATCTACGACGATATTATTGACTTTGCGAACTATGCCTTCAACAAGGCGCATGCGGTCTGCTATGCAAAGGTTTCCTATGACACCGCCTATCTCAAATGCCATTATCCGAAGCAGTATATGGCGGCGCTGATGACCTCGGTCATTGACAGCTCCGTGAAGATCGCAGGCTATATTGCCGAGTGCCGCGATATGGGAATTCGGCTCCTGCCGCCGGATATTAACGAATCCGAGGATCACTTCACCGTTGAGCCGGAGGGGATCCGCTTTGGCCTTGCAGCCGTGAAGAATATCGGACGCGGCTTGATCCGGACGCTTTCCGCCGAGCGAAAAGCAAACGGAAAATTCAAATCGCTTGAGGATCTGTGCAGCCGCTTGCAGGACGGCGATATGAATAAGCGTGCGATGGAGAATCTCATTAAGTGCGGCGCGCTGGACTGCTTCGGCAATAAGCGCTCGCAGCTGCTTGCCGTATTTGAAACGGTGATGGATTCCGCAGCGGACAGCCGCCGCCGCAATCTGGAAGGGCAGATTGGTCTGTTCGGAATGCTTGGCGAGGAAGCGCACACGCATTCCGTGCCAATGCCGGATCTCCCGGAGATAGACCCGCGCGAGAAAATGGCGCTGGAGAAGGAGACAACCGGGCTGTATCTGAGCGGGCATCCGATGGATGAATATCGCAGCCTTTTGAAAAATACGCACGTCGCGCCGATCGGAGAGATCCTTGCAAGCTTTGAGAATGCGGACGGGCGCTATCAGGACGAGCAGATCGCGTCCATTGCGGGAGTTGTGGAAACCGTGAAGATGAAGACAACGCGGAATAATTCCATGATGGCCTATGTGACGGTGGAGGATGACACGGCCGCAATGGAGCTTTTGGTATTTTCCAACGCACTGAGCCAATACGGCGGCTATCTCAAGGAAAATGCTGCGGTGGTCGTGACCGGGAAGCTTTCCGTGCGCGAGGAAAAGGCACCGCAGATGATCCTGAATCAGGCGCGCCCGATCTCGGATTATGAGGGAGAGCCTGCCGTGCAGGAGCGCCCGCTCACGCCGCGCGTCGACCCCAAGCAGACCCTCTTTTTGAAGCTGCCGAATGAAACGGACGGCTGCTACCGCAAGGTCAAGGCCATTTTGCGTATGTTCCCCGGAACGACGAAGGTACTATTGTATTTTGCGGATACCGGAATTCGCCGCGGGACGCTCTGCATGGTACGCGGGGATATGCTCGGGGAGCTGGAGCACGTTCTGGGCAAGGGCTGCGTGATCCTGAAATGACAAAACTTCCGGAAATTAAGAAAATCTACTACACAATTCCGAATTGGTGTGCTATAATATTTCAATCATGATATGCTGCCCTTCGTTTGGGCAGACAGCTTGCCGCAGGGCGGAAAGGAGCATCGGTTATGAAGCGCATCATTGCAGCGCTTTTGGCGACTTGCCTGTTTGCAGTACTGCTGACCGGCTGCTTCATCCGGCCGGTGGAGGAGCTTTACAGCCTTCCCAAGCAGTCCGAAAACTATTATAATCTCCGCGAAGCCATTCGAACCGTCATGGGGAGCGGCGTGGATTACTCTGGCCCTGAGTCCGGCGCGAACCAGCAGGCGGTTCAGCTTACGGATCTTGACGGAGACGGTGAGGATGAGGTCGTCCTTTTTGCGGTCGCGGCGGACTCTGCGCCGCTGAAGCTGTATATTTTTGATAAGATAAACGGTGAATTTAAGAACATTGCCGTGATCGAGGGGGAAGGCAGCTCCTTTGAGAGTGTGCAGTATCTGCAAATTGACGGCAAGCCCGGACTGGAAATTATCGTCGGGCGGCAGCTCAGTGATAAGATCGCGCACTCTTTAAGCGTTTACTCGCTGGCAGAGGGAACGCTTTCTGAGCTTTTGACGACGAATTACTCGGAATATACGGCAATCGACATGGATATGGACGGCCTGCAGGATATCCTGATCCTGCGCGCGGACAGCGAAGAGCGCACCGGCGTCGCGGAGCTTTATCGCTTCAGCAAGGGCTTCCTGCAGCGGGAAAACGAGGTGCTGCTGTCCGGCGAGATGGCAAGCGTCAAGCGGATCATTACAGGAAATATGTGCCGGAACGTACCGGCTGCATTCGTGGCGAGCGCCTACGACGAGAGCGGCATTGTGACCGACATTATTACGCTTCGCGACGGCAAGCTTGTGAATCTCAATCTTCCGGATGTACCCAACACTAATACGGCAACGCTTCGCAACTATTACGTTTACAGCACGGATATCGATCGCGACGGGTTGATCGAGCTTCCGAGTACGCAGCGGCTGCGTGCCATTCGGGGCGACGAAGGCTCGCAGAATCAGTGGGTCATCAACTGGTTCAACATGAATCTGGACGGGACAAAGGTCGAGAAGACCACGACGTATCACTGCTATGACAGCGGATGGTATGTTGAGCTGTCAAAGAGTTGGCTGCCGGATCTGGTCGTCTCGCGCAGACAGTCCGACGGTACCTATGATATTTATGATTTCTCGCTCCGTCTTTCCGGCGAGACGAAGATGCTGTTCCGGATTTATGGAATATCCAACAGCGAACGGACAAATTTTGAGAAAAACAGCGAGACGGTTTTCCTGACGGAGAAGGGCAGTACCTCCTTCTTTGCCGTTCTTGGACCCGGCGCGGATGCGGTCGGCTTGACGGAGAATGGAATGCGGGAGCTGTTTCACCTGATTCGCGTGGATTGGAACACCGGCGAGGTTTAGTGACAGGTAAGGAGTATGGCTATGAAAAAGGTATTGATTTTAGAGGATGAGGTCAGTATTCGCAGCTTCGTTGTAATCAACTTAAAGCGCGCCGGGTATGACGCGATCGAAGCGGGTACGGGAATGGAGGCGCTGGAGCGGCTGAAGGAAAACCCGGATATTGGCGTTGCGATTCTGGATATTATGCTGCCGGACATTGACGGCTTTGAGGTTTGCCGTAATATTCGCGCAACGAATAAAACCATCGGCATCATCATGCTCACTGCCAGAACGCAGGAAATGGACAAGGTTACGGGGCTGATGACCGGCGCGGACGACTATGTGACCAAGCCGTTTTCTCCGGCGGAGCTGACGGCGCGGATCGACGCGCTTTATCGCCGGGTCGGCGGCGACGCCAATGCAGATACCGAGATGCTGACACAGGGGCCGTTTGTCCTTAATATGAGAAACCGCACGCTGGAGAAGCAGGAGCGCCGCATCAAGCTGACGCAGGTGGAATACGCGATCATGAAGCTTTTTATGCAGAATCCCGGCAGAGCGCTTTCCCGCGAGGACATTTTGACAACGGTGTGGGGCAGAGATTACGAGGGCGAGTTGAAGATCGTCGATGTCAATATTCGCCGTCTGCGCATTAAGGTCGAGGATGATACGGCAAATCCTACTTATATCACGACCGTATGGGGCTTTGGGTATAAATGGGGCGCATAGGCCGGAGGTAAGCAGACGGACGTCGGTATGCCGCATGGAAGCGGATACGACGGCCGTATGGATCGGTGCCTGCGGCAAAGAAAAGCCGTAGTTAAAAAGAAGGAAGGGAGGCAGTCCGGACATGAAGAAGCCGAAGGAGAAGAAGGAGCGGAAAAAGAAAAGCCGCAGCAGCCTGCAGCGGCGCTACTTTCGAAATACGCTCGGCATTATGCTGCTGGTTGTCATTGTCTGCGTGATTGCCTTTTCCATTACGTTTTCCGGCTACTATCTTTCGAATATGGAGTCCGGTATGGTGGCCAAGGCCAAGGCCAGCACGGATTTTTTCAGCAATTATATTGGCCGGAGCTATAAGGAATACTACCAGTCCTGCATTCAGTTTGCGCAGAGCTTTGAGGATAAAAACACAATTGAACTGCAGTTTGTCGACACGAGCGGGCGTGTGGTGGCCTCCTCCTTTAGTCAAATTTCCTCCAAGCTGGAAATGACAAGGGATCTGGAGCAGGCAATTTCAACCAAGCACATGGCGGTTTTTGTCGGCAAGAATCCGTCGACCGGCGAACGCGTCATGGCGGTTTCCAGCCCGATGATCTATTCCAACGGCGAAGTGATCGGCGTTCTGCGCTATGTGACGAGCCTGCGTCTTGCCGACCGTCAGACGATCTCCTTTATCGGCATTATCGTGGCGCTGGGCGCGCTCGTCATTGCGGTCGTGCTGTTCAGCAGCCGCTATTTCATGCGCACCATCCTGGAACCGGTTCGTGATGTTACCGCAACGGCAAAGCGAATTGCGTCCGGCAGCTACGGCGTGCAGATTCAGAAGCGGCAGGATGACGAGATCGGCGAGCTGGTGGAGTCGATCAACGAGATGTCCACGCAGATCAGCCTGACGGAGAAGCTGCAGTCGGAGTTTGTCTCGTCCGTTTCCCATGAGCTGCGCACGCCGCTGACGGCGATCGCCGGATGGAGCGAGACGCTGCTGTCTGCCGAGCATTTCAATCAGGCGGAAACGCGGCGCGGCATTTCCGTAATTCTTCGCGAGGCAAAGCGGCTGACGGAAATGGTAGAGGAGCTTCTGGAGTTCACCCGGGTGCAGGATGGGCGGCTGACGCTTAATGTCACACCCTGTGATCTGCGCGCGGAGTTTGAGGATACCGTTTTTATGTATGCAAGCCGCCTGAAGCAGGAGGGCATCACGCTGAACTATGTGGAGAATGATGACGAGATCCCGCCGGTTGCCTGCGACAGCGCAAGGCTGCGGCAGGTCTGGCTGAATATTTTGGATAACGCGGCAAAGCACGGCGGCGCCGGAAAGAAAATCAACGCGGAAATCTGCCGCGATGGGGCAGAGGCTGTGGTTCGGATCCGGGACTTTGGCCCCGGCATTCCGGAGGAGGAGCTGCCGCTGGTCAAGCGGAAATTCTATAAGGGAAGCTCCACGGTGCGCGGCAGCGGCATTGGTCTTGCGGTTTGCGATGAGATCGTGTCCATGCACGGCGGCACGCTGACGCTGGCCAATGCGGCAGGCGGCGGCACGCTTGTAACGGTGCGGCTGCCGCTTGCAGAGGGGTAAGGAACCGACGCGTTTCGTCTCTGCGGGCGCAGACACGGTTCGACGAGGCGCTCGACCCGGAAAGCCGGGGAGACACGAAGGCGCCAAGCCTTGTCCTGACGGGAAACCGCGCGCCGTCCAGCCTGACGGTATGGAATCAGAGCTTTCCTGAGCGCGCGAGCGAAACAGAGAAACAGAAAGGCAGTTATATGGCTAAGGAACTTTCACAGGAAAAATTTAAAACGATGATTGGCGGACAGGCGCTGATCGAAGGGATTTTAATGCGCGGGCCGACCAAGCAGGCCATTGTCGTTCGCACAAAGGACGGCCTGCAGACCAAGCTGGAGGATGTTAAAAAACCATGCAGGATCCCCATCCTGCGCGGGATTTTGAATTTTGGCTCTTCTATGGTATGCGGGATGCGTGCGCTCCTTTATTCCGCAAATTTCTATGCGGAGGATACGGACGAGACGGAGGAACCGTCGCGCTTTGAAAAGTGGCTCGAACGTAAGCTCGGCTCGGAAAAGCTGGAATCCATTGCCGTAACCTTTGCGGCAGTGCTCGGCGTGCTTATGTCGATCGGCTTGTTTTTCCTTCTGCCGATGCTGATCGGCAGCGTGTTCATGCGCTGGATCGACAGTACGCTTGCCATTAACCTGATCGAGGGTGTGGTGCGTATCGCAATTTTTCTGGTTTATATGATCCTTGTCTCTAAGATGCAGGATATGAAGCGCGTCTTTTCCTATCACGGCGCGGAACATAAGTCTATTCGCTGCTATGAGGCAAAGCTTCCGCTGACGGTGGAGAATGTCCGGAAGCAGACGAGGATGCATCCTCGCTGCGGGACAAGCTTCCTCTTTGTCGTCATGATGATCTCCATTCTGGTGTTCTCCGTCGTATCGCAGCTGCTGCTTCTCTGGATTCCGGGGCTTGCCGCACTGCGGGATAGCTCGGCGCTGCTTTATAAGACGCTGATGATCGTGATCAAGCTGGCGGCTCTGCCGCTGGTCGTGTCCATCAGCTATGAGATAAACCGCCTCGTGGGAAAGTATGACAACGCACTGACCCGCGTCCTGACGGCGCCCGGTCTGTGGTTCCAGCGCTTTACGACCAACGAGCCGGACGACAGCATGATCGAGGTCGCCATTGAGGCGCTGACGCTGGTGATTCCGAAGGAGGAGGGAAGCGACCTGTGGTAAAAAAGTATGCCGATTTGTATCTGGATGCGCGCAAGGCGCTGCTGCCGAAGGAGGGCGGCAACGCGGCCAACATTGCACGGGAGCTTCTTTGCGCGGCGTCGGGAAAAACGGCGGAGGCAATTATTGCGGATCGCGACCTGTATGCTTCGGAGGAAATCGACGAGAAAATGCAGGATTATGTGCGCCGCGCACTGGCGGATGAGCCGCTGCCTTATATTTTAGGCGAATGGGACTTTTACGGCATGACGCTCAGCGTGACGCGGGATGTTCTGATTCCCCGTGACGACACGCTGGCCGTGACGGAGCTTGCGATCAAGCGCGCGCTGTTCCTTCAGCAGGATCCGCGCATCCTTGACCTCTGCACCGGCTCCGGCTGCATCGGCCTTGCGATTGCAAAGCGCGTGAAGGACGCGCGTGTGACGCTGGGCGACATTTCTCAGGGGGCGCTGCGGGTCGCAAAGAGGAATATTCAGGAGCAGCGCCTGCAGGGACGCGTGAGCTGCCTTGCAATCGACGTGAAGAAGCCGGCCTCCGGCTTTTTGGGGAAATTTGATCTGATTGTTGCCAATCCGCCTTATGTAACGAGCGCGGAAATGGAGCGCCTGCCGGATTCGGTGCGGAATTACGAGCCGCATTTGGCGCTGGACGGCGGCACAGACGGCTTGGACTATTATCGTGCGATCGTGGAGAACTTTACACCGGCGCTGCAGGACGGCGGGTATCTGTGCTTTGAATTCGGCATGGGCCAGGAAAATGCAGTCGCGCAGATTCTATACCGCCATGGCTATGAGATTATAGAGTTTAAGAAGGATACGGGCGATATTACCCGCGCGGTTCTCGCGCGGAAGCAGTGAGGGGATTATACTATGGCAAAGAAACCGGCATATGAAGCACCCGCTCCCGCGAGTGACAAGAAAAAGGCGCTGGAAACCGCGCTTTCCAAGATCGAAAAGGATTTCGGCAAGGGCGCGGTGATGCGCCTGGGCGACCGTCCGGATATGGTGATCGATACGATCCCGACCGGCTCCCTTGCGCTTGACGCAGCGCTGGGCGTCGGCGGCGTGCCGCGCGGCAGAATTATTGAGATCTATGGTCCGGAGTCCTCCGGCAAAACCACGCTGGCGCTGCATATTGTGGCGCAGGCGCAGAAGCGCGGCGGTGAGGTCGCCTTCGTGGATGCGGAGCACGCACTTGATCCGGAATACGCGGCGGCCATCGGCGTGGATATCGACTCCATGCTGGTCTCACAGCCGGACACCGGCGAGCAGGCACTTGATATTACGGACGCATTGGTGCGTTCCGGCGCGCTGGATGTCGTGGTCGTGGACTCGGTCGCGGCGCTGACACCGCGCGCAGAGATCGAAGGCGAAATGGGCGACGCCTTTGTCGGCCTGCAGGCCAGACTGATGTCGCAGGCGCTGCGGAAGCTGGCCGGTAATATTGCGAAGACGAACTGCGTCGTGATTTTTATCAATCAGCTTCGTATGAAGATTGGCGTGATGTACGGCAATCCGGAGACGACGACCGGCGGCAACGCGCTCAAGTTCTATGCGTCCGTTCGTCTGGACGTGCGGAAGGTGGAGGCAATCAAGGAAGGAACCACGCTGATCGGAAACCGCACGCGCGTCAAGGTGATTAAAAACAAGGTCGCGCCGCCCTTCCGCGAAGCCTACTTCGATATTATGTACGGCGAGGGCATCTCCCGTTACGGCGAAATGATCGATCTCGGCGTGGATCTGGAGCTGGTCAAGAAGAGCGGCAGCTGGTTCTCCATCGGCGACGAGCGAATCGGACAGGGCCGGGACAACGCGAGAAAGTATTTGGAGGAGCACCCGGAGGTGGCCGACGAGCTGGAGGCCCAAATTCGCGAGAATCTGGATAAGCTCCAGCGCGGTCGGAGCGTAGAGCGAAAGGCGGCGCAAAAGCCGGTAGACGTCTCTGCGGACGACTTCAACGATGAGGATTGAGGAGCTGCGGCAATCGCAGCGCTCTGAGCGGGTGATTCTGCGATTTGAAGACGGCAGCTCCCTGAAAATCCTTCCATCCGTCGTGGCGGATTTCGGCCTGTATGCGGGCTTGGAGCTTTCTGCGGCGGAGCTGGAAAGGATCCGGGCAGCAGCAGGCGAGGCTTCGGCCAAAAATCGCGCTGTGCGCATCATTTCCGCATCCAACGTCTCGCACCGCGCGCTGGAGCAGCGGCTGATCCAAAAGGGAGAGGACGCGGAGAACGCGCGCGCAGCAGTGCGCTGGCTTGACGAGCTGAATCTGCTCGACGATCGAGCCACGGCGCGGCAAATTGTCGATTCCGGCCTGCGCAAGGGCTACGGCGAGGCGCGTCTGCGGCAAATGCTCTACGAAAAACAAATTCCCAGAGCGCTTTGGGACGAGGTACTTTCCGATTTGCCGGAAATGGATGAGGCAATTGACGCGTATCTTCAAAAGCGCTTCGGCAAGCAAATACCAAATCAAAAGGAAGTGAAGTCCGCCGTAGACGCGCTTTTGCGCCGCGGCCACCGTTACGGCGATATTCGCGCGGCGCTCCATCGCCTTCAAACGGAAACGGAGGACTTCCCGGAGGACTGAACATGGCATATTCGGTGGGTTTTATTTCCCTTGGCTGTGCAAAAAATCAAGTAAACTGCGAGCAGATGATGTTTCTGCTTCGTGAGGCCGGCTTCGAGATCCTGCCTGACGTGCAGGGCGCAGATCTTGTGATCGTGAACACCTGTGGCTTCATTGACTCGGCGAAATCAGAGGCGATCGACAACATCCTTGCAATGGCGCAGCTCAAGGCGGCGGGCGTGATCGGGAAGATTCTGGTCACGGGCTGCCTGTCGCAGCGGTATCAGGAGGAGATCCTGAAGGAGCTGCCCGAGGTGGACGGCATTCTCGGAACCGGCAGCTATTATTCCGTGGTGAGCGCGGCGAAGCAGGTGCTTGCCGGAAAGCAGGTCGCGCAGTTTGACGATATTAACTTCAAAGAGGTGGATACGGGGCGAATTCTGACGACCCCGGAGCACTACGCTTATCTGAAAATCGCAGAGGGCTGCGATAATCACTGCGCCTATTGCGTGATCCCGACTCTGCGCGGAAAATTCCGCAGCAGACCGATGGACGAATGCCTGTATGAGGCACGGATGCTGGCAGAGGACGGCGTAAAGGAGCTGATCGTCGTTGCGCAGGATACAAGCCGCTACGGCATTGACCTTACCGGCAGAAGGATGCTGCCGGAGCTGCTGCGTGAGCTTTGCAAAATTGAAAAGCTCCATTGGGTGCGCGTGCACTACCTTTATCCGGATGAAATGTCCGATGAATTGATCGACGTGATCGCGTCTGAGCCGAAAATTACAAAGTATCTGGACATACCGATCCAGCATGTGAACGACGGGATCCTAAAGCGCATGAATCGCCGTGGGAATCGGGAGTACTTAGATGCACTCTTCTCCAAGCTGCGTGCGCGAATTCCCGGACTGGTGCTTCGCACCAGCCTGATAACGGGTCTTCCGGGTGAGGGCGAGGCCGAATTTGAGGAGCTTTGCCAGTGGCTGAAAACGCACAGGCTGGAGCGTGTCGGCGCTTTTGTCTTTTCGCCCGAGGAGGGAACACGGGCGGCACAGATGGAATACCCGGAGCAGGAGGTTGCCCAGCACCGTGCCGAGGTCATTGCTGAGCTGCAATCGCGCATCATGGACGAGTGCAACGCGGCGCGGATCGGGACGGAACTGGAAATCCTCTGCGAGGGGCGCGACCCGCAGACGGAAGCATATTTTGGAAGAAGCTATGCCGACTCGCCGGATATTGACGGCTGCGTACACTTTACAAGCGACCGCCCGGTTCGCATCGGGACGTTTGTTCCGGTGAAGATCGAGGGCGTTTCAGACGGCGACCTGACCGGCCGCGCGATTTGGGGGGAAGAGAAATGACAACTGCGAGTAAATTTACGCTTGCGCGCGTGTTTATGATCCCGGTATTCATGGTGACCATGTATCTGAGCAGGCAATATGACTATATGCTCTATGTTTCGCTCGGTGTGTTCGTGCTTGCGAGCATTACGGACTTTATCGACGGACAGATTGCACGGAAATACAATCAGGTTTCCGATTTTGGAAAATTTCTTGACCCGCTGGCCGATAAGCTCCTTGTTATTTCCGCCATGGTTATTTTTTGCGAATGGGGCATTTTCCCTTCATGGGCGCTGATGATCGTGCTTGCCCGTGAATTTGCAGTGACCGGTCTGCGTCTGGTCGCGGTCGGCGGCGGACGCGTCATTGCGGCCGGGCTGTCCGGTAAGGTAAAGACCTTTTCTACGATGGTCGGCCTTTGTGTGATGCTTGTGTTTTATCGCGGCTTTGCGTTCAGCAACGTGCTGAATAAGGGAATCGTTGCCATTATCACGCTGACAACGCTGTATTCCGGCGTTGAGTATTTCGTGAAGAATTGGGACGTCCTGAACCTGAGAAGGAAAAAATAATATCACTGCGGTTGACACCTTCCGCCGCAGATGGTAATATACTAACGTTAAATTCAATATCGCCTTGATCGGGAAGAGTAACGGTTCGCCGCGCGACAGAGAGTGTCTGCCATGGCTGGAAGCAGACGCGGCTGCAGCTCCGCGAAAATGCGCCCGGGAGCGAAGGGGAGACCCCGTCGGCCGCGTAAAGGCCAAAGTGAGAAACGAGAGTGGAACCGCGGTGAAAGCCGCCTCTTGCAGGATTTGCAGGAGGCGGCATTTTTATGAACAGGAGAATCCTATGCGTTTAAAAGAGACGATTGCAGCGTACCAGCGGAATGACCCCGCAGCGCGCAGCGGTCTTGAAATATTTTTGCTGTATAACGGCCTGCACGCTACGATCTATTACCGGATCGCGCATTGGCTTTATTTGCACAAATGCTGCTTTTTGGCACGGTGGGTCTCCCAGCTTGCAAAGCGGCGGACCGGCGTGGAAATTCACCCGGCGGCGCAGATCGGCAGACGGCTTGTGATCGACCATGGTACCGGCATCGTGATTGGTGCAACGGCCGTCATTGGCGACGACTGCCTGCTGTATCAGGGCGTTACGCTGGGCGGTACGGGCGGCGGCCACGGAAAGAGACACCCGACTTTGGGGAATAATGTAATGGTCGGCTGCGGCGCAAAGGTATTAGGCCCCTTTCACGTTGGCGATAACGCCAGAATCGCGGCAAACTCGGTCGTGCTGCGGGAGGTGCCCGCCAATTCGACCGTTGTCGGCGTGCCCGGCCATGTTGTGAGAATTAACGGAGAAAAGCTGGATCATATTCATACGCCGGATCCCGTGATGCTGCAGCTTGAAGCGCTGGAAAAGCGGGTCGCCGAACTGGAAAAACAACTCGAAAAGGAGCAAGAATAATGTATCTTTATAACTCTCTGAGCCACAAAAAGGAAGAATTTAAGTCCAATCATCCGGATATCGTCAAGATGTATACCTGCGGACCGACGGTCTATCACTTTGCCCATATCGGAAACCTGCGCAGCTATATCATGGAGGACGTATTGGAAAAAGCGCTGCGCTACGAGGGCTATCACGTCCTTCGAGTCATGAATATCACAGACGTTGGTCATCTGGCCTCCGATGCGGATACCGGAGAGGACAAGATGCTTAAGGGTGCGCGGCGAGAGCACAAGAGCGTCATGGAGATTGCAAAGTTTTATACGGACGCGTTCTTTGCCGACTGCAAAAAGCTGAACATCAAAACGCCGGACGTCGTGGAACCGGCGACGAACTGCATTGATGAGTATATCAAAATCATATCCCGTCTTTTGGAGAAGGGATATGCCTATCAGGCGGGCGGAAATGTCTATTTTGATACGTCGAAGCTTGAGACCTATTATGTTTTCAACGATCATAACGAAGAGGATCTCGCGGTCGGCGTGCGCGAAGGGGTAGAAGAGGACCTCAACAAGCGGAATAAAAACGATTTCGTGTTATGGTTTACAAAGTCGAAGTTTGAGGATCAGGCGCTGAAGTGGGATTCCCCGTGGGGCGTCGGTTACCCCGGCTGGCATATTGAGTGCTCCGGAATCAGCATGAAATATCTCGGCGAGGATCTGGACATTCACTGCGGCGGTATCGACAACGCGTTTCCGCATCATACCAACGAAATCGCGCAATCGGAGGCGTATCTTGGCCACAAATGGTGCAATTACTGGTTCCATGTTCTGCATCTGAATACAAACGACGGGAAAATGTCCAAATCCAAGGGCGAGTTCCTGACGGTTTCTCTGCTGGAGTCGAAGGGCTATGATCCGCTTGCCTACCGCCTTTTCTGCCTGCAGAGCCATTACCGCCGCAATCTGGTTTTCAGCTGGGAGAACCTTGAGAATGCCGCAGTGACCTATCAGAAGCTGATCGCAAAAATCGCGGCGCTGACGCCGAATGCGGACGAGCAGGTCGATGAGGTTGCCTTTGACCGGCTGAAGGAGCGCTTTGTGCACGCGCTGGATCATGATCTGAATACATCGCTTGCCATTACCGCGATTTATGATGTGCTGAAGGATAAGACCAACGCGGCGACGAAGCTGGCCGCAATTTCGGATTTTGATACGGTACTTGGCCTTGATCTCATCCGCAAGGCGGACAGCAAGCGCGAGGAGCTGAAAAAGGCCGCGGTAAGCGGTACGGAGTTTACTGTGATCGCGGAGTCCGGCGAGGACGACGCAAAGATTACGGCGCTCCTCAAGGCACGGTTTGAAGCAAAGAAGGCGAAAAACTTCGCGGAGGCGGATCGAATCCGCGACGAGCTGAAGGCCAAGAGCATCGAGCTGACGGATATTCCGAATGGGGCGAAGTGGAGAAAGCTTTAAAACAAAAGGAGTGCGAGCGCAATGAAGCTCATGATTTTGGACGGAAACAGCATAATTAATCGTGCGTTTTACGGCGTTCGTCTGCTGACAACGCGCGACGGGCTTTATACCAACGCAATTTTCGGCTTTTTGAATATCATGCAGCGGATGCAGCAGGAGGAAAAACCGGATGCGCTGTGCGTCGCGTTTGATCTTCACGCGCCGACATTCCGCCATTTGCAGTACGCGGGCTACAAGGCTACGCGCCATGGTATGCCGGAGGAGCTTGCCGCGCAAATGCCGCTCATGAAGCAGGTGCTTGCGGCGATGAATATTCCGATCTTTGAATGCGAGGGCTGGGAAGCGGACGACGTGATCGGGACGGTTGCCAGGCGCTGCAGCGAGGAAAAGTGGAATTGTGTGATCGTTACAGGGGACCGCGACAGCCTACAGCTTGTGGACGACTATGTTTGCGTGAAGCTGATCACGTCGAAGGCGGGGCAAACGCTCTCTACGAACTATACGCCCGCGGTATTTGAGCAGGAGTATGGGTTCCCGCCCATCCGCCTGATTGATCTCAAGGCGCTCATGGGCGACAGCTCAGACAACATTCCCGGCGTCGCCGGTGTAGGGCCGAAGACGGCGACGGAGCTGCTGTGCCGGTTTGGGACGCTGCAGGGCGTTTATGAAAATCTGAATTCGGAAGCATTAAAGCCTAAGCTGAGGGAAAAGCTGGAGAACGCACGGGACATGGCGTTTCTTTCCTATGACCTTGCGACCATTCGCTGCAGCGCGCCCATTGTATTTTCGCCGGAAAACTGCCGGATTCAACCCCCGAAGCGCCGTGCGCTTTATGACCTGTTTACAAAGCTGGAATTTCAAAAGCTGATCGATCGCTACCATCTGCGCGGCGCGGAGCTGGAGGAGGACAGTCCGGAGAAGCAGGACGTGTTTGAAGGCGAGTGCCGATCGGAGCTGGTCACGGACGAAGCGCGTGCGTTGGCGCTGCTGGACGATTTTGCGTCCCGCCCGTTTGTCACGCTGGCGGTGGCGGATGATTTTTCGATCATTGCGGTCGATAATGACGAGCAGATGAGCTGCTTTTCCGAAGAAGCTCTGTCGAGAACCTTTCTCTGCGGCCTGTTTTCCGAAAAAATCAAGAAAGCGGCGCATAATGTGAAGCCGCTCATGCGCAGCCTGCTGGAGCGAAAGCTGCCGATCGACGGCTTTCAGTTTGATACTGCGGTGGCCGCTTATCTGCTGGACGCCTCGCGCGGAAAATATGCGCTTTCCGATTTGACGGCCGCTTATCTGCAGTTTGACCTGCCGAAGCCCGACGAAGGGGAGGAGGGTGCGAAGTTTGCCGTATTGGGCAGCGCCGCGTCTGCCGTGCGCGCGCTTTATGCGCCGCTTTGGTCGCGCCTGTGCGAGCTGCATATGCAGGAGCTTTTCACAAAGATCGATTTCCCGCTCTGCCGCGTGCTTGCCGAAATGGAAGCCGCAGGCGTAGCGGTGGATCGGGACGCGCTTTGCGCGTTTGGCGCAATGCTTGACGAGCGGATCGCCGCCTGTCAGCAGGCGATTTTTGCGGAGGCCGGGGAAGCGTTCAATATCAATTCCACAAAGGCGCTGGGGCATATTCTCTTTGAGAAGCTGCAGCTTCCTGCGGTCAAGAAGACGAAAACAGGCTATTCGACCGGTGTCGAGGTATTGGAAAAGCTCAAGGACGCAAATCCGATCATTCCGCAGATCATGGAGTATCGCGTTTTGACGAAGCTGAAGTCCACATATGCCGACGGACTTATGAAGGTAATTGCGCCGGACGGACGAATCCACACGACATTCCAGAATACGGTCACGGCGACCGGCCGACTTTCCTCGACGGATCCCAACCTGCAGAATATTCCTGTTCGCACCGAACTGGGCAGCGAAATTCGAAAGATGTTCATTCCGCGGGAGGGCTTTGTGTTCGTAGACGCGGATTATAGTCAGATCGAGCTGCGGGTGCTTGCCGAAATTGCAGACGATAAGGTCATGCAGGCGGCGTTTCTTTCCGGCATTGATTTTCATACGGTAACGGCCTCACAGGTGTTTAATGTCCCGGTCGAGGAGGTAACGCCGACGCTGCGCCGCAATGCGAAGGCCGTGAACTTCGGAATCGTTTACGGAATATCCAAGTGGTCGCTTTCAGAGGATCTGGGCGTTGCGCCATGGGAGGCGGAGCAATATATCGAGAGCTATCTTGCAAAGTATTCCGGCGTGCGCGCCTATATGCATGAGATAGTGGAAGCCGCGAAGCGGGACGGCTATGTTACCACGCTCTATGGCCGCAGGCGCTACCTGCCGGAGCTGAAAAGCAGCAATTATAATATCCGTTCTGCCGCAGAGCGGATCGCACTCAATACCCCCATTCAGGGTACGGCGGCGGATATTATCAAGCTGGCTATGCTGCGAGTCAGCCGTGCGCTGCAGGAGGAAACGCTGCAGGCGCAGCTTGTTCTGCAGGTTCACGACGAATTAATCGTGGAGTGTCCGGCGTTTGAGGCGGAGCTTGTGATGCAGATTCTCACACGGGAAATGCAGGGCGTGCGGAAAATGGCGGCGCCGCTCATTGCTGAGGCAAAAATGGGCGCAAGCTGGTACGAGGCGAAGTAATGAAATTTACAATAGAGCGACTTTCTGAATACCGGCTAGCGGAGGCGGCTGCGTTGGAGCGGCAGTGCTTCTCTGCACCGTGGGAGGAAGCGTCCCTGCGCGCAGAGCTGGAGAACCCACTGAGCCTATGGCTTGTCGCTGTGGAGGGCGGCAGGCTCCTCGGCTATATCGGATCGCAGACGGTGCTGGGCGAATCGGATATGATGAATCTTGCGGTACAGCCGTTTTGCCGGCGGCGCGGTATTGCACGGGCGCTTGTTCTGGCGCTTATTGATGCGCTGCAGGCACGCGGTTCGCATTGCCTGACGCTGGAGGTGCGCATTTCCAACGAGGCGGCAAAGCAACTGTATGCCTCCTGCGGTTTTGCCGAGATCGGACGCCGACCGCGTTACTACCAAAGACCGACGGAGGATGCTCTGATCCTCAGGAAGGAGTTTTGATTATGAATATTCTGGCAATTGAATCCTCCTGTGACGAGACGGCCGTTGCCGTGGTCAGAGACGGCAGAACCGTGCTGTCGGACTGCATTTCCTCGCAGGTCGCACTGCATAAGATTTATGGCGGCGTTGTGCCGGAAATCGCGTCACGCAAGCACATTGAGGCAATCTATGGGCTTGCGGATCAGGCCATAGCGCAGGCGGGAATTACAAAGCGGGAGATCGATGCGGTTGCCGTAACCTATGCGCCCGGCTTGATCGGCGCGGTGCTGGTCGGCGTGAATTTTGCAAAGGGAGCAGCTTATTCGCTCGATGTACCGCTTGTGCCGGTGCATCATATTCGCGGACATATCGCGGCAAACTATCTGGCCTATCCGGAATTGGAGCCGCCCTTCCTGTGTCTTGTTGTTTCCGGCGGACATACCATGATCGTGGATGTAAAGCGCTATACGGAATTGGAGGTGCTCGGCGCAACGCGCGATGACGCGGCCGGGGAGTGCTTTGATAAGGTTGCGCGGGTGCTTGGAATGCCGTATCCCGGCGGCGCTGCGCTGGACAAGGCCGCGCAGACGGGAGATGACAGGAAGTATTCTCTCCCGGTTTCCAAGCTGGAAGGCAATCCGTTCGACATGTCGTTTTCAGGGCTGAAAACAGCGGCATTGAATCTCATTCATCACGCCGAACAGCTTGGACAGGAGTTAGATATACCGTCGCTCTGCGCAAGCTTTTCGCGCGCGGTCAGTGATACGCTTGTGCCGCGCACCATGCAGGCGCTTGCGCAGACCGGTTACCGTAAGCTCGCAATCGCGGGCGGCGTTGCCGCCAACTCCTACATTCGGCGTGAATTCGTGCAGGAGGCGCAGCGGGCCGGGGTTACGCTGTATACGCCGCCAATTAAGCTATGCGGCGATAACGGCGCAATGATCGGCGCGCAGGGCTATTATGAGTATCTGGCAGGAACTCGCGGCGATATGACGCTGAACGCTTACGCAACAAAGTCGCTGGAGGGAGAGCGGCTGTAAGGGCCGCACTGGTGCGCTGCTGCGGATTCTCGCGGTAGGAATTCATTTTTAAAGTGCGCCCGTGCGGACACGGCAGACTATAATTGTCCCCTTGTCAAGACCACTCTTGAAGAAATAATCGTGAACACATTCTGACTTTGACCGTGCCCAAGCCAAGATGTTTTGAACTTG
>CABQNH010000012.1 GCA_902465435.1 uncultured Eubacteriales bacterium | reverse complement strand
TTCCGAACTTTCTTGATCGTCTGTCAGCGTGTCAAAAAGGTTTTTTGACACGCTGGAACCGGCGCTGCCTTCGGGCAGCGCCGGTTTGTCGTTTGGTATAGGACTTTAACGTGAAAGCATGGGTTCTTTGACGGACTGAAAAGTATTTTCTTAATGACTGTAGCGCGTTCTAAGTATAAGGCAAGAAAAAGGCTCTGCCCCGACTGTGCGGCGGCAGAGCCTTTTTATGGAGTTCGGAAGCCAACGGCAGTGCCGATGGCGGCAGCCTGCTTTCGCATAACGCATCGAGCGGGGCGAGAAAGCTGCAAGAACCTTACTCCGTGATATGCACATGGTTATTGATGTGATCCATACAGTAGCAGCGGTAGCCTGCGCAGCGCGAGCAGTAGCGGAATTCCAAATCCGGATACTCCGTGTCCGTGCGTCCGCAGACGGTGCATTTGTGGTGATAGGGCTTTTCGCCGGAGGCGCTGCGGTAGTTTTCCGCCCAGTTCGGGTTTGGCTTCGACTTCGGTTCCGCCGTTGCCTTCTTCCACTGCCGCGCGCTGCGGCTCGTATAAATGCGGTTGCCCGGCAGAAGAACACGCCAGCTGTCATGGAAGAATAGAAAATAGGGAATCAGGACGGTGAGGCCGATCAGGCTCATCGCGCCGAAGGAGCGCCACATCGTGCAGATATCATAAATAAGATAACCCAGATCCAGCCAGGCAAGGTACTTCAGCCGCACCGGCAGGATGAAGAACAGAAGAACCACGGTGCTGCTGTTGACCGTCGCCAGTGCAAAAACCAGCGCATAGGTGAGATAGCCGCTCAGCATATAGCCGAATAGTTCGGCGTAGATTGGAGAAAATGCATAGGCGATCAGGGTGGCGACATCCAGGATCAGCACAGTCGCGAGGTAATACAGGTCAAACTTCAGCCTGCCGATTGCCCTCTCGACCGATGTACCCGCCCAGTAATAGAACATGAGCGACAAAACAAAAAGGATCATCCCACCGCTATCCGGCATGAAAATATAGGTGAACAGCCGCCAGATCTGCCCCTTTTCGAGGATCAGATACGGGCTGAAGCGAATGAAAAGAAGCAAAGAATTGCTTGCATCGGCAGTAGAGAGCAGAAAGACCAGAAGTTTTATGCCAATCAAAATAAACATGAGGTTGGGAATACCCTTGTCGCGGTTTCGGTAAAAAAACCGCGCGGTATCGCGGCGAAGATTACGCAAGTGAGATACCTCCTTTGAATGCTTGCCCTTATTTTACTCGGTTTTGCATGAAATGTCCATAAAGAATCTGTAAATTTTCCCTCTTTGCATTGTGGCACAATTCCGCAGGATTTAAACAGATGGCCGTGCGCCCGGCCGGGCGCGCGGCCATTAGACTACCCATAAAGTCCGTAACCATAAAATTGAAGGAACCCCGCCTGACCTCGGTGCATTTCCGACGGCCGATCAGCATGTCAGGTATGGAAGCACTTTTGCAGGTCGCGCAGCGAACCGAGCACCAACAGCGTTTCCTCGGCGCGCAGCATCGTGTCCGGCGAGATGGAAAGATCCAGCCTGCCGCCCTGCTTGCGTGCCATGATGTTGACGCCGTAGCGCTTGCGGATGTCAAGCTGACCGACGGTTTTCCCAAGCCAGCTCTCCGGTACGGAAACCTCAAAAATGGCATGGTCTGAATCCAGCTCGATGTAGTCGAAGATATGGTCGGAGCTGTAGCGGATCGCCGTCCATTCGGCAAGCTGCTTTTCCGGGTAGACGATCTCGTCCGCGCCGTTTTTCAGCAGGAACTTTGCGTGGATTTCGCGCGCGGCACGCGCGACGACCAGCTTTGCCCCAAGCTCCTTCAAAAGCGAGGTCGCCTCCAGTGAGCTTTGGAAGTTGTCGCCGATGGCGACGATGCATACATCAAAGTTCCGCACGCCCAGCGTGCGCAGGAAGTCCTCGTTTGTCGCGTCGCCGATCTGCGCGCTTTCCACAAAGGGGAGGGCGGCATTGACCCGCTCCTCCTGCGTGTCAATGGCAAGCACCTCGTGCTTCAGCTCGTAAAGCTTTTGGGCGACGTGGCGGCCGAAGCGGCCGAGTCCGATCAGTAAAATGGATTTCATGACAGTTCTCCTCTCTTATCCGACGGTGATCCGCTCGACGGGGTATTTAGAAAGCCCGGCCGGGCGGCTCGAAAGCGCGGCGTAAATCAGCGTCAGGCCGCCGACGCGGCCAAGGAACATCAAGGCGATCAGAAGCAGGTGCGAGATCAGCCCGAGCTGCGGCGTGATGCCAAGCGTCAGGCCGACCGTGCCGACGGCGGAGGCCGTTTCAAACAGGCAGGTGAGAAGCGGCAGCCCCTCAAGCAGGCTGATGACAAGACCGCACGAAAGAAACAGGGAGAGATACAGCAAAAGAATGGCGGCCGCGTGCTTGACGGTCGCGTCATCCACGCGGCGGCGGAACAGATGTGCGCTGTCCTGCCTGCGGAAGATCGAGGCGCAGGCGGCGAACAGCACGCCGACGGTCGTCGTTTTCATGCCGCCTGCCGTGGAGCCGGGCGAGCCGCCAATCAGCATCAGCAGGATCATGACGGCGATACCGGCCTCACGCATCGCGCTGAGGTTTGCAGTGTTAAAGCCCGCTGTTCGCGGAGTGACGGCCTGAAACAGCGAATAGAGCAGACGCGTGCCGAGCGGCTGCGTATGAAATTCAAAGAAAAAATAGCCGAGCGCGGGCACAAGAATCAGAACGGCGCTTACCGTCAGCGCGACCTTGGTCTGCATTCGGTACCGGCGCAGGCGCAGCTTGTGCGTGCGGACGTCGTCCCAGGTTAAAAAGCCAATTCCGCCCACGATAATCAGCGCCATGATCGTGAAGTTCACAAGCGGCTGCGCAGCAAAGCTTGTCAGCGAGGAGAAGGGTTCTTTGATGCCCATCAGGTCAAAACCTGCGTTGCAGAAGGCGGAAATGGAGTGAAATATGGCGTAGTAAAGCCCGCGCGCCGCGCCGAACTCCCGGCAGAAGGGATAACTGAGCAGTACCGCACCAAGCAGCTCAATGCTGAGAGAAATGCGGAGAATAAAGCCTGTCATGCGCAGAATGCCGCCGACCTGCGGCGCGGAGATGGCCTCCTGCATCGTGCTGCGCTGAAACAAACTGATCTTTCGGCCGGCGACCATGGCGAAGCTGACCGCAATGGTGACGACGCCCATGCCGCCCACCTGAATCAGCAGCAGAATCACGCACTGGCCGAAGGTTGACCAGTAGCTTGCCGTATCGCGGACGATCAAGCCCGTGACGCAGGTTGCAGAGGTCGCAGTGAAGAGCGCGTCAAGAAAGCCGGCGCCCTGGCGATCCTTCGTGGAGATCGGCAGCATCAGAAGAAGGCTGCCGAGTAAAATGACGCATAAAAAGCCGAAGATAATCATTTGAAACGCGTTGAGCCGCGTGCGCTTTTTTCGCTGTTCCATGTTTTTCTTGTTACACTTCCTCCAAAACATCGCCGCTTGCGGCGAGCGTTACCGCGCGCAGGAAAGGCAGATCACTGCAGAAATCTGCGCGGCGTATACCGCACGGGCAGGCGGTTTCCATGCGCGCGGCAGGAATGGAATGGACGCCGTTTCGCGCAAAAAGCGCGCCCGAATCGTTGACATCGTCCGGCTCCCGTTGCTGCGGCTTCATCCTGCGCCGGGAGTTTCCTTGGAGGCCTTGCGCGCTTCGGCGGCGTGCGCTTTCTGCAGCGCCGCAAGCTCCATCATTTTCTCATACATCGCGTCGCCGACGCACTGGCGGGCATATTTGCACCACTGCACGCAGCTCAGGGCGTCATTATAAATGACAAAGCCGCACCGGTCACAGGCAACCTCCGTATCGGTGGAAAAGACCTCAACGGTGTTTCCGCACTGCGGGCAGGTTTTCTCTGTGATGGTTGGCGTGCGCGGTTTTCCCTGACAGCCGTCCAGAATCATTTGCGGAATCCTCCTTTGATGGTTTGCAACATTATACTAAGCTTTTTGCGCAGTTGCAAGAGGGAAATATCCCTGCGGCGAGAAAAAAACGCTGAAAGTGGGCCCGCCTCCGCACCATATGCCATGCATATGGTCAGCGTGTCAAAAAACCTTTTTTGACACGCTGGCAGACTATCAAGAAAGTTCGGAATACGAGTAACTCGCGCCAGTCGGCGTACATAGGTACGGTAGGGCGAGAGTTCCGAAGTAAGTCAAAACAATAGACCATATCCTTATTTTTAAAGGTAATTTACTTGGATTTCTCTATAAAATGATATGGATACGCTGAAAGGGAAAATCGTCAAAATAGTTTTCTCATTTTGACGGTTACGGACTTTATTGACAGCCATACCATATGCCATGCATATGGTATGGAGGCAGGCTTGTCTGCGGCGCAAAGCAGCGCGCTTATGCGTTTTTCAGGAGTTCGTCGACGCGATCCAGCTTCTCCCACGGCAGGTCGAGGTCGAGACGGCCAAAGTGACCGTAGGCGGCAACCTGCTGGTAGATCGGGCGGCGAAGATTCAGCGTGCGGATGATGGACGCCGGACGCAGATCAAAGCATTCCGTCACCAGCTCGGAGAGTCGGTAATCCGGAAGCTTGCCGGTGCCATAGGTTTCGACCAGCACGGAGACGGGATGCGCGACGCCGATGGCATAAGCCAGCTCGATCTGACACTTTTTGGCCAGACCGGCCGCGACGATGTTCTTCGCAATATAGCGCGCCATATAGGCTGCGCTGCGGTCGACCTTTGTGGGATCCTTGCCGGAGAAGGCTCCGCCGCCGTGAGACGCGTAGCCGCCGTAGGTATCCACGATGATCTTTCTGCCGGTCAGGCCGGAATCGCCGACCGGACCGCCGATTACAAAGCGGCCGGTTGGGTTGACATAATATTTTGTGCTGCTGTCCAACAGGCGAGAGGGGAGATTCGGCTTGATGATCTCTTCAATCACGGCCTCACGCAGATCGGAAATGGCGATGCTGTCGGCGTGCTGGGTCGAAACAACGACGGTATCGATGCGCTCCACGCTGCCGTCCTCGCCGTACTGCACGGAAACCTGACTTTTTCCATCCGGCCGCAGCCAGCCGAACTTGCCGGATTTGCGCGCGGCGGACAACGCCTTGGTAAGATTGTGCGCGTAGGAAATGGGAGCGGGCATCAGTTCCTTCGTCTCGTCGCAGGCGAAGCCGAACATCATACCCTGATCGCCCGCGCCGGTCTGTTCGGCCTCGTCATAGGAGCTGTTGACGCCCATGGCGATATCGCCGGACTGCTCGTCGATCGCGGTGAGCACGGCGCAGGTTCTGCCGTTGAAGCCGGCCTCTGCGCTGTCATAGCCGATGCGGCACAGCGTGTCGCGTGCGACGTGCGCGATGTCAACATAGCAGTCGGTGGAAATCTCACCCATGACAAGCACCATGCCGGTCGTGGTAGCACACTCGCAGGCAACGCGCGCGCCGGGGTCCTTCGCCAAAATGGCGTCAAGTACGCCGTCGGAGATCTGGTCGCAGACCTTGTCGGGATGTCCCTCCGTGACGGACTCGGAGGTAAAGATACGTTTTTTCATTTGTGTACTTCCTTTCTGTGGGAAACAAAAAATGCACGCTGCCGTTCGACAGGGTGCATGAAGCTTCATTTCCTCATCTGTCGATTACTACCGCCGGAATTGGCACCTTGCTTTCGCAGGTTGTCGGGCTTCATAGGGCCGGTCCCTCCGCCACTCTTGATAAGGTGTATTCAATTGCTTAAATAGTATAGCACAGTGCAGAAAAATGTCAATACCCCTTTGCAAAAAAAGCACAGGCGCAAAAAGCGCGAGGGAAAGTTGTGCAAAACACATAATTTTTGACGTAAAATTGACAAGCAAATCAGGCTATGCTACAATCTTTGGTAGAACCGATTTCGGTGGGAGGTGCTTTATGGAATTAACCTATGACGATTATCGCGTCAGCGCGGAGTATCTGCGCGCGCGTGCGCCGTTTGCGCCGGAGATTGCCGTCGTTCTTGGTACGGCGCTTGGCCCCTTTGCGGCGGAGCTGGAAAACCCCGTTACGGTGGATTACCGGGATATCCCGAACTTTTTGGTGTCTACGGTACAGTCCCATGCGGGAAAACTGATTTTCGGCACGATCTTCGGTAAAAAGATCGTGTGCATGTCCGGCCGCTTTCACTCCTATGAGGGCTATTCGTTTGAGCAGCTCAGCATCCCGGTGCGCGTGCTCAAGCTGCTGGGCGTGAAGACGCTGATCTTAACCAACGCGGCGGGCGGCGTCAACACGGATTACCGCCCCGGCGACGTCATGCTGATTTCCGACCATATCAAGCTCAACGGTGCGTCGCCGCTGCGCGGGCGGAATATTGAGGAGTTCGGGCCGCGGTTTTTCGACGTATCGCAGATGTATACGCCGTCGCTTCGCACGCTGGCCAAGCGCTGCGCGGAGGGCTGCGGTCTGCGCGTGCACGAGGGCGTTTATTTCTTTATGCCGGGGCCGCAGTTTGAGACACCGGCCGAGATCCGCGCCATTCGTGCGCTCGGCGGCGACGCGGTCGGCATGTCGACCGTCACGGAGGCGCTGACGGCTGCGCACTGCGGACTTCCGGTGCTGGCAATGTCTGTTATCACCAATATGGCGGCGGGTGTTCTGGATCAGCCCCTGACCGCCGAGGAGGTCGACGTCTGCGGCAGCAGGATCGCGGAGCGCTTCGGCGGCTATATCCGGCGAGTTCTTGCCGGGCTTTAGGGGGCTGCCGAATGAAAACGCTTTTGTGCAATGCCGATATTCTGACCGTACAGGACGGGAATTTTGTGACGATACCCGGGGGCTTTCTGGGCGTGGACGGCGCGACGATCTGCTATCTGGGCAGGCAGCGCCCCAAGGAGCGCTATGACTGTGAGCGGGAGCTGCGCGGCAAGCTCCTGATCCCGGGACTTTATAACTGCCACTGCCATGCGGCGATGGTTGCGCTGCGCGGCGTCGGCAGCGACCTGCCTTTGCAGAATTGGCTGTTCGACAAAATTTTCCCGATGGAGGATCGTCTGACGCCGAAGCAGATCCGTGTGGCGTCCGAGCTTGCCGTTTTGGAGATGCTGGCGTCCGGCACGGTCAGCTTTACGGATATGTATATGTCGCCGGATGAAACGGCTGAGGTCGTTCTGGCTTCCGGCATCAAGGCGAATCTTTGCCGCCCGGTGCAGTGCTTTGACGCGCAGGAACCGTATGAAAAGAATTTCCGCGCGCAGGAGTCCATCGCGCTGTTCGACCGTTACCATATGGCGGGGGACGGGCGGCTTCGCATCGATTTCAGCATTCATGCGGAGTATACCTGTACGGATCGCGTTGTGCGTGCCTACAGCGAGGACTGCAATGTGCGCGGCGGCCGGATGCATCTGCACTTATCCGAGACGAAGCTGGAGCAGGAGCAGTGCATGGCGCGCCACGGCGGAAAGACGCCGACGGCCTATTTTTACGAAATGGGTACGCTGAACGCGCCCACCACGGCTGCGCACTGCGTCTGGGTCACGCCGGAGGATCGGGAAATCCTCAAGGCCTGCGGCGTTTCGCCGGTACATAATCCCACAAGCAATCTGAAGCTCGGCAGCGGCTTCGCGCCTGTGCCGGAGATGCTGGAAATGGGACTGAATGTGACGCTGGGCACGGACGGCGCAGCCAGCAACAATAACCTGAACCTGCTGGAGGAGCTGCATCTTGCCGCCGTTGTGCACAACGGCTACCGCTTGGATCCTACGATCATGAAGCCGGAGCAGGTGCTGAAAATGGCGACGGAAAACGGAGCAAGGGCACAGGGGCGCGAGCGCTGCGGTACGCTGGCGGTCGGAAACCGGGCGGATCTTGTCGCCATCGATTTGACAAGGCCGCATATGCGCCCGAGCTTTGAGACGCTTCCGGCGCTGACCTATCAGGCACAGGCGTCCGACGTCTGCATGACGATGGTGGACGGGCGCATCCTCTATGAAAACGGCGTATACCTGACCATGGATCCGGAGCGGATCTACTATGAATATGACAAGGCGCTCCGCGCGCTTTACGAAAACGGATAAAAGGAGAACGGCATGAACGAAGAGCTTCGCGCAGATAAAGGCCTGGCCTTTATGCTGCAATATGAAAATGTGGCATGGTATGACGGGGGAGAGGTTCGCATTCTGGATCGGCGCGTCTATCCGCGCCGGGTCGAGTTTGTCGTCTGCAAGACCTATCGCGAGGTCGCGCAGGCCATTACGGATATGGTCACGCAGTCGGCAGGCCCCTTTACGGCGGCCGCGATGGGCATGGCACTTGCGGCCTATGAATGCCGCGAGCTGTCCGCGGAGCGGCAGCTTGCGTTTTTGCAGGAGGCGCACGAGGTGATTTCGCACGCGCGTCCTACGACCGTCGGCAGAATGGCGCTCATCACGGGCGGCTGCCTGGAGGCGGCGAAGGCCGCGCTTGCGGCGGGGGAGAATGTCGCGGACGCGATCGTTGCGCATACGATCCGCGCCAATAACCGGCGCTACGGCAAGGTCAATCAAATGGCGGAATATCTTGTGGATATGTTCCCGGATCACGGCACGATTATGACGCAGTGCTTCGGCGAGACGATCGTCGGCATGATGCTGAAGGTGGCACGGGAGCGCGGCAAGCAGCTTCGCATCCTCTGCCCGGAAACGCGGCCCTATTTCCAGGGTGCGCGGCTGACCGCGACGGTCTGCCATGATATGGGCTTTGACGTGACGGTCATTACGGACAACATGCCTGCCTTTGCCATGCAGCGGGAGAAGGTCGACGTCTTCACCTGCGCGGCCGATGCCATTTGCCTCGACGGCTATGTGGTCAACAAGGTCGGCACCTTCCAGATTGCCATTGTCGCAAAGTATATGGGCATTCCGTTTTTTGTCACGGGTGCGCCGGATATTGGGCACCAGTCGAAGGACGACATCCGCATTGAAATGCGGGATCCCGATTTCGTGCTGCAGGCCATGGGTGTCAGGACGGCGGCTGACGGCGTCAAGGGTTACTATCCCTCGTTTGATACTACGCCGCCGACGCTGGTTTCCGGCGTTGTGACCGATCAGGGAATCTTCTCCCCGTATGACTTGAAGCGCTATTTTGCTTCCGGCAGTATGGGCGAATTTGAAATGGTGGTGTAACGATGAAGAAAATGCAGGCGCTTCGGGAGGAAATCGTAAGGACGGCGCGGGAGGCGTATGAGGAAAAGCTTTTTGCGGGAACCTCCGGCAATTTGAGTGTATTTTTGCGGGAGGAGGGCGTCATGCTCATTACGCCGACCTCCGTGCGCTATGAAATCCTCCGCCCGGAGGAAATCGTCGCCATGCGGCTGGATGGAACCGTAGTGGAGGGCGCGCTGGCGCCGTCGTCCGAGTGGCGGATGCATGCGGCAGTTTATGAGAATTTCGCGGAGGTCAATGCGGTGTTCCACACGCATTCTCCATATGCGACGGCCTTTGCGGTCGTGCAGCAGCCGATCCCCGCAACGCTGATCGAGATGCATTTCTTCCTCGGCGGCGAGGTGCGCTGCGCCGCGTATGCGACGCCCGGCACGAAGGAGGTCGGGCTGAATGCCGTACCGGCGCTGCAGGGGCGCGGCGGCTGCCTGCTCAACAACCACGGCGTTCTCGCCGTCGGCAGGGACATCGCCGAAGCGCGGCTGCGCGCGGAGTATATCGAGGACGCGGCCAAGATTTATTCCTATGCAAGAGCGATCGGTACGCCGGTGCTTCTGGAGCAGCTTTGAGCCAAAGGCCGGTGCTGCGGAAAATCGCCGGGATCGCGATCACCGGAAGGGAAAAATAAAGCGGGACACCTCCCAAAAGCGTCCCGATCGTCCTACCATAAGAAGAGCCTGCTGCAAATTTGCAGCAGGCTCACCAGGCTGTCAATAAAGTCCGTAATCGTCAAAATGAGAAAACATTTTTGACGATTTCTATGCGAAACGCACCTATTCAATTTTTGAAAAATTTCAAACAAATACGGTTCAAAAAGTGGATAAAGTTTATTATTTTGACTTACTTCGGAACTCGCGCCCTACCGTACCTATGTACGCCGACTGGCGCGAGTTACTCGTATTCCGAACTTTCTTGATAGCCTGCCAGCGTGTCAAAAAAGGTTTTTTGACACGCTGAAGAGCCTGCTGCAAATTTGCAGCAGGCTCACTTTCTACTTTCTTATTTGCCCATGTTCATCTGCGCAGCGACTTCTGCGGCGAAGTCTTCCTGCTTCTTTTCGATGCCCTCGCCCTTTTCAAAGCGAACGGCGTCTACGAACTTGACGGAACCGCCCAGTGCCTTTGCAGCAGAAGCGATATACTGCTCGACGGTCATGCTGCCGTCCTTGACAAAGGCCTGCTGGAGCAGGCAGTTCTCCTCGAAGAACTTGTTGAGCTTGCCGGCCGCGATTTTCTCCTTGACCTGTGCGGGCTTGGAGGCCATCTTGGGGTCGTTGTCCATTTGCGCGACGAGAATCTTCTTCTCTTCGTCCAGAACGGCCACGGTGACGTCGCTCTTGTCCCAGAAGCGTGGGTTGAGCGCTGCAATCTGCATGGCGACGTCCTTGCCGATCGTGGTGGCGTCAATGCCGCCCTCGACGATCAGGTTTACAAGAACACCGATCTTGCCGCCTGCATGCACATAAGCGACGGACGTGTTCTCGCCGAAGCGGGCAAAGCGACGGATCTGCAGGTTCTCGCCGATGACCATGACCTTCTCGGGCATGATCTCTGCGACGGTGAGGTCGGAGCCGGGATACTTGCAGGCCTTGAGTGCCTCAAGATCAGCCGGAGCGTCCGTTAGGACGACCTTTGCGATATCCTTAACGAAATCAACGAACACGGGAGCCTTTGCGGCAAAGTCCGTCTCGGAGTTGACCTCGACGACAGCGCCCACGCCGTTCTCAACGGTGGCGTATGCCATGCCCTCGGCAGCAATGCGGCCGGCCTTCTTAGCGGCCTTGGCAAGGCCCTTCTCGCGCAACAGCTCGATCGCCTTGTCGATATCGCCGTCCGTCTCGGACAGTGCCTTCTTGCAGTCCATCATGCCGACATTGGTCATTTCACGCAGTTTCTTAACATCAGCAGCAGTAAATGCCATAATTAGAATCCTCCTAATCGTTTTTCTTTAGAAAAGTGCCGGCAAATCCCTGCCGGCACTATAGTACAATACTGAACTGCAATCCAACGATTGCATTCTTGTATAAGACGTCTTATTCCTCAGTGGAGGCTGCTTCCTCGGCTACGGGAGCCTCGGTCAGAACCTCGCCCTGACGGCCTTCGACAACGGCGTTTGCCATGGTCTGCGCGATCAGGCGAATGGCGCGGATCGCGTCGTCATTGCCGGGAATCACATAGTCGATCTCGTCCGGGTCGCAGTTCGTGTCCACGATGGCGACGATGGGGATGTGCAGCTTGCGGGCTTCTGCGATTGCATTTCTTTCCTTGCGCGGGTCAACGATGAAGAGTGCGCCGGGGAGCTTCTTCATTTCCTTCACGCCGCCAAGGTACTTCTCAAGCTTTGCGATCTCGCCCTGCAGCTTGATGACTTCCTTCTTGGGAAGCATGGCAAAGGTGCCGTCCGCTTCCATCTTGCGGAGCTGAGCCAGACGGTCGATACGGGTGCGCATGGTCTTGAAGTTGGTCATCATGCCGCCGAGCCAACGGGCGTTGACATAGTACTGGCCGACCTTTTCCGCCTCTTCCTTGATGGCGTCCTGCGCCTGCTTCTTCGTGCCGACGAAGAGAATGTTTTCGCCGTTTGCAGCCAGCTCACGGACGAAGGAATATGCCTCTTCCAGCTTCTTTACGGTCTTCTGGAGGTCGATGATATAGATACCGTTGCGCTCCGTGTAAATGTACTGCGCCATTTTCGGATTCCAGCGACGGGTCTGGTGGCCGAAGTGCACACCGGCCTCAAGAAGCTGCTTCATAGATACAACTGCCATTTTTTGTTCTCCTTTTTTGTTTGTCCCTCCATCCGGGTCCTCTCCTCCTGCCCACCTTCAGGCACACGGCAGAAGAATCCCCCGATGTGTGGTTTTGAAATAACACGGCAACACGCCATGCCGAAATATTATAGCCGAAAATCTACGCTGATGCAAGCATTTTTTTGAATTTTTTCGAGATTTTTTTGAGAATTTTTCGCCGTTACCACGGCGTTTTCTTCGGACGCGGCATTTTCATCTTATCCAGCAAAATATCAACGAGGATTGTGTCCTCGCCGATGCGCTTGATGCACGTCCACGGAATGACAAAATCGGCGTCGCGGCCGAACATGCCGCAGAATTTTGCAGGACCCGGGACGATGATCGCGAGAACCGTCCCGTCCTTGACGTCGATTTCCACGTCGGTCACAAAGCCGAGACGGCAGCCGTCGGTGATATTGATCACCTCCTTGCATTTGAGCTTTGCAACGCGGCAGCTTCTGTCGTCCATGCGCACTCCTCCTTCCATAAGAAAGAAATATGCGCGCCGGGAAAAAAGATGCGCGTGCGCCGCAGAGGCTCCCTTGAAGCTCACACTCGCCTAAGTACATAGGTACGGTAGGATGAAAGTTCCGAGGCAAGTCAAAATGATGAACATCATCCACTTTTTGGGCCGTATTTGCTTGTAGTTTTTTGAAAAACAGAACGAATATGCTGCGCATGGAAATCGTCAAAATTCTTTTCTCATTTTGACGCTTACGGACTTAATTGACCGTTTGACTTCGGCGGCCGACGGATGTTCCGCCGGCCGCCGAAGAGAAAAGGTCGAGAGACCCTTCAGGAGATGCACATGGACTTTCGGATGCTGGCAATCGCGTTTTTCTCCAGCCGCGAAACCTGCGCCTGCGAGATGCCGACCTCGCCGGCCACCTCCATTTGCGTTTTCCCGTCGAAAAAACGAAGCGCAAGAATGTGCTTTTCGCGCTCGCCCAATTCCTGAATGGCCTCGCGCAGCGCAATGCGCTCGAGCCAGCGCTCGTCCGTATTTTTGGTATCGCGTACCTGATCCATGACGGTCAGCGGGTCGCCGCCGTCGGAATAGACCGGCTCATAAAGCGAGACGGGCGCGGCGATGGCGTCCATTGCGTTGACGACCTCCTCCGTCGGGAGGGAGAGACGCCCGGCAATTTCCTCGATCGTCGGCTCCCGCGACATTTCGGCAAGCAACGCTTCCTTGCATTGCAGCACCCGATAGGCGGTGTCGCGCACCGAGCGGCTGACGCGAATGGCACTGTTGTCACGCAGATAGCGGCGAATTTCGCCCGCGATCATGGGGACACCGTAGGTGGAGAAGCGAACCTCCTTGGTGGGGTCAAAGTTTGCGATTGCCTTGAGAAGCCCGATGCAGCCGACCTGAAACAGGTCGTCCGGATTCTCGCCGCGCCCGACGAATTTTTGAATCACGGATAGGACGAGCCGCAGATTGCCCTCAATGAGCTGCTCGCGCGCCTGCTGGTCGCCCGCGCGGCTGCGGATCAGAAGCCGTGTCATTTCCTCGTTTTTTATGGTTCGGAGCTTTGCGGTGTTTACGCCGCAGATCTCAACTTTTCCCTGCATATTGGAACTTCCTCCGCTGTTTCGTTCATACGAACAGTATTTCCCACATTTCCGGTTTCATTCGAAACGGACGGGCGGAAACCGCGTGATTCGTTTTTGCGGCGGCGGGATTCGGCAGGAAGTATCCTTTTTCGAACTTTTCCGATGAAAAAAACCTGCATTAAGTTTACATAACGCAATAATTTCGAAAACATAATTCGTTACAAATCGTTAACATTCATCCGATATTCAGCAGGCTATTCATAAAAAGAAACCGGCCGCGCACAGCGGCCGGGAAAAACAAACGCCGATTTCTCAATAGTTTTCCACATTATTCACAGGTTTCTCCACAGGCTATCGATCCTGTGAGGTTTCTGGAGGCTTGTATATTGGGTTAACATAACAACAAAGAACTTATTGCAGCATTTTTTGTAGGATTTCGGTAGGGACGTTTCGGTGCAGCGCTGTGTTGATCCCATAGGCCAGCAGCTTGGCGACCTCGCGCAGCTGCCGATCGATCTCCCGCGGGGTGACGATCAGTCCGGCATGCTTGGCATCCTGCGGCGCGGGCGCGCCGGTTAGGTCCTCTGCGATCGTCGCGGCATCGACCACGGTCGGCACGCCGACGGCAAGCACCGGTACACCGAGACACGCGCGGTTCAGGGCGGCGCGGTGATTTTTGACGCCGGAGCCGGGAACGATGCCGGTATCGGCGAGCTGCACGGTGCGGCAGAGCCGCTCCACGGAGCGCGAGGCCAGTGCGTCGATCACGAGAACGCGATCCGGCCGCGTGCGCTCCACCGCGCCGCGCACGATCTCCGCGCTTTCCATGCCGGTCGTGCCGAGCACGCCCGGCGCAATGGCGCTGACCGAGCGATACGAGCCGAAATGCTCCGGCAGATGCGTGATCAGATGCCGGGTCAAAAAAAGCTGCGGCAGTACGGCGGGGCCGAGCGCGTCCGGCGTGACGGCGGGATTGCCCAGTCCGACAACTAAGACAGAGGTTTTTTCCGAAAGCTGCAGCATGTCGGCAAGCTCGTTGGCAAGCGTCCGGACGGCACGCGGAAAGCGATAGCCGTCCTCCAGCTCCAGCGTGAGATAGGAGCCGATCGGCTTACCGAGCGCCTGCGCGCCTTGTGCGTTTGTGATCTGCACGCTGGTGAGGCGAAGTCCCGGCTTGCAGCGCTCCCGGGAGATAACACCGGAAAGCTGCGTCGTTTTCTGCGCAGAAGCCTGCCACAGCTCGTTTGCCTCCAGGGCCAGATCGGTTCTGATTGCCATAAAGCATCCCTCCGAGGCTATTGTTTCCGGCAGAAAGCGCGATATGCGAAAAAAATTTGTATTTTTTGAAAAAAAGTATTGATTTTATTGGATTCAGCCGCTATAATATGTTTCTGCATGAGGTTCAAAAACGAAATGTTTTGACATAAACGCGATTGGAGGAGGTGTAACCCGTGCCCAACATTAAATCCGCAAAGAAGAGAGTCGAGTTGTCCCGCAGCGCAAACGCAAAGAACAAGGCGGAGAAGTCCGTTCTCAAGACCACGGTCAAGAAGTTTGAAGCTGCCGTTGCCGAAGGCAATCGCGAACAGGCTGACAGCGCTTACAAGGCTGCTGTGATTTCTGTTGATAAGGCTGTCAAGAAGGGCATTCTTCATAAGAACACCGCAGCTCGCAAGAAGAGCAGCATGACTTTGAAGATGAACAAGCTGGCCTGATCGCCGGAATCCAGATGAAAATACCGCCTTCCGTTTTTCGGAGGGCGTTTTTTCGTACCGTTTTGCCCGGAACGCCTCGGAAGGAAGCCCTTGCGGCGTTCCGAGATTTGAAGTATAATTAGGGAAAAGGAGGCGAGAGAATGACGCAGTTATCCGCACCGGTCACGGTGCTGCCGCGCGTGGGAAAGACGCGCGCGGAGCAGCTGAAAAACCTTGGGATCGAAACGCTTTCCGACCTCATTTCCGCCTTCCCGCGTACCTATGACGACCGGACGAGGCTTCTGCCTGTCGCGGAGCTGACGCCGGAGGAACCGGCCTGCTTTCGTGCGACGGTGACGTCAAATCCGGTGACCAGCCGGATCCCTAAGCCCGGGAAACGGGCGCTGGAGCTGACGAAGCTGACCGTCGCCGACCATTCTGCGCGGCTGCGGCTCGTGTTTTTTAACCAGCGTTATGCGGCGGAGACGCTGCACTATGGCGATACCTATTACTTTTACGGCACGGTTTCGGGCGATTATCTGGGCTACTGCATGACAAACCCGGTCTTTGAGCGCGAGGAGGAGCCGCCTCGGCTCACAAGGCGCATTCTTCCCGTATACCCGCTGACGGCCGGGATCAGCAACAGCCTGTTTTCCGGTCTTGTGGAGCAGGCGCTTGCCGTTTGCCTGCCTGAGGTCAAGGAGGTGCTGCCGGCTGCACTGCGCGAGCGGTACGCGCTGTGCGATGTGCACAGTGCCTATCGTGAGATTCATCAGCCGCAATCTTTTGAAAGTCTGGAGGCGGCGCGCAGACGTCTGGTCTTTGACGAATTCTACTGCTTTTCAGCCGCGCTGGCACTGAGCCGCGCTGCGCGGGAAACGGTGCGCCGCGCGCCATTTTCCCAGCTGGAGCTTTCCGATTTCTTTGCCGCGCTGCCGTTCGCGCCGACCGGCGCGCAGCGCCGCGTCATTTCGGAGATCACGAAGGATCTCGGCGGGACGACGCCGATGTGCCGCATGGTGCAGGGAGACGTGGGAAGCGGAAAAACCGTCGTCGCGGCTGCGGCGGCGGTCTGCGCCGTGAAAAGCGGCTTCCAGGCTGCGTTTATGGCGCCGACGGAGCTTTTGGCGGAGCAGCACTATAAGACGCTTTGCGCGATGCTTGCGCCGCTTTCCGTGCGCGTGGGGCTGCTGACCGGCTCCATGACCCCGGGCGAAAAGCGCGCCGTGCGCTTAAAGCTGGCGGCGGGGGAGATCGACCTGATCCTTGGCACGCACGCGCTCTTTTCCGATACGACGGCGTTTTGCCGTTTGGGCCTGGTCATTGCGGACGAGCAGCACCGCTTCGGGGTGAACCAGCGAAACGCACTTTTGAAGAAGGGCGAGCATCCGCACCTTCTCGTCATGTCCGCGACGCCGATCCCGCGCTCGCTGGCGCTGATTTTGTACGGCGACCTCGATCTTTCCGTGCTGGACGAGCTGCCACCGGGACGCCAGCGGGTCGATACCTTTTTGGTGAACGAGTCCATGCGGGCGCGAATCAATGCCTTTATCTGCAAGCAGGTGGAGGCCGGAGGGCAGTGCTATATTGTCTGCCCGGCGATCGAGGAGAGCGAAAGCGGCGACGCCGTCAAGTCGGCGGAGCTTTGGGCGAAAACGCTGCAGGAGACGGTGTTCCGCGAGCTGCGCGTCGCGCTTCTGCATGGCCGCATGAAGGGCGCGGAGAAGGACGCGATTATGCAGGCGTTTGCAGCGGGCGCATATGACATTCTTGTCGCGACGACGGTCATCGAGGTCGGCGTGGACGTGCCGAACGCGACGCTGATGGTGATTGAAAACGCCGACCGGTTTGGGCTTTCCCAGCTCCACCAGCTTCGCGGACGCGTCGGCCGCGGACAAAAAAAGTCTTATTGTGTGCTGTTTTCTTCCAATCAAAACAGCCAGACGCTGCAGCGGCTCAAAGCGCTGTGCAGGACGAACGACGGCTTTCGGATTGCAGAGGCAGACCTGGAGCTGCGCGGCCCGGGCGAATTCTTCGGCGAACGTCAGCACGGTCTGCCGATGTTCCGGCTGGGCAGCCTGTCGCTGGACCTTACCACACTGCATCAGGCGCAGGAGGCGGCCGATGTCTTTTTGCAGGCGGAGGACTATGCCGAAACGCCGGAATACGCCGCGCTGGCCGAGCGAATTGCCGCGCTCTTTGCCAAGCACGATGCGCAAATGAATTAAAAAACCTCTGCATCCGTCCCCGGCGGGGGAAAACCGATGCCCGCCGCATAGAATGGATTCAGAGGTTTTTATGAAACTCGCGCCCGCACAGGTAGATAGGTACCGTGGGGCGCGAGTTTTGAAGTAAGTCAAAACAATAGATATTATCCCATATTTTCAAACGAATTTGCTTGAATTCTTTCAGAAATTGAGCGGGCACGCTTCAAATGAAAAATGCGCAAAATGTTTTTCCTGTTTTGACGGTTACGGACTTTATTGACAGTCTGAAGACCCCACCGAGCAAAATCGGCGGGGCTTCGTCATGCTTCCGCCTTGGCCTCGGCGGGGACTTGGCCTGCGAAGAATCTGCAATAGGGCGCAAGCGTACACCGGCTGCACTGCGGCTTTCTCGCCGTGCAGACCGCGCGGCCATGCAGCACGATGCGGTGACAGAACGCGCCGCTTTCCTCCGGCGGTATGACGCCCCTGAGCTGCTGCTCGACCTTGGCAGGATCCTGCCCCTCGGCCAGACCCAGCCGGTTGCTCAGCCTTATGCAGTGCGTGTCGCAGACATAGGCTTCCTTCCCGTAAATGTCGCCCAAAAGAAGATTGGCGGTTTTCCGCCCGACGCCGGGAAGCCGCAGGAGCGCCTGCATCGTATCGGGCACCTTGCCGCCGTAGTCTGCAAGCAGCATTTGGCAGGCCAACACAATATCCCGCGCCTTGTGCTTGTAAAAGCCGCAGGAATGTACATAGCGCTCCACCTCGGAAATGTCCGCCTCGGCAAAGGCGGAGAGCGTCGGAAACCGTGCAAACAGGGCCGGTGTGATCTGGTTGACGCGCGCGTCGGTGCACTGCGCCGAGAGCCGCACCGCGATCATCAGCTCATAGTCCTTTTGGTATTGCAGCGCGCAGAGCGCATCGGGATAGGCCGCCTTCAGCGCGGAAAGAATCCCTGCGACCTGTTCGGTTTGGCGCATAGCGTCGCCTCCTTGTCTTTTTTGTCAGTATAGCACGAATCCTTAGAAAAGGGAACAGGGAAATGTCTGGGGCTGCAAGGCCGCCTGCGGCGCACGGAAAATCGGGCTTGCGCTTTTCCCGTTTTTGCGGTAAGCTAATATTGGGAGATTTCTGAATGCGTCTTCCGCAGCGGACGGCGGGCTTTTCCGCTGTTTTCCGCCGCGGTTGGCAGGGGAACCGCTTGCGGGACGGCCTGAGACGGCGTCCGCCACGGTACCGTCCCTTGCCCTTGGCAACCGACGAAAAAACGAAGCAAACTACTCGGAGGTGGCGTTATGTACCAGCCGCTTGCAGACGAGCTTCGGCCGCGCAGCCTGGACGAGGTCTGCGGGCAGGAGCATATTTTGGGCGAGGGAAAGATCCTGCGCCGCATGATCGAAACGGGAAAGGTCCCGAATTTGATTTTCTATGGCCCGTCCGGTACCGGAAAGACGACGGTCGCCAATATTATCGCCGAACGGACGCAGCGAAAGCTGTTTAAGCTTAACGCAACCACTGCGTCAACCGCCGATATCAAGGCCATTGTGGCGCAGCTCGACACGCTTCTGGCGCCGAACGGTGTGCTGCTCTATCTCGATGAGATCCAGTCCTTCAACAAAAAGCAGCAGCAGTCGCTTTTGGAGCATATTGAGAACGGGAAGATCACGCTGATCGCGTCCACAACGGAAAATCCGTATTTTTATATATTTAACGCGATTTTAAGCCGCTCGACCATCTTTGAGTTTAAGACCGTCACGCCGACGGATGTGGAAAAGGCCGTGCGGCGGGCGCTTGCCTATGTAGGCAAGAAAAACGGCTGGACGGTGCAGTGTGAGCCGGATGCGGTTTCCTATATCGCGCGCTGCTGCGGTGGCGACGTGCGCAAGGCGATCAATGCGGTCGAGGCGCTGAGCCTTGCCTCACGCGTGGACGACGGGACGCTCGTCCTGACGCTGGATGACGCGAAGCAGGTGACGCAAAAGTCCTCCATGCACTATGACCGCGACGGTGACAATCACTATGACTGTCTTTCCGCGCTGATGAAGTCGATCCGCGGCTCCGACCCGGATGCGGCGGTGCATTATCTGGCTCGCTTCTTGGAGACCGGGGATCTTCCCGCCTGCTGCCGCCGGATCCTCTGCTCCGTCTGCGAGGATATCGGGCTGGCCTATCCGCAGGCCATTCCGATCGTAAAGGCCTGTGTGGACGCTGCGCTGCAGCTCGGCCTGCCGGAGGCAAGGTTGCCGCTTGCGGACGCGGTGCTGCTGCTGGCGACTGCGCCGAAGTCCAATTCCGGCTGCATGGCCATCGATGCGGCGCTGCGCGACGTTCGCGCAGGCAAGGCGGTGAGCTTCCCGCGCGAACTGCAGAACGTCCATGCCGACGGCACGGGCTTTGAGCGCGAGCAGGGCTATCTTTACCCGCACAGCTACAAGCATCACTGGGTGCGGCAGCAGTATCTGCCGGACGAGCTGGTCGGCACGCAGTATTATCACTATGGCGAGAACAAATTTGAGCAGGCGTGCAAGCGCTATTGGGATGAGATCAAGGGAGCCTCCGGATAAATACTCTGCGGCGGCCGGTGGTGCTTTCCCGCCGGGGCTTCGGCTTGAAAATCGGGAGGGCATACAGAATCCCTGTGGTTTCTATGCCTTACCGCCGCTCATTTTGCCGATCGAATCAGAGAGTTCAAAAAAGTGAGGAAGAAAAATGGACGTTCGCATCAACGACATTTTAGAGATGAAAAAGGCGCATCCCTGCGGCAGTAAACGCTGGCTGGTTCTGCGCACGGGGGCGGATTTTCGCCTGCGCTGTCTCGGCTGCGGGCATGAGATCATGCAGCCCCGCTTTCAGGCGGAAAAGAATATTAAAAAAATCATTCGCGAGCCGGACACAGCCTTCGACCCCGTGCCGCCGCGTCCAACAAATTGTACGCACGAATAAAAGCGGAGGCTGATTCTGACAGAAAAAGTTTGCGGTATATCTGTAAATAGTGGGTAAACAACGCACATTCTTCTTTGAAAATGTGCGTTGTTTTTATTTTTGCCCAAGCTATAATTTGTAGGACAACAAAAACGGGACGCGAGAGGGCGGCGCGCCGCCGGGAAAGGGGTCTTGGTGGAATGGTGGTATACGGAGACATTGCGTTTCTTCTGAATTTTGCCGTGAATGCGCTCCTGCTTTCCGGCAGCGCGCGACTCTCCGGCGCGCCGATCGCCTGGCGGCGGCTTTTGCTTGCGGCGACGCTCGGCGCAGCCTACGCGCTCCTGGCGCTGCTGCCCGCCTGCGCATTTTTGACGGGCGTGATTTGGAAGCTCCTTGTGTGTGCGGGAATGGTTGCGCTGGCCTTCGGTCTCCGCAGAAGCAGCCTGCGGCAGGGGCTGCTGTTTTTCGGCCTGAGCGCGGCCTTCGCCGGATTGGTGCTGGCGCTCGACTGCGTCACAGGCGGCAGCGCTGTTCTGCTCGGCGGCAGCGCATACTATGTGACGAGCTTTCAGGCGCTGGTGCTGCTCGGCGGCGCGTGCTATCTGCTGTGCAGCCTTGCCCTGCGCGGGATTTTGCTGCACAGCGGCGCGGAGCTTGTGCCCGTGATGCTCCGGCTCGGGAAAAAAACGGTCAGCCTGACCGCGCTGCGCGACTCGGGGAACACCCTGCGCGATCCTGTGAGCAATGCGCCGGTTCTCGTTGTGCAGTGGCAGGTGGCGCGGCGGCTGCTGCCGCAGGCGGGCACATTGAAGCAGGAGGACTTCAAAGACCCCTTTGCGCTGTTTGCGCGCTGGCAGGCCTATCGCCCGCGGCTGATTCCTTATCATGCGGTCGGCGCGGACGGTATGCTTTTGGCGATCCGCTGCGACCGCGTTCGAATCGGAAAGCGGGAGCGCGCGGGCGGACTTGTGGCGTTTTCGCCGACGCCTGTTTCGGATGGAGGAAATTATGAAGCGCTGACAGGAGGAATGCAATATGCTTAAAATCAGCTTGAGGGCGCTGCTGCGGCAGCTCTGTTTCCGGCAAAAAAGCAAAATCATGTACATTGGCGGCAGCGACGTACTGCCGCCGCCCCTGAAGCAGCAGGAGGAGCAGCGGCTGCTCTCTGCCCTTATGGCGGGGGATGAGAATGCCAAAAGGCTGCTGATCGAACGGAATCTGCGGCTGGTCGTCTATATTGCGCGGCGTTTTGAGAACACCGGGATCAATCTGGAGGATCTCATCTCGATTGGCACGATCGGTCTGATCAAGGCGGTATCGACCTTTAAGACCGACAAAAACATCAAGCTTGCGACCTACTCCTCGCGCTGCATTGAGAATGAAATTTTGATGTATATCCGGAAAATCTCCACGCAGAAAACAGAGGTTTCACTCGATGAGCCGATCAATACGGACTGGGACGGCAATGAGCTGCTTCTTTCGGATGTGCTGGGGACAGATCCGGACGTCGTGATGCGGCCGCTGGAGGAATCTGTTGATCACCAGCTTCTGCACGACGCGCTGGGAAAGCTGCCGGAGCGAGAGAAGGCCATCGTGGCGCTGCGCTTCGGGCTGGGCGGCCGTCCGGAAAAAACGCAGAAGGAGGTCGCCGACTTGATGGGAATTTCGCAGTCGTATATTTCGCGGCTGGAAAAGCGGATCATGCTGCGGCTGCGGCGGGAGATTACGCGGCAGGTTGGGTGACTTTTCGGTTGAAAAATGCTCAATATCGTGTTATAATTAAAAGAAAAGTGACGAAGTAGGAGCAAACGGCATGGCACAGAAGGAAATTTCAAAGGCAGTTTTAAAGCGGCTTCCTGTTTATTTATCCTATCTGAAGGCGCTTCCTCCCGATGCGCCGGAGCATATCTCCGCGACCGCACTGGCCACGGCGCTCAACATGGGCGAGGTGCAGGTGCGCAAGGATCTTGCCATGGTGTCCGACGGCGGCCGCCCGAAGATCGGCTACCATCGGCAGCATTTGATTGCGGATATGGAGCAGTTTCTGGGGTACGATAATGTAAACGATGCCGTTCTGATCGGCGCGGGCAAGTTAGGCAAGGCGCTTTTGGGCTATGTCGGCTTTGCCGAGTACGGGCTGAACATTGTTGCGGCCTTTGATGCAAACCGCGCGCTTGCCGGAATTGACGAGAGCGGCAAGCCGATTTATCCGATCGATGATTTGGAGCGGCTCTGCCGCGAGCAGAATATTCTGATCGGGATCATTACGGTACCCGGTACGCACGCGCAGGAGGTCTGCGACCTTCTGATTGCGAACGGAATTAAGGCAATTTGGAATTTTGCGCCGGTGCATTTGGATGTGCCGCCGCACATTCTGGTGCAGAACGAGAATATGGCGACCTCGCTTGCCGTGCTGTCCAAGCATCTGTCCGCGCAGATAAAGAATTTTTAGAGAACGCCTGCGTTCCGCTGCTAAGGATGGACGGAAGGAAGACCGGAAAGCTACAGGAATGGGTTCCGAGGCTTTGAAGCTGCTGCCGTCCTGTTTTTTCAACCGAGGCCCGGATGGAAACGATTTGCCGCAGGGAATTGCTTCCGTGGCTTTCGAAAAAGACAATCGCGGGATGAATTTGGCCCTGCCAAATCGCAGCAGGGGAAGGGCGGAGGGCTGCCTGCCGGAATTGCATACGGAAATGAAAAAATACTTGCATTTCTGCCCGGTTCCGCGTATAATAACGTTGCTGTTCCCGCTGCCGTGCAGCGCAATGCCCTGTGGAGCATCGAACCGGCAGGGCTGTGCTTTTTGCAACAGGGAAGAACAAAAGAATTGGTTTTGGCTTCGGCGCCGAGGGACGCTTTGCTTTACGGCAGGGCGAGAGGGCGTGCGGAAGACGAAGCACAAATGGTATGCCGGTGTGTTGGAATTGGCAGACGAGGCGGACTCAAAATCCGTTGGGCTAATAACCCGTGCGGGTTCGACCCCCGCCACCGGCACCACACCGAATGGCTCGCAAACCCTTGATATAGCTGGGTTTGCGGGCTTTTCTTTATGCTCTATATTCTTATGTATGTCCCTCGCTCATCAGCAAATTTGCCGTTTTCGGGCTGATTTTCGGAGGGACATTGGAGGGACATAGCACATTAAGCGGAGGGATATACGCCCAAAATCGCATTGGCAGACGCAACCTTTGAAGTGAAATTCAAGTGCGTGTAAATGTTTGAGGTGGTCGAAATGTCGCTGTGACCCAACCACTCCTGAATTTCTTTCAGGCTTACACCGTTTGCGTACAACAGGCTTGCACAGCTATGCCGCAGATCATGAAAGCGAATCTTCCGCATACCGTTCTTTTGCAGAATCAGCGGAAAATGCTGTGTGAGATATCCGGGCTTCACAAGTTCACCGATCTCGTTGACATAGATATAACCGGTGTATTTTTTGCAATAGGAACGCCCGCATAGTTTTTGATTCAACTCCTGCTGTGCTTTCAGACGGTGCAGCAATTCTTCAAACGGTGGGACAAGCGGCAGACTGCGGTAGCTGGATTTCGTCTTTGTCCGATCCTTTTGGATGATCTTGCTTTTGCCGTCTATGGTTGCCTGTGTAACCGTGTGACGAATGGTGATTGTTTTCTTTTTGAAATCAATCGCATCCCACTTTAAGCCGACTGCTTCACTTCGGCGCAGTCCGTAAAATGCACCAAGGATAACGCCAAGCTCTATGGGGTCGCCTTTGACGATTTCAAAAAGACGATTTAGCTCATCTTCTTCGTAAACGCTCCCGACGAATTTTTCTTTTTTCGGCCGTTCAATGCGATCCGCTGGGTTCGTATCAATCAAACCGAGTTTGAAAGCGTGCTGTAAGGCTTTACGGATATTGGCGTGGCGGTGTATGACCGTGTTTGCGGAAACACCCCGCACCGTCAATTCGTAGGTGTAGTAATCTTGTATATGCTTTGGCGTGACCTCGCACAGAGCCAGTCCGGGGTGGTGTTCCTCAAAGTACGGAATGATTTTGCTTTTTATCGTCATAGAATACGCTCCGTAAGTTGTTTCCTCCACATTCTTTTTTGTCATATCCAGCCAGTCAAGCAGAAATGCAGTGAAAAGGATCGTGCCCGCAGGGGCTTTGCCTGTGCTTCGTTCGATCGCTCTTGCCTCTAATTCGGCTTCTTTTGCGGCACGAGCTTCGGAAAGCATTTTTTCGGCACGCTTTTTGTTTCCCTTTACGGTTAGACCCGTGGATTTCGACGGCGTGTGCCGTTTGCCGTATTCGTCCACATAATTCAGTACCATATGATAGTACCCGTTTTTTTCTCGCAGATGTCCTGCTACCATAATAGAACCTCCTTTGAGTGGTACAGCGTAGATTCATCTGCCATTGACATTCATATTGTAGCAGAAAGAACCTCGTAGGCCAAATGTGCAAACGAGGTTTTACGCATTAGATTTATCTATCAATTCCAAGTATTCCAGAATGTTGAGCTTCGGGATTCGATAATGACGGCCGACGATAAAGCTTTTGATTTCGCCGGATTTCAAAAGCCGATATGCCGTTTTATTGCAGATGCCGCCGAGCATTTCACACATCTGCTGGACATTGACCACATCCGGATATTTTGTGAACAACAGGTTGTAGGCTGTCTGTGATTCCATAGGCTGCCTCCTTACCGTCTTTTCGGCACAAGCTCATAGTCATACCCTTTCCGCTGATTGCAGTAGGTGCAAGCGTCCTTCGCCGTCTGCAACGGGTCGATCCTGCGCAAATAATAAGCACCCGTGCCGTAGAAATTATCGGCACAAGCGCTGCAAAGGCAAAGGATTAACTTTTTCGGCACACTCTCGATCAGACCGATGCTGACCGCCAGCGCATGATTGATGCCGCAAATGTGCTTTTCAGACAGATGCCCAATGAAGTTGCCCAAGCGACGCTTATCGACGGTGCGCAGTTGTTCCAGCAGGACGATGGAGGGCAGCTCCAAGCCGTCCTCGGCGTCGATGTAGTAGTGGGTGGGAAGTTTGGCTTTCACGCCGGTTTTGCTCGTAATGGAAGCGATAATGACCGTGGGGCTGTGTTTGTTCCCGACATTGTTCTGAACGATCACGACGGGACGGTAACCCTCCTGCTCAGAGCCGATGCCCCGGCCCAAATCGGCGTAATACATATCGCCGCGCAAATATGTGTGGTTCATTCTGTGGTGACCTCCTTTGTGTATTTAGGCGTTTCCGCCTATGTAGAGGTCAAGCGGCAGAACAGAATTGAGGTCGGTGAGAGATAAAACATTCTCCGTTTCGGCTGACCCGTCCCACCGCTTGACCGTGGTATTTTGAAGAAAATCTATTTGTCCTCGACATCCCGATTTTCTATTGGGAAGTCATCAAGCGGCCGATGGCTGTCGGCTCCACGGGTATTTCACCCTCACGAGGTTCTCTCGCAACCGCCCCCATTGCCTGCGACGGCTTCACGGTCGAAATGCCGCTTATCACGCTCGGACTGTGGCTGGACGGGAGTATCGTTAGCCCTATTGCCGGTCGTCGCCGGGGCGGGAGCCACCCGCCCGTGATAGCCGACTGTGTATCGCTCCCCGCAATACGGATCGTGGCGCAGCCGCTAATGTGGCTCATGCTTTCGCAATGGCAATAGGAATGTGCTTGATGAATGGGTATTCGGTTGTCAAAGATCATCCCTGCTTGCCAAAAAGGAAAACAGGCAGAGAGTTTTCGTTCCTCTCCACCTGTTTCCTCACTTAAAGGCTATTTGTGTAGTCTGAACTCAAAAATTTTTGAAAAACTTTTTGAGCTTTTCCACGGCGATGTCTACACTGAATTTCACTGCCCGTTTGGTGCATCCCTCCATTTCTGCAATCTGCTCATAGGTCAAGCCTTGAAAATAGTAGAGGATCAACCTCCGCTTTTGTATTTCGGGCAGTTCGGAGATCGCCCTATGTAGCTGCGCATATTCCATGCTCTGCAAGGCACTTTCTTCGACCGCTGCCGGGCGATGCACGGCTCGGTCATACAACGATGCCTCCGTGAGTTCCGACTGCTCATAGTGACGATCCACCTCGTTCAGATAGGAGAGGTCGTCCAGTTCAAAGGAATCAAACAGCGCAAACACGGCAGCACTGATCTCAAAATGATGCTGATTGCCGTGCCCGTCCGAAAAGGTCAGCCAATGGCGACCGTCCTCGGTCGTGCCGATGGTGTAGGGATTGTATTTGTCCTTTCTTCGTTTCGGATGGTTTCCATCCATAGCATTATCCTCCGTTTCGATTTGAATTTGGGAAATTCAAATCGGGACGGAGGGCTGCGGCAGCCTACGCTGCCACACAAAAGGCGCAGATATAGCAAAACGCACCTGCAAAGCGGCGGAAGCCGCAAAGCAAGTGCGTTTAATTCATTATTGTAATGACATGGCAGTTCAGCATCAAGGGATGATCTGAAATCAAGTTGAATGATTGATGCAAGCGATGGATCAAGCACCTGATGTTTTTGCCATGCTTCCAGGATAATCCTCATTGTCCGGCCACAACAGCGAAAGCATCTTTCAAATCGGCATCATGTTTTTGATATACACCGCAAGGTGACAATCATTTTACTGATTTCCGTGGTCATACCATCGAAGGTATAAAACTTCAAATCGCCAGAAAGGAAGCTAAACCGCAAGCAAATCTTTTGGTATATGGCACTGCCAGTCATTTTACTTGTGCAAATAGGTGATGCAGCGAATCAGTGAATCAACTTACCGTCCTTCATCTTTAGTACCACATCGGCTGCCTCTGCTACGGCGGGATCGTGGGTGACAATGATAACACAGCGATTTTCCTCATGGGCCAGCCCTTGCAGAATACCAACAATGTTTCGGCTGTTTTCACTGTCCAAATTGCCGGTAGGTTCGTCTGCCAGAATAAGCTCACTGCCTGAGGTTAGCGCGCGGGCGATAGCCACTCGCTGTTGCTCCCCTCCGGAGAGCATATTGGGAAACCGCTTGAACTGATCCTCCTTCAATCCAACTTGCAGGAGTTTTTCTGCTGCCAGCTCGTCCGCTTTTTTCTTCGGCATTTTGCGGACATACAGGGGATAGGCCGCATTCTCCAACACGGTCAGGTGTTGAAACAAGTTGAAATTCTGGTAGATCACGGACACATGGTTCAGCCGGTAAGAATCACGGTTCATTTTCGCCGTGGATTCTCCGTCTAATTCGATCGTGCCGGAGGTCGGCACATCCAGTCCTGCAAGCAACGATAGAAATGTAGTTTTCCCGCTGCCGGATGACCCTATAATGGCATAAACATGCCCCTGTTGAAAAGCGCAGCTGACACCCTTCACAGCCCTTACTGTCTGGACTGCATTTCTATATTCGTATGTAACTTGTTTGGAAGTCAGGGTATTCATATTCAATCCTCCACCTTCATGAGATTCATAACATTTATGCTTGTGATCCGAAGTGCAGCAGCCGCGGAACCGAGTAAAAATATACCTGTCATCAGCGCAGCATGAAGCAATGCACTTGTCTGTATTTCGCCTTCCAGAAGAATGCCACCAGCTATACCGAAGAATGCACCTGTAAAAGCGAGAATAGAAAGTTCTCCCATGACCAATCCGAAAATTTTACATTGTTTCATGCCGAGGCAGCGCATGACAGCAAACTCTTTTGTCCTGCCGCGAGTTGCCAGAAAACTTGCGAAAAAGCCGATGCCGCCGCATACAATGATCAAAACCGGCAGCAACAGATGCAGCATGGAAAGGTTCGCCTGAATCTCCTCTATATTTTTCTGATAGGTCTCATCGTGGATTAAAACACCAAAAGTAAGACCATCCATTTGATTGCTGAGATCCGGGCGAACAAACCACTCGTAAATATACGATTTGCTTTCTTCCAGCTTTTGATTGTTTCGAATATCGAAAGAACAGCTGTCCGTCAGAAAAGCAACGGAAACGCCTTCACTCCATGACATGAAATAGGGACAATATATTTCATTGCTCGGGCCGTTTGCGACAGTCCCTATGATTCGCAATTGTGCGGATTCGCCCATATCGGCGGCAACGGTAATGTATTCGCCATCGGTGACCATGTCAGATGAAATCAGGCATACTTGTTCTTGCCCGCGCAGAACTCCTTCCTCCCAGTCTTCAAAAAATTGGACATAGACCCCTTCTGCCTGAGAAAGAGCGGGATCGGAATCGATCGAGAGAATCCTGCTGAGTGTTGCGCCTTCCGGTTTCTCCAATGACATTTTCGCTTTTGCCCGCACGTTTTTTACATAATCATCCAAATAGCATTCCCGCAACCGTCGTTTCCCCTCCAACATCTCTACAAAAGCCGAAAGCATTTGCAGGTTGCCGGAATCAGTACCTTTTGCATTTGTTACGGTGCAGGAAATTGTGGTATTCTCAATCGTGTTGCATAAAGCATTCTCCTGACGGATAGTTAAATTCTGCAAGATCATTGCAGAAAGAGCCCCTGCGGCGGCAACCGCAATAAGGAGCAGACTTGATGTCCATCGGCGGAGTATGGCAGTCAGCGTTACACTTTCAAGAGCGTGACCGTTTTTTTGAAACATAGACAATTATGCTCCTTTCAAGGCAAGCCTTATTTTGCTTTCATCAGCTTGCGGTTCGCAAAAATAGCCGTGCTGATCATAGTAGAGACCGCGAGAAACACAAATGTAGTAACCGCGGAAACCGCAATCGCCTCCGGTCGGAGCGTAAGAGCACTCGAAAGCAGATTCTGTGTAACGACATCAAATAGTGCAACTGCAGCACTTGTGCCAACTAAGACCGCAAGGATTTCCAGAGGAATAATCGCCATAATGATTTCCCGGAACACTGCCTTGGATGACCTGCCCAAAAGGCGAACACCGCGGATCGTCAAGTTCATTCTGCGGAAATTCAGAAACAAAAACAGTGCGGAAGTAAGCAGGAATACTCCGATGCCGACTATCATCAGGCGCATGGCATTGGTTTCAAGGGCTTCAAGTGATTCCTGCATAGAAGAAAAGTCCTGATCGAAATAGAGAAATTGTCCGGCGAGGTTCTGCTGCTCCATGTACTTTTCAAATTCTTTTGCAGAGCCATTTTTCAGGACAAAAGTGTTCAGTAAAGAATTTGCCTGTGTTTCATAATTCTGCGCATTAGGAACAGATGCTTTGGGAACCAAAATCGTGTCCGCATTAAGCTGATATGTGCCAAACGCGAAGCGAGCGCCGGTATAAATGCCAACAATGGTATAATTTTTGCATACACCGATCGCATCATCGGGAGACATATAGTATCGTTGACGATAAGGGCCCGGATCTTCCGCTGCAAGCATAGAATTCGCCGTCGCACCGTTGTTGTATTCCCCAAATCCGGAATCATAGTAATCAAGCTGAATCATATCCCCCAGCCGGAGGCCGTTTTGTTCGGCATAGGCTGCACTGATGACACACACATCATCACCGTTTATGTACTCTTCATCTGTAAAGAAGCGTCCGGATAACAAAGCCTCATCACCAGTATTAAAAGAATACATACTCTCCGCCCGATCGGTCAGTATCACGGCCGCAGACTCATAGTTAAGCTGGCAAAGCGGTACAATATCTTCCCGCCAAGTCGAAGCCGCATCGCTGTTTAGATAATCTGTCACCGATCCTGTATATTCACAGACCCAAGGAAGTCGTCCTGCCACAGGGAAATGGTAGTCCAGCCCATTATAACTGCCAAGTTCAAGACTGCTGGGCTCACCATAGAAATTGCTGTTGATTTCAGGGAACGGAACAATGTAGCGGTTCTCATTTTTTACCTGATCATACCCATCGGCAGACCGAACGACACGATAATCTTGGTATTGGCCGAACACAAGATAGGTTTTACCTTTTTCAAACGGTGCTGCTCCATTCGATTCGCGTACATTGCTGTAGATATGTACCGAATCAGGTTTGGGGAAAGTGCTATATGCGTCTGACAGGCAGATGATTTCCTCAACGCTGAATGTTGCATCATACAGAAACATACCTTCCGTTGGCTGCTCCCGGATGCCGCTGCAGCGCAGTGCAAATACGGCGAGAGAATAGCATTCTCCATCGAATGCCGTATTATATTCAGATGGGTCGATGCTGCTGGAAGAGAGGGATCTACTGCCCGCTATATGAGCAGAAAGCAGGCAGCGGCGGTCAACCGTGGTGATTTGGGGAGCTTCCTGCGCTGCTTTGTCTGCAAATACACGATTCTGCAATGCGGTGGCAATCTCCTCCGGTGACAGGTTGCTTAGATTGGGTTCAATCGGGATCGCGATCGTTGTGTAACCATTTGAAATCTCACTTTTCTGTGTCTTGGCGCTTTCCCATGCGGAATAGCCGGTGCAAAATAGCAGGACAGAGAAACTGAGCAGCAATACCAGCAATGTGGTAAAGAGAGGCCCTCTTGTTGCCTGCTTGAGGAAAATGTTCATAATTCGTTTTGCCTCCTTGGGATATAGTCGTTCGGCACTTATCGTATGATCGTCCGTTTCGTACATTTTACTCTTGAATGTATGACGATTCAATCGGTCACGCACGAAACGACAGTTTTGATGCGGTTTTGGTCATGCTTCCTATGGCACATTCGGGGGTGGTGCTTGCAAAAAAACACAAAATATGCTATAATGATTCTACTTATATAAAGTGTAAGGGTACTATTATGCGTGTGATTTTTTGCGATGACGATTCGATTATTCTTGAGCAACTGCATTTATATGTATCGGAGTATTTTGAGCAGCTGGGCGGAATGATACCGGAATTTGCCTGCTATTCCAGCGGAGATGCTCTGTTAAATGCTAAAGCTCGTGCGGATATCGCATTTTTAGATGTTGAAATGCCCGGCGTTAGCGGGATCCATGTTGGTGCAAAGCTGAAAGAATTGAATCCAAATATAAAGATATTCATCGTGACCTCTTATCCGGATTATTTGGACGAAGCCATGAGATTTCAGGTGTTTCGGTATTTGTCAAAACCGATTGATAAAAATCGGCTGTTTCGCAATCTGAAAGATGCAGTTTACCAGTACAATATGGAAAGCCGCGAGTTCCCCATTGTAACGAATGAAGGAGTATTTGTTCGTCGTGCGGAAGAGATCATTTGCGTTGAAGCGACACAGAGAAAAGTTTTAGTTCATACGATAGATGGAGTTCTGCAAAGTACACAGAATATGGAGTATTGGCGGCAAACTTTGACCTTGCCATGCTTTTATATGACGCACCGGAGCTATATCGTCAATCTGCACTTTGTCAATTCTATTCACAAAGATACGATCCTGCTGAAATATCGGGGCAGGGAGATGACCGCTTACTTAACAAGGAGAAGGTATACTGCATTCAAGGACACCTATTTGTGGTATATGGAAAGCGTGAAATGATGGCGGAATATATTTGCTACGGCGTGTTATATATTGCAGAAGCGACCATTGCGTGGCTGTATTTTGATGCTCTGTTTTGTAGAAAATCATCCGGTCTTAGAATTGGCATCACATGTGCGGTTGCCTATCTTCTTTTGTTTGGTATTACATGGTTTAACAGCGTTGTTTTGAATGGCGCAGCATTTTTCCTTTCTAATTTACTGCTGCTATGGATGAATTACGAATGCAAGCTGAGATCTGCCATATTGCATTCTGCTTTTCTGACCTCGATCATGGCTATTACAGAAATTATCGCAGCATGGATCATCAGCTTGTTTGGTTTCCGTTTTGGTGCCTATGCAGATAGTTTAGCCATCATGATCGTCATGGCTGTAATTAGCAAAATGCTTTATTTTTCGATAACGGTCATTGCTGCAAAGCTTTGGTCTCCGAACAGACAGGCTCAGGAAGAACCTGCGTTTATGGGATTGCTTTGCATATTACCGATCTTTTCTGTCATCGTCTCGGCAGTAGTGGTATATATCGGGATACGCACGGAGATGACGAAGCCGGTAGAACTTCTCATGATCATCATTGTATTGACATTGTTGATCGTCAATCTGATTTTTATGGTCATATACAACCATTTGCAGCGAATGCACGCCGAACAGCTGGCTATGAATTTGAGTATTCAAAAAGAAGAAGCAGATGCTGCATATTATCAGGATCTGCAAAAGCAGTCCGAAAACCAACGCATTCTCATACACGATATCAAAAGACATCTAAATACTATTCACGGCTTGGCAAACGACTTCAACGCTCCGGGGATATCCGAGTATATTACAAAACTTGTGGATGATGTACTGCCTGATCAGCAGGTAAAATTATGTTCTGACCCCATACTTAATTTCATGCTGCAGCAATTTCGGGATAAATGTAAAAGCCAAAAAATAACCCTTCAATGTGATATCCGGGATAATTGTCTTTCGTTTATGGATGCCCCAAGTATTACGACCTTTTACGGTAACCTGCTGACGAATGCGTTCGAGGCGGCGAGCTCCTCTACAGAACGGACGATAGAGCTATCCGTAAAGAAAAATGAGGATCAACAGGTTGTGATCGTTTCAGTTGTCAATTCTTGCGATACACCGCCGGTGCCGGATCATGAGGGCTTGTTTCGAACGAAAAAGCGCAATCCCGGAATTCATGGTGTTGGTCTGAAGAGCATTGGGCGTATAGTAGCCCGATATCACGGCGTTGCAACGATGCGTTTTGATCCCGAAAGTAAGAAATTTTATCATATCATTCAATTCCCCATACAAGAAGAGCGGAAAAATCGTAGCTGAATACATCTGTTGTTTGAATCATCATATGTAAAAAGAGCAAGTGGTATAGATCAAATATGCCATTTGCTCCTTTTTATAGGCCTAATTAAAAGGCTGGTATTCCATACCCAAGGATCTCATAATGCCCTACGGGGTATTGGTTTTGTCGGCAGCTATCACCGGAATTGCCCTCGATGGTGTAGACAATACCGTTTTCACATTTCTCCACGATACCGACATGATCGGACTGACCATCCTGCGGACCGGACGAGCCTTTGTTGTCCCAGTCAAAGAAAATGATCATGCCGGGGGCAGGCTCGGCCGAGCCGTCCTGCCATTGCTCACGGTCTTTGAACCATTGCACGCCTCCTACGCAACCGGCAAATTTCGGTACAACGCCGCTGTCGATATAACCGCACTCGTTGGCGCACCAAGACACGAAGCAGGCGCACCATTCCACACGGCTTTCAAATCCGTACCATGACCAGTAAGGCTCGCCGCCCACATTACCGACCTGCGACAAGGCTACCGCAACGATGGCATCGTCCCCGGAATAGATGCCGTAAAGGACGGATGACCACATACTTCTGTTTTCTTCGGCAAGCAGCTCAGCAAGCTGCTGCCGCTGATCGGCGGTGAAAGCGTACCGATCTGCCATTTCCTCGGCGGTCTTGTGGCTGACCGTAATATAAAGGTAGGTGCGCGTAACTGTCGTGGTGGTTTCCACGATGTTCCCGTGACCGTCGTCGGTTTCGGTGGTGACTTCCTCGGTCTTGCTCTCGGTGCGGGAAGATAACTCGTTCATCCGCCAGAAAATATCTTTGAGGATGGCTTTCTTGCTGTCGTCCACCGTGGCGACCTCCTGCGGATCGTCGGGGTCGGTGGTGGTTTTTACCGCATACACCGCCAGCACCTCCGGCCAGACGGCACGGGAACCGGACATTTCCAGCTCGTCATAGGTGATGTTTGCCCTCGTGGTGTCGATCTGTGATTGATAGTCGGCGTTGATCTCCTGCACGGCCTGCCGCATGCTCTGTCCCGTGCCGCTGTCCTCGCCGGAGAAGAAGATACCGAAGCATGAGCCGACGATCAACCCGATCAGACAGACAACGATAATCACGACAACGGCGATCCACCCGCCCGCAGCGATGGCGGCGATCAGCGCCTTTGTCCCGGCAATGAGGGCTTTGATGGCGGCAGCGGCAGCCTTAACTGCGGCCTTGATGCCTGCCGCAGTTGCCTTTGCTGCTGCACGGGCGGTCTGCGCCGCAGTTTTGGCAGCTTTTGCCGTGGCCTGTGCGGTTTTCTGTGCCGTTTTTGCCGCAGCCTGCGTCGTTTTTATGGTCGTCCGGGCGGTCTGCTCGGTGGTCTTGATGGTTTTCTGTGTGGTCTTGACTGCCGCTTTGCCCGTGGATTTTGCCGTCTGCTTGATGGTCTTACCGCTGCGGTCTACCGTCTTGATCGTCTTTTGCGTGGCATCGGCAGAGTGGCGCACCCGTTGCATGGCGTTCTGCGCCTGCTTTCTCGGCAAGTCGGTCTTTCTCCGCTGAAAATAGTCCTTTGCCTTGGAGATATTCTCCTTTGTGGTTTTTACACCCTTGCGGCCGGCCTTATCCAGCCCGTGGGCAACTTCGTGCGCCGCCGTTTCCGTCCCGGTCAAAGTGCGGTCGGCGGCATATTCTTCGGGAGAGGATTCTGCCGCAAAAACGCTGTGCTCCGCCTTGTCCTTGGTGCGGACATAGGCATCCTTTATCCGCTCAGCGGCCACCGCCGACTTGTCGATCACCTTTACCGTTCCCTTGACCACATCTCTCGTTTTGATGTCAGGCATCGTTGCCCACCTCCGCAGAGGGTAAGGCGATCCGCTTGGCAACAACGACCATGCGCCCGTTTTTGCGGCTGTATTCGCAGGTGGAGAGCGTGATCAGCTTGTCACCGTATTCTGCCGTTACGCCGGTGTCGTAGAGAGAAAGCGCCTTGCATTGGGCGATATAATCATCAAAGTCCTCCGCCGACTCCGCACGGGTGAAGTGGTAATACTTGAAGCCCTGTTCGGAATAGGCAACGGTCTTGAACACCGCCACGATCTCATATTCCCCAAAGCCGGACAGCGTATCAAAGCGGATCGTTCGGTGCGCCTTGTAAAAATCCTCGCTTTCGTACTTGCAGAGATCGGCAAACATACTGCCGTTATTCATGTGATGCCCGTAGATCACGCAGTTGTCAGAAAGTCCGAGGTTGCAGTTTTCCTGCACATAGGGCACGCCGTAATAACTGTACTGTTTGTCAAAGCCCCGTTTCAGATAGAAATTCGGCTCGTCCACGGTCTGCATCACGGGATAGTCGATGCTCGTGCCGGGGATGGAGAGCCAGCCCACAAAGTCACTGTTCTGCTCCTGCACCACCCGGTACTTTTCAAATGCCGTCAGCTCCGGCAGCGGCTCGGTTTCCGGCGGCGTGTAGGCGGGTGTCGGTTCGGTTTCCACCAGTGCGGCGACCTGTTCAAAGGCTTCTACGCTCTGCTTTTCGTCTGCATACTGCCGACAGAGCATGATGCCGGAGAAAAGGAAAAGGGCGGCACATACGGCCGCCCCGATCATCAGATATTTGCTTTTCATATATGGCCTCCTTTAAGATGCGTTTCCGCTGCCGAACACACCCTCGCCGGGGCGTGTCGTCATCAAGCGGTAAAGCTCGGTATCTTTGGGAAAGCGGTTGATAAACGGCACCAGCGCCGAGCCGTACTTGATCAGCCCACAGCCAGCGTCGGCGTTGGTGACATAGCTCATTTGCTCGTCGGAGATGTTCAGGAGCTTCGAGAGCTTGGCACGGTCGGAAAACGCCTGATTGAGCATGACCACGAACTCGGAGTTGGAGAGCATAGTGCTTGCCTGCACGGAGTCCAGCAGGTATTCCACATTCTGCGTAATGGCGGTGGGATAGCCGTTGCGCTTACGGAACTGCCGCCATGCGGAATTGAAGAAAATGCCGCTCTGCTCATTTTCAAAAACGACATGAAATTCGTCGATGAAGATGTGGGTACGCTTGCCCTTCTTCCAGTTGAGGGTGACACGGTTGAGAATGGTGTCGGTGATCACCAGCAGTCCCGTCGGCTTCAACTGCTCGCCAAGGCCGTGAATATCAAATACGACGATGCGCTTGTCGAGATCGACGGTGCTTTCGTGGCCGAAAATATCCAGTGAGCCGGTGGTAAACAGCTCCAGCGACAAGGCAATCTCCTTTGCCTTTTCTTCGGGCTGTTCCAGCAGCTTGTTCCGCAGGTCACAGAGCGTAGCGGGTTTGCCCGTCTGCTCGGCGTCCTGATACACCAGCGCCGTGCAGCGGTCGATGATGGATTTCTGCTGCGGGCCGACACCGGCCTTGTCGATCTGCTCCACAAGGGACATGATGAATTGCGATTTCTCCACGATGGGGTTGTTCTCGCCGTAGCCGTCCACCATATACATGGCGTTCAAGCGATCCTTGCCGCCCGCCGCCATATGAATGACGGTCGCCGTTTCTTTGCCCAGAGCCGCCGCCAGCGCACCAAATTCGTTTTCCGGATCGCAGACCAGCACATCATCGGCGGTGTTGAGAATAAGGAAAGCGATCAGCTCCTTGGCGCTGAACGATTTGCCCGAACCGGGCACACCCAACAGGAACGCCGACTGGTTCAGAAGATTTGCCTTGTTGCACATGATGAGGTTGTGGGAAATGGCGTTCTCCCCGAAGTAAATGCCGCCTTTGTCCTGCACCTCCTGCACCTTAAACGGCATAAACACCGCAAGGCTCTCAGTGGTGAGGGTGCGAAACGCATTGATCTTCCGTGTGCCGATGGGGAGGACGGTGTTCAGCCCGTCGATCTGCTGGAATTTCAGCACGGCAAGCTGACACATATGCTTTCGTGCCACGGCAAGCACCGTTTCGGTGTCGCTGTCGAGCTGATTTTTGTCGTCGGCAGTAATGACCATTGTAATGACCGCCAGCATCATCCGCTGATCTCTCGTGGTCAGATCGTCCAGAAACTCCTTGCTCTCCTTGCGCTGGAGCTCCATATCGTAGGGCACGACGGCAGAGAAATTGTTGTTGGCGTTCTGCCTGCGCTGCCAGTTGGTGATGTTGGTTTCGATGCCGAGCAGACGGTTCTCCACCTCCCGCACGGCCTCGTCGGTGGGGATCGGCACAACATCGATCGACAGCATCATATTTCGGTTGAAGTCGGTCAGTTCCGTGACCATGCTGTCTTTGACATAAGAAGCGTAGTCCTTCAAAAACAAGACACGGCAGTATTTCTCGCCCAGCTTCAGGCAGTCACTGCTTTTCTCCATTGAGTCAGGACAGATATAGTCCTTGAAATCATGCCCCTTGTGCATCATATCCTGAGGGTCAAAGTGAAAGGCCGCTTCTTCACCCTGACGGTAGAAATCGTGGAGCACCCGCAGCTTTTCGGCGGCATCCAGTTCGGTACACTTGGAGCCGAGGGCGGCGAAATGGGCAATCAGGTCTGCGCCCACACGGGAAAAGTAGGTGCGGGCTTCTTCGATGTCTTTCTTGCAGACCGACACCGTGATATATTTCTCTTGAATGATGCCGTTGGCGCCGGTGGTCTTGTCAAGCAGCATTTGATTGTATTCCCTGCGGTACACATCGCAGGCATCGCCCCGCATGGGCATCAAGATCGACTGCTCAAAATTTGCCCGGTTCAGCCTACGGTTGTTGATGGTGATCTTCGTTGTCGCCCCGGAATCCAGACTGTTCAGCAGCTCCGAATAGGCAAGGAACATCTGCTCCTTGTCCTCACGGCTTGCCACAAGGTAATTGATGTCGGTAAACTGATAGGTCTTGGAAAAGCGGCCGCCCACCTGAAAAATGCCGTCCTTCCAGATGCGGCGGACGGGGATCACATCCTGCACCTTGCGGGGCACGGTGTACCGCTCCTTGTCCTGTTTCAGCAGGTTTTTCAGCGTCTTGATCATGATTTTCCTCCCTCCAATTTGTCTTTGAGCGCTTCATAGTAGAGGTTCGATGCCTCAAAGCGAAGCTCTTTCGGCTCTAACAGCTCCGAGCGCAGCCACGCCCAGAGAAATTGCTCGGCGGTCATGCCGTGATAAGTGATAAAGCCCAGCGCCGCAAAGGGTGCGGCACCGAGAATGCACATCCAACTGACGGTTTCCGTCCCGAAATGGGGTTTCAGCAAAAAGTACAGCCCCACGGCGACGAGGATCGCCAAGACAGAAAAAACGAACTGCCGCATGGACAGCCCGAAAAACATGGATTCCGTATAGTTGCGAATCTCCCGATTAATTTTTACTTCCAAATTTCTTCCTCCTTTACAGTCCCATCATTTCACGCACAACACGGTCGGCCATTTTGACTGCGCCGACGAGCACCAGCATATTGAAAACCAACTCGCCCACATACGACCACACCTGTGTCACCGCCGCCGCATCGGGATCGACGACGGGCGGGCTGGATGCAAACAGGGAGAAGATGATGCACGCCAGAACGATAATTGCCCCCTCCAAGCAGACGGCGGCATAACTCTTGATGAAACTCTTGCCGATGTTCTGCGACGGCTCGCCCGCAAAGGCAGAAAGCGGGACCGGTGCAATGGCCGTATAGAGATATAGTTTGAAAAATCTGCCGTACACGGTCATGATCATGATAAACGACAAGACCGTAATGAACAGCCCGCCGATCAAGGTCACTGCCCACAATGGGATGCTTTCAAAAAAGCCGCAGTCCTCCACGGCGGTTACGATCTCGGCGGGCAGCACGGTTTCCTGCGCTGTGCCGAAGCCTGCGGCGTTCATGATGGTAGAGATCAGCCCCTGCACGATATTGAACAGGGCAATCATCAGCTCCAAGCCGTATGTGACGGCGGCTTTGGCAAGGACGAAGCGGATGAACACTTTCAGGGCGTGTTCCGGCCGCTTCAGTTCCGCAAAGCTGCCGCAGGTTTTCATCACGCCCACCACAAAGAACAAAACGAGCAGCGCAAGCCCGATAGCCTGCACCGCACCGTGGATGCCGACGATCACATTCCAGATCGTGCCGCCCTTGAATTGCTCTGGCGACTGCGTAATGAGCTGCCAGATCTCTGCCAGCTTTTCGTTCCAAGTTTCGAGTGCGTTTTCGAGATTCTGTACGACCCAGTTATCCGACATTCGGCTCACCTCCCGTCAGCGCAACATCACAGGCGACCTCGTTGCCCCAAGCATCCCATCCGTCCGCTTTCTGACGGGCGAACAGTTCAATGCGTGACAAATTGCCCATCAGCTCAACAATGCGCCGTCTTGCTTCTTCCGGCTTTTTGCTGTGTTCCTCGATGTGGGAGAGGATGACTTGATGCACCCCGGCAGAGCGGCGTTTCGGGTGGCCTTTGGTGGCAAGCATACAGAACTCCGCATTGGCTCTCGTCCAGTGTCCCATACCCCAAAACAGGCTGTCGGACTTGCGGTTCTGCTTGATCCACACGAAAGCCACCGTCTTATACGAAAAGCCCCACGAACGCATGACCGAAAAGCAGTCGTGCAGCAGCGGGATCGTTGTCCATAGAAACAATACGCAGTCATCGGCGGCAAGTGTGCTGACCGGCAGCGCCCGTATATCTTCCAGCTCCATTGTCGGGTAGTGGGATTCGGCGGAGCGCCCAAGCCCCTTTTTAGAATAGACCTTGTACCGCCAAGGCGGGTCTGCATAAATAATGCTGTATTTCTTCACAGCTTCCTCCTTTCCGGCAAGTAGGGGCAGGCCGAAGTGACCTGCCCCATGCGCCGTATCATTTATCTGCTGTCCCGGTCGGGCGAACTGCGGATCACACCGTACACATCGTCTACAAAGTAGCGCCCGGCAAAGGGATTGAATATGGCGTGGCACTTCACGCCGTTGTATTCGGCAAGGTAGTCGTTGTCCCCAATGCGTTTGAGGATCGTCGCCTCACCGAGCACATGGGTTTCTCCCTGTTTCAGAGAGTGGATATAGCACTCACACTTTTCCATCTTCAGCCTCCTTTCAGCCCGTGATCAGGTTCAGGATCTCTTTGGCAAAAGTGATGACAATGCCGCCCGCAAGCGTGAGAAAGCCGTTGCTGCGCTGGCTGGGATCGTGGGACTGGAACGAAAGTCCCACCTGCACGATGCCCCAGCCGAGCAGGATCAGTCCGACCGCACGGATCAGACCGAAAATGAAATCGCTCAGGTTGTTCACGGCGGCGATCGGGTCATTGGCAGCGAAGGCCGTGACGGAGCAGCCGAGCACAAGGGCAACCGACAGTACGGCGGCGCAGTAGAAACGGAAGCCCTTTCTGACCTTGCCGGGCACAGGCAGCTTGTTTGCGGCCTTTTTGGTGTTCTTCATAGGTTCATCCTCCTTACATTAAAAAAGAGCTTCTATATCCTCGTCGGAAAGAAGCTCATAATCGGGTATGGGTTCGTTTGGTGCAGATATGGTTTCGGCGGCAGCGCCTGCAAACGAGAGCGTTGCAACGGCATTTTCCGTCCCACCGTGTTGATAGGGGGCTGCACCGCCGTCCTCGGTCAGCGCAATGTTCGGGTGTTTCAGAATGTCGTATTTTTCATCCATTACAGGACGCTCACCACGGATAAACAAAAGAGCGTAACGGTTGTCCAGCATACGCACCTCGTCCGGCGTCAGAAGCTCTCTGCCGCTGATCTGATAGTTCGTGCTGTAATTGCCGTTGCGCCCAGAGGATTTGCCGTAGGTGTTGGTGTCGATGGTGGATTTGCCGAGATAGGATTCCGAGATCAGCTTGTGGGTCGAAGTTTCGTTGCCGCCGAGGTAAAGGAACTCATCGCAGTTGCCGAGGATCGACTCCCATTCCTTTTCAAACAGCGCTTTGAGTGCCGCTACATTTTGCAGAATGATCGACACATACACATTGCGGGAGCGCATGACCGCAAGGATCTTGGAGAAGTCCTCCGGCAGGCTGACATTGCTGAACTCGTCCATTAAAAAATGAACGGGGACAGGCAGGCTGCCGCCGTATTTGTAGTCGGCCAGATAAAATAGCTGCTGAAAAAGCTGGGTATAAAGGATGCTGACCAAAAAGTTAAAGCTGGTGTCATTGTCGGGAATCAGGGCAAAGAGCGCCACTTTCTTCTCTCCGAGGGACGGCAGATTCAGCTCATCCGTAGCAGTCAACGCCGCCAGCGAGGACAAATTGAATTTTTCGAGCCTTGCCGCCAGCGTGATCTGAATGGATTTCAGCGTTTTTGCGCTGCCGGAATGATAGTCCTTGTAATACTTCACAGCAATGTGGTCGGGCTCCCTCATTTCCAGCCGCTCAAACAGCTCGTCCAGCGGTGAGGTGTATTCGTCGCAGTCCTCCCGCACATCCGCCGCACGCAGCATCTCCATGACCATCGGGAAGTTCTGCTCGTCGGGCGGCGCTTCGTATTTCAGATAGAAGATCAGCGCCAGCAGGAGCATAGATGCGGCGGTGTCCCAAAAGGGATCGTTGGACTGGCTGCCTTTCGGTGTGGTGCTTTTGAACAGATTGGTCACAAGCCGCTGCACATCATTGTCGTCCCGCAGGTAGACAAACGGGTTGTAGCAGTGGCTTTTCTCCATATTCAGAAGATCCAGCACACGAACCTCATAGCCCTTTTGTCGCAGCAGATGCCCCGTACTGCGCAGCAGCTCGCCTTTCGGGTCGAGAACGGTAAAGCTCGTGTTGGCCTGACACAGATTCGGTTTGGCGTAAAATCTCGTTTTGCCTGCGCCGCTGCCGCCGACAACGACCGTATTGAGGTTGCGGCGGTGCTTTCGCCCGTCCAGTCCCATACGGACATTCTGCGTGAAGATCTTGTTGTCCTCCGGCTCGGCTGCCCGGTATTTTCGGTTGACGGTTCGAGCCGAGCCCCACTTGGCCGAACCGTGTTCCTCGCCACGGCGGTAATTGCGGCGGGACGATAGAATGACACCCACCGCAAGCCCGTAAGCGCTGAGCAGAACGAAGACAGTTTTCAGACTGTCCCCGCAAAGCTCAATATGAAATGGGGCGTTCATTACTGCCGGAAACCGTGCGATGATCTCCGGCAGACCGCCGTGGGCAGCAGGGGCGATCAGCAGCCCCAGCCACACCACGGGGAGAATACCGAACAGGCAGAGGACAAAGTGGTTATTCTCTTTCTTCATCGCTCCTGCGCCGTACTTTCTTTGCGGGCGCATCGATCACTTTCAAGAGAACTTCGTCAACAATGTCGGTGGGGCGTTCTTCCTCCAGCAGATCGTTCCGCATTTCATTGAGGGCATTGACCACAACGCCATGTTCGTAGCGGTCAAGGGTCAATACCCGTTTTTCCTGTTTCCCCATATTCATCGCTCTTGTTCGCTCAGGCGGGGTGCTTTGCTCTGTTCCAGCGACCGCATCATCCTTGCGGAAATGTCATAGGCGGTGTCCCGGATGTCGGTCAGCTCGGCACGGATCGTCTGCGGGTCATCGGTGTGCAGGAAGTCGGCAGGCGCTTCAAAAGCATAGCCGCTCACATCCACACCGAACTCTTTGCCAAGGATATAGGAAACGCACTGCGCCTTGAAACCGGCGTTTTCCTCGGTGTATTCCTTGCCAGTCCGGGCAAGCTCCGCCTGCGCCAGTGCTTTGGACAGACCGCAGAACAGGTCGTTTGCCGAAAGCCCACGGCGGACGAAAACGGCGTTCTGCTCACGGTCGTACACGGCAGCCATGCCGTTCGGCAGCTCGTCCACGGACTGCACCGACGCAGGGCGCTTGTAGATCAAGGCGTTCAGCAGTGCCCGTGCGTCATGGGAAACCGCCTGCGGCGCTCTCGTTCGGGCGGTGGTCTGCGAGATGTCATAGACCCGCTTGATGTTGTAGGACACGCCGATGCTGCCGTCGTCACGGGTGTACTCGCCGTTAGACTCGACGATCTTGATGGGGCGGCCGAACTCCTGCCGCTTGATATACACGCCCTGATCCCGCCAGAAATCTTTGTCGCCCAGCCTGCAGGCATCCGGCTTCGTGGCAAGGATCAGCAGGGCGTTGGTGGCAGAGTATCGCTGCACATCCAGTACGTTCAGGGTATGGGCTTTTGCGGCGATCTGATTGAGGTTATTGCCGATCCCGTGCAGCTCCCGCATCATGGCGTAATAGTCGGGCGGCGGGGCGTCCTGCGGTTCAAGGCCGTTTACCAAGTGGCGGAGATACGCTTCACGGGAAAGCCCGCTTTTCCTGACCTTCTTCTGAAACGCCTTGGCTTCCTTTTTGTCCAGCCAGAATTGAATGTGAACATTGCGCTTTCTCATAGGCTCTCCTTATCTAATTCATTTTGTATTTCGACGATCCGCTTGCCGACCGCATACACGACGGGAATCGTCACGCCATTGCCCGCCTGCTTGTAAAGCTGGGTGTCGGAATTGACGGCGGCAGCCCGGTCAAACATATCGTTCGAAAAGCCTTGCAGCCGCCAGCACTCACGGGGTGTCAGCTTGCGGATGCGCCCACAGCCGAGGGGCACGCCCTGATTACAGGAGGTGTCCAGTGTCTGTGCATGGCCTTTCCCGACACGGCCTCGGCGGGTCTTGCTGTCGGGAAACGCCAGATTGATGCTGTCGCCGCAGTGGGCCTCCGCATATCCGGCAGCAGTGGCATTTTTGATACGCAAAGCAAACTCGCAGGAATCGCAGGCGCAGAGATAAACACCGTGCTTGTCCTGCGTGTTCAGGCAGAAAGCCGGTTCGCCGCACGCCTTGAAGCGCCGCCCGTTCTGCCGCTTGTTTTCCCGGTCGGGGGTGAGGACGGCACGGCAGCCATAAAAAACACCGGAGTTTTCGCCCCGGTTGCTGACCCCGATCTTGTCATAGCCTGCGATCAGGCATTTGGTATGATCCTGCTCCAAGATTTTCGGCGTACCCCGTTTTAGTTGAATGAGCGCCGTTTCCTCGGTGCGGTCCGGGCACTCGCCGCTCATACAGAGAACGCCGCTTTTGTCGCCGCTGTGGTTGGTAATGCCGCTGTCATACCTTGCTTTGATGCAGCGGGCGTGCTCGGTCAGCCTCGGTTCGCCTTTGCACAGGTCGATGAAGTACATCCCCGTGCGTCCGGCAAAGCCGCAGCCCTCGCTCATCAGCGTGCAGCTCACGCCTGCGGGATCATAGACCCGTTTGCCCTGCGTGCCGCCGATCAGCTGTATAAGAGCCTTGCCGTCGCCTGCGGTGACAGGAAATACTTTTCGTCCACCTTCGGATCTAAAATGTCGATAAGCGACAAGGTAGATGCGTTCCCGGTTTTGCGGAACGCCGTGGAAGCGTGAATTAAGCAGTCCGTATTCGATATGATAGCCGATTTCGGCCAACGAATGGAGAACGGTCGCAAAGTCCCATCCTCGATTAACGGAGAGCAGATTTTTAACATTTTCAAGGACAAGCCATTCGGGTCGATCCTCGGCAGGCATGCCTTTGAGGAGTCTAACGATTTCAAAAAAGAGAGAGCTTCGCTTGCCTGCAAGCCCTCGCTGTCGGCCAGATACAGAAATGTCCTGACACGGGAATCCGCCTGCCCAGAGGTTGACCCTCGGCAGGTCGGCGGGCTCGGTTTTGGTGATGTCCTCGCCATACCATTCATCCTCCTTTACATCATGGATCGCACGGTAGCTGCGGTCTGCGAATTTGTCGATCTCGCAGTGGCCTTTGCAGACCATGCCACAAAGCTCAAAGCCCTTGCGGAAACCGCCGACACCGCTGAAAAAGTCCAAAAAGGTCATGGGTTCATTCACCGGCTGTGACCTCCTTTCGGGTATAAAAATATCGTCCTCCGCATGGGTGGGGACGAAAGGGTTTCAGGGGCTACCCCTGACAAGTGCCGTTGTGGTATCACAACGGCGATGCTTGCTGGTACAGTGCATAGCGTTCGTCCCATAGGCCGAACATTTTGCCACCGACCGAAATAATATCACCGCTCCTGCTCCGGCTGCGGGCGGTACGGGATGCCGAACAGTGTGTCGTTCACCCTTGCAAGGTGTTCGGGATAGCGGAACATCTTGCCGTAGCGGTCGATCTGTTCATCGGAAAGACTGTCCAGATTTTCGCCACGGCAGTCACAGATAAAGGCAGGGCCGAAGATGAAATCCACCATCACGCCGTCGTCATTCTTCACACTGCGGTTCGGGCGCATTCCGTTGATCTTGCTTTCCTCATTGCAGACGTTATGTGGTGCACCACATAACATCTGTAATGTGTAGTTATCGGTTATGCGTAGCATATACTCTATCTCCTTTCTAATCTC
>CABQNH010000011.1 GCA_902465435.1 uncultured Eubacteriales bacterium | reverse complement strand
CTCTGATTCACTAAGTTCTACCGTGCAGGTGTCCAACTTGCACTTGCAATTTGCGTACAAAAAAAGACTTTACAACCGGTTTGATTTGAATGTAAGTATTTGGATATAGCCATAAGCAAAAAGAGCCCCCACAATGAAGTGGGAGCTCTTTTCTTTATAGTGAATTATTTGAACATCCAAGCCTTTTCGGGATACTCTTTAGCAAGTTCCTTGAAGAATTCCTGTTGTTCGTGAATAGCAGCCTGCGCGGCGGCGAGGCGTGCGATCGGGACGCGGAACGGGCTGCAGGAAACGTAGGTCAAGCCAAGCTTATGGCAGAACTCGACGGAAGAGGGATCGCCGCCGTGCTCGCCGCAGATGCCGAGGTGCATCTCCGGACGGACGCTCCGGCCGAGCCTGCATGCCATTTCCATCAGCTTTCCGACGCCGTTCTGATCGAGTCTTGCGAACGGATCGCTCTCAAAGATCTTGGCATCGTAGTAAGCGTTGAGGAACTTGCCGGCGTCGTCGCGGCTGAAGCCGTAGGTCATCTGAGTCAGGTCGTTTGTGCCGAAGCAGAAGAACTCCGCTTCCTTCGCGACCTCGTCTGCCGTCAGGCAGGCGCGCGGGATCTCGATCATGGTGCCGACCTCATAGTGCAGCTCCATACCGGAGTTTGCAATTTCCTCGTCGGCAGTCTTGACAACGATATCCTTAACAAACTTCAGTTCCTTTGCATCGCCGACCAGCGGGATCATGATCTCAGGAACGATGCTCCAATCGGTGTGCTTCTTGGAGACGTTAATGGCGGCACGAATGACAGCCTTCGTCTGCATCGCAGCGATTTCCGGATAGGTAACAGCCAGACGGCAGCCACGGTGACCCATCATGGGGTTGAATTCCTTCAGGCTCTCGATGATGGACTTAATGGTTTCCACGCTCTTGCCCTGTGTCGCGGCCAACAGCTCGATGTCCTTTTCCTCTGTCGGAACGAACTCATGGAGGGGGGGATCCAGGAAGCGGATGGTGACGGCGTCGCCTTCCATTGCTTCATACAGCGCCTCAAAATCGCCCTGCTGATAGGGAAGGATCTTGTTTAGCGCAGCCTCGCGCTCCTCGACGGTGTCGGAGCAGATCATCTCGCGGAATGCGGCGATGCGGTCGGCTTCAAAGAACATATGCTCGGTGCGGCAAAGGCCGATGCCCTCTGCACCCAGCTCACGTGCCTTCTTGGCGTCTCTCGGGGTGTCGGCATTGGTGCGAACCTTCAGCACGCGGTACTTGTCGGCCCACTCCATGATGCGGCCGAACTCGCCTGCGATAGAAGCGTCAACGGTCGGGATAAGGCCGTCGTAAATGTTGCCGGTAGAGCCGTCGAGAGAGATGCAGTCACCCTCGTGGAATTCCTTTCCGCCAAGGGTAAACTTCTTGTTTGCTTCGTCCATGGCAATGTCGCCGCAGCCGGAGACGCAGCAGGTGCCCATGCCGCGGGCAACGACCGCCGCGTGGGAGGTCATGCCGCCGCGAACGGTCAGGATGCCCTGCGCGGCCTTCATGCCGGTGATATCCTCCGGCGAGGTCTCAAGGCGAACCAGAACGACCTTCTCGCCGCGCGCGTGCCAGGTTTCCGCGTCCTCTGCGGAGAACACGATCTTGCCGGCGGCAGCACCGGGGGAAGCGCCCAGACCCTTGCCCATCGGCGTAGCGGCCTTCAGCGCCTTTGCGTCGAACTGCGGATGCAGCAGCGTGTCAAGATTTCTCGGGTCGATCATCGCAACAGCCCGCTGTTCGGAGATCATGCCCTCGTCCACGAGGTCGCAGGCGATCTTGAGCGCAGCCTGCGCGGTACGCTTGCCGTTGCGGCACTGCAGCATATAGAGCTTGCCGTTTTCCACGGTGAACTCCATGTCCTGCATATCGCGGTAGTGATTTTCAAGGATGTCGCAGACCTTGAGGAATTCCTTGTATGCATCGGGGAACTTCTCCGCCATCTGAGAGATGGGCATCGGCGTGCGAACGCCGGCGACAACGTCCTCGCCCTGTGCGTTGGTGAGGAATTCGCCCATGAGCTTCTTCTCGCCGGTCGCGGGGTCGCGGGTGAAGGCGACACCGGTGCCGGAGTTCTCGTTCAGGTTGCCGAAGACCATCGGCATGACGTTGACGGCAGTGCCCCAGGAATAGGGAATGTCGTTGTCACGGCGGTAGACGTTTGCACGCTGGTTGTCCCAGGAGCGGAACACCGCACGGATTGCTTCGTAAAGCTGGGTCTTCGGGTCGGAGGGGAAGTCGGCGCCGATCTGCTTCTTGTACTCGGCCTTAAACTGCTCCGCCAGCTCCTTGAGGTCGGCGGCGGTCAGATCGACGTCAAAGGTCACGCCCTTGCGCTCCTTCATCTGGTCGATCAGCCGCTCAAAATGTTTCTTGCCGACTTCCATGACGACGTCGGAGAACATCTGGATGAAGCGGCGATAGGAGTCGTAAACAAAGCGCTCGAACTTGGGGTCGGGATTGGCCTTAATCATTGCGGCGACAACGTCATCGTTCAGGCCGAGGTTGAGGATGGTATCCATCATGCCGGGCATGGAAGCTCTTGCACCGGAGCGGACGGAAACAAGCAGCGGATTCTGCAGGTCGCCGAACTTTTTGCCGTTGATCTCTTCCATCTTCTCGATGTTTTCCATGATCTCCGCCATGATCTCATCGTTGATGGTGCGGCCGTCTTCGTAGTATTTGGTGCAGGCTTCGGTGGAAATCGTGAAGCCCTGGGGAACCGGCATACCAATGTTGGTCATTTCTGCGAGGTTTGCGCCCTTTCCGCCGAGAAGCTCACGCATGTTCGCGTTGCCTTCCGTGAAAAGGTAAACATACTTGTGCATATTTTTTGCCCCTTTCGTCATTTGGGAAACGGTATCAGATCCGTTTCAGATTATAGTAGATCCTTTTGCGGAGAGATTATAGCATATCCCCTACCGCTTTGCAAACATTTTCCGTGATATTTCGTAAAAAAATTGAAATATTTTTTACAGAATGAACACTTTTTGTTCCGTCATACCGAATTCTTAAATTTCACCGCGCACAGCAGCCATTTTTTGCGCGGTCAGCGGAGCGCCCCGAAGGCGCAGATGCCGGAAGCCTGCGGCACGTCCCTGCGTTCGCCCGTTGGCCCTTGGCGCAATCTCCTGCGGCGGACGCTGGGTCTTTTCTCTTCCGCTCTCGCCGGAAAACCTCTTACAGCTGCCGCGATATCCCGGCTTTGAATTTTCCTCAGGCCGCGCTTTCCGCCGAAGACCGCGCGCCCCTTGCCGTCATTCCATGCGTTCGCAGTCTGCAAACAGCGCCGCCACTGCAGCCTCATAGCGCTCCGGCTCCACAAAACAGCTCTGCGCATGCGCCGCGCCCGGCACAATGAGCAGACGCTTCGGCGAGGCGCAGGCCAAATAATTCTCGTAGCTCATCTCGATCGGCACGAAGCGATCCTCCGTGCCGTGGATCAGCAGCACCGGAATTTTGCAGCGGCGCAGCGCCTGCGTGGTCGAGTCGGCGTGGGCGCTCATTTTCAGCCGGCGGCGGAACTGCCGATCCACCAGCGCGCTGCGCAGCCGGGATCGGCCAAGATGCAGCTTTTCCTGCGCAACGTGCTCCCAAATCGCCTCCGGCGACGTAAAGCCGCAGTCGGCGATCACACCGCGCACATTCTCCGGCAGGCGCAGTCCCGCCGCCATCAGCACGGTAGAGGCTCCCATTGAAACGCCGCTGAGATAAATCGGCAGCTTGCCCTTCTCCCGTGCGTCGATCCAGTTTGCCCAATTCAGGCAGTCGAAGCGTTCTGCCAGCCCGAAGCCCATATAATCCCCGCCGCTGTTGTTCTGTCCGCGCTGCTCGGCAAACAGGACGCTGCAGCCCGTGCGGAACCAGAACTCGGCGATCAGCCCAAAGTCCGCACTCCAGCTTGAGCGCCAGCCATGCATGGCAAGCACCGCCCGTTTCGCATTTTTGCAGGGAAACCAGTGGCCGCAGAGCTGCTCTCCGTCATGGCTCACCAGCGTGACGACCTCATGCGGCAGCGCCTCCAGTTTTTTCGCCGCGTCGTGACGCGCGCGGCCATAGTCGCGGTCGCGCGCCGTGCGAACGCGCTTTTTCCCAAAGCGGCGCACGAGCCTCGGCTCCTCGCGGTCAAGCGCCGTTTTTACCAGAAGCTGCGTCGCGGCTGCGCCTGCGGCGACAACCGCCGCGGCGGCAGCCGTAACCACGGTTGCCGCCCGAATTGCGCTTTTTTTGCGGTTCTCTTCCATTGCTCTCCTCCGCGCCGCCGGTCAGCGGCGTTCCTTAGCCTTGCGCAGCGCCTCACGCAGCTTCTGCAGCGTCTCGTCGTGCTTCGGCTTCTTCATTTTCAGCGTTGGGAAGGCGGCAATCAATCTGCGCTGCTGCAGGCTCAGACGCCGTTTCAGCTCCGCCCGGCGCTTGAGATAGGCCTCGGACGCGCGCAGCTTGCTCTCTTCCTTCTGCTGCTCAAGATAATCGGCGATCTCCTCCAGTCTCGTCCGGAAGCCCGCCATGCCGGTCAGCGTGACGATGTAATCCGCGATCATTGCCGCCAAAAGCGCGAGAGACACGATATGCCGTGTCATGCCGGTCAATCGGTCGGTCAGGGAGACGACCAGCGGATGCAGGCCCAATACCAGCGCTACGGAAAACGCGCCGAACACGACCGCGCCCAGCAGGCAGACACGTCCGTTGAGGTTGCATTTCCGTTTGGAATAATCCCACCAGCGCGCATGAAACAGCTTCTCCATCAGGTACGAGGTCAGATACTCCAGAGAGCAGGTGACCAGCGCCCCGAGCAAAAACAAGAGCACAGGATTATGGATCCGCCCCAAAATGAGGATCACGAGCAGCGCGCCGTTTCCGTAAATCGGACAGTAGGGGCCGTTCAGAAAACCGCGGTTGACAAAGCGGCGTTGGCTGACGGAGCAAATCGTGCTTTCATAGATCCAGCCGATGATGCTGTAGATCATGACCCAGAGGAACCAGGTCTCCAAGGTTTTCAGTAGCATGTTGTTTTCTCCAATCCAGTTCAATTTTTGGTTTCCCGGTCTGCGGAACGGCGGCGCAGCCTTTTCCAGCGGCGGCGCAGCTCCTCGCCGCCCCGTTCCGTCATCCATGTCAGAATCCGGAAGATCGACTCTGCGGCAAAGGAAAAAATGATCGTAAGCTGCACGCAGGCGGCCGGAATGCGGGCGATCGAGAAGAAGTCCGGCAGGAACAGGAAGGCCAGAAGCATTCCAAGCAGATTCAGGGAAAAGACAAAGCGGCGATACGAATTAAACGGCGTGCTGATCTTCCGCAGGATCATGAAGCCGACCACGGCGAGCACCAGCGTCGCCGACGTTGCCACAACGCTCCTCGGAATCTGAAAGACCTGTCCGAAAACGGCAAGCGAACCGACCGTAATGGTGTCGGTCAGCGCGGCAGGCAGGGCGCAGAGCAGCACGTTCTTCATAAAGCTGCCGGAGATGCGGCTCTTGTTCGTCTCCAGCGCCAGCAAAAAGCCCGGCACGCCGATCGTAAACATGCTGATCAGCGAAATGTGCGTCGGCTCCAGCGGATAGGACAGCGCGAGGACGGACGCCATGATGGAAAGCAAAAGCGAGAAAATGTTCTTCACAAGGAACAGACTCGCCGATCGCTGAATATTATTTACGACCCGACGTCCCTCCAGCACGACATGCGGCATATGCGCAAAGTCGGAGTCGAGCAGAACGACCTGCGCGGCCTGCGAAACGGCTTCGCTGCCGGAGGCCATAGCAATGGCGCAGTTCGCGTCCTTCATGGCAAGAATATCGTTCACACCGTCGCCCGTCATGGCAACCGTGTGTCCGGCCTCCTGCATGGCGCGCACAAGCTGCTGCTTCTGCCGCGGCGTAACGCGGCCAAAAACCGTGTATTCCGCAGCAGCCCGCGTGATCTCCTCCTGTGTCGTAAGCGTGGCGGCGTCCACGCAGCGCTCCGCGTTCTCAATTCCGGCCAGGCGCGCGATCTCCGCAACGGTCGCGGGGTGGTCGCCCGAGATGACCTTCACGGCGACGCCCTGTTCACGGAAATAGCGGAAGGTCTCGGCCGCATTCTCACGAATCGCATTGGTCAACGCAAGGAAGCCTACCGGCTGAATATCCGCCGCCGTTCCCTGCTCCGTGACAGGCGCAGTCTGCCTTGCCAGCGTCAGCACCCGGTAGCCCTTATTCATATAGTCCCGCGTCAGCGCCTCATATTGCCCGACCTTCTCCCGCAGCACGAATTCCGGTGCGCCCAGAACCCACGTTCCGTCCGAAAAGGTGACCGCACCGTACTTATTGGCGGAGGAAAACGGAAGGACGCTTCGCACCTCCGCCGACTGCGGCAGCGCCCTGCCCGCGCAGTATTCCCGCAGGGCAAGCATGGTCGCGTTATGATCCTGCGCGGCGGAGACATAGCGCGCGAGCTGCGCGCAAAGCGCCTCCTGCGTGATTTCCTGCGCGGCAGGGATCAGCTCGCTCACCTGCATTTTCGGCTCGGTGATGGTGCCGGTCTTATCCACGCACAGCACATCGACCCGTGCCAGCGCCTCAATGCTCTTCATATCATTGAGCAGCACCTTACGGCGTGCCAGCCGAATGGTTCCGAGTGCCAGAGCGACCGTCGTCAAAAGATACAGCCCCTCCGGGATCATGCCGATCACGGCGGCAACCGTGGATACCACGCTGGCCTTCAGGCTCTCCGCGTTGACATAACGGCATTGATAAAACAGGATCCCGCCGATGGGGATCAGAATGACGCCCATCCATTTGACGATCCGGTTGATGGAGCGGATCATCTCGGACTGCTCGCCCTCCACCACATTTTTGGCCTCGGCGGTCAGCTTGGAGATGTAGGACTCCGCGCCGACCTTTTCCAGCACGGCGCAGCATTCTCCGGAAACCACAAAGCTGCCGGACAAAAGTCGGTCGCCCGGTGCCTTGACGATCTCATCCTCCTCGCCGGTCAGAAGCGCTTCGTTCGCGCGCACCGTTCCCTGCAGCACGCGGGCATCCGCGCAGATTTGGTCGCCCGCCGCAAAAATCACGGTATCGCCCTGCACCAGTTCCTCCGAGCGCACGCGCCGCCGGGCACCGTCGCGGATCACCGTCGCATGCGGCGCATTGAGCAGGCTCATTTTATCCAGCGTTCGCTTGGCGCGAATCTCCTGAAAAATTCCGATCAGCGTATTGCCGATCACGATCGGCAAAAAGGTCAGATTGCGGAAGGATCCAACGACGCACAAAAGCACCGTGATGACCATAAAGATGAAATTAAAATAGGTAAAAATATTGGAAAGCACGATCTCGCGAACGCTTTTTCCAGCGCGGATGCTCGTATGGTTCGTCAAGCCCTTTTCCGTCCGCATCTGCACCTCGCGTGCGCTCAGTCCAACCGGCGCGCCGTGTTCCTGCTGCATGACGCCCAGCACTCCTTTCTCGCTGCGGCGCATTCCCCGACGTCGCGCTGCGGACTGTCGGGAGAATGCGCCCTCGATCTTGTTTTGCATTATTTTATCATATTCTGTGCAAAAAGCAAGAGAACCCCCGATGAAATCGGCTGACGCGTCAAAAAGTTCGAAAGGCAAGGGAACCCGCGCCCGGCAGCGTACATGCGTACGGCAGGGCGCGAGTTCCAAAGAAAGTAAAAACAATAGATAGTATCCTGATTTTCAATCCGAATTCCTTCAAATTTTTTCAACAACGGAATGGATATGCTTCAAAAAATGTACAAAACTGCTTTTTTAAGGTTTACGAACCGGATGAACCGCTTTGCGGCGCAAGCCCGGAGCGCCGGAGCCTGCTCCCTTGCCGCAGAGAAACGCGGCTGCATCCATTATGTTTCAGCGTCTGCGCCAGGTGCTCGGCATTAAAAGAATGAGCATCGGGAAAATCTCCAGCCGCCCGAAGAGCATGTCAAACGTCAGTACGATTTTGGAGAGGTCGGACAGGGCTGCATAGCTGCCGAAGGGTCCGATAAGGGCGCTTGTGCCGGGACCGATGTTATTGACGCAGGAAAATACGGAGGTGACCGTCGTAGCGGAATCCAGATTATCCAGCGAAACCAGCAATATGGAAAGCAGCATCAGTCCGACGTAGATCACGAAGAAGGACTGCACGCCGTGCACCGTCTCCCGTTCGACCCGCTTTCCGTCCATATGCATGACGTTGACCGTATGCGGATGCAGAAGCTTGCGCACCTCGGCAAACGCAGACTTTACAAGAATGATCACGCGCGACACCTTCATGCCGCCACCGGTCGAGCCGGCGCATGCGCCGCAGAGCATCAGGCAGACCAGCACCGTCCGCGAAAACGCAGGCCACTTGGAAAAATCCACGGTACCGTAGCCGGTCGTGGAGATCACGGATGCCACGGAAAACGCGCTGTGGTGAATGGCGTCGCGGACGCCCGTAAAGCAGCCGCCTGCCTGCAGCGTATTGAACACGATGAGCGCAATCGCCGCAAATACGATACCGAGGAAGCAGCGCAGCTCCGTATTCCTTCCGATCTCGCGCAGCTTCCGCTGCAAAAGCAGAAAATACATGGAGAAATTTACGGCGAACAGCAGCATGAACACCGTCGTCACGGTCTGCAGATAGGGAGAATATTCCGAAAGGCCGGAGGAGCGAATGGAAAAGCCGCCCGTACCGGCCGTACCGAAGCTCAGGCACAGATTATCGAACCACGGCATGTCGCCCAGCCAGTATAAGAAAATCTGCAGCAGGGTCATGCCGATGTAAATGCTGTAGAGGATCATGGAGGACTGCCGCATCTTCGGCACCATTTTGGACACGACCGGCCCCGGAGATTCCGCGCGCAGCAGATAGATGCTCTCGCCGCCCACGAAGGGCAACAGCGCCAGCATGAATACAAGAATTCCCATACCGCCCAGCCAGTGCGTAAAGCTGCGCCAGATGAGTATGCTGTGGTCAAGGCTCTCCACGCGGTTCAAAATGCTCGCGCCCGTGGTGGTAAAGCCGGAAACCGTCTCAAAAATCGCGTCGATATAGTTCGGAATCTGGCCGGAGATCACAAAGGGCAGCGCGCCGATCAGGCTGATCATGACCCAGCACAGCGCAACCATAACAAAGCCGTCCTTCGGGTACATCGTCCGCTTCTTCGGCGGGAAGCGCGTAATCACGAAGCCGCCGACAAGGCAGGCTACCGTGACCGGCAGGAAGGCCTGATAGCCCGTCTCCCCGTAAAAAATGCCGGTCGCAATGGGCAGCAGCATGAAGCCCGCCAGCATCATGAGAATATTCCCAAGCAGATAGAGAATCATTCGCTTATTCATGGCTCACCCTCTCCGCTTATCCAGAATATCGTCCAGCTCATTCAGGCCGGTGACGCCCGTCACAACGACGACCGTATCGCCGACCTCCAGCGTATCCTGGCCGCCGGGGATCAGGATCCGTCCACGTCGGTTGATGGAGCCGATCAGAATGTTTTTGCGCAAGGGGAGATTCATAAGCGGCACGCCACGCAGGCAGGAGCCTGCCGTCACCCGGAATTCCAGCGCCTCCGCCTTGTTCCCGACGATTTTGTAGAGCGTCTCGACGCCGGAGCCGACGGAATTCTGCATGGCACGGACATAGCGCAGGATCGCATCGGCCGCAATGTAGCGCGGATAAAAGACGCTGCCCAGCTCCATATCGGAAATGACATCCGAGAAAGCGCTTCGGTTGATTTTGGTTATGATCTTGGCGCTGGAGTGCTTCGCCGCATACAGACTGATGAGAATATTCTCTTCGTCCATACCGGTGAGCGACGCGACCGCGTTCATCTCCTCGATGCCCTCCTCCTGCAGGCACTGCTGATCCGTTCCGTCGCCGTGAATGATGACGGCGTGCGGCAGCGCCTCAGCCAGCGCCTCGCAGACACTGTAGTCGCGTTCAATGATCTTCACTTCTGCGCCGAAGTCCAGCATCTGCCGCGCAACGCCCGCCGCAATGCGGCCGCCGCCGATCAGCATCACCTGCTTGACCGGATTCTTCTGCACGCCGATCTGCTTGAAAAAGACCTTTGCCTGCTTCGGCTGCGCGATAAAGCTGATGCGGTCGCCCGCCTCCAGCCGGAATTGGCCGTCCGGTATGTAGACCTGCTTTTCTCCGCGCTCCACGGCGCAGACCAGCACGCGCGCGTGGAATTTCCCCAGATCCATCAGGCTCAGCCCCGCCAAAGGAGAATCCTGCGCAATGCGCACCTTTAAAAGCTCCACACGGCCCCTTGCAAAGGTGTCGATCTTGATCGCCGACGGCACGCGCATCACGCGCGCGATCTCGCAGGCCGTGGCGAACTCGGGGTTCACGGAAAAGCTCAGCCCGAGATCATCCTTGATCAGGCGCAGATTTTCGGCATACTCCGAGCTGCGCACGCGGGCAATGGTATGTCTTGCGCCCGCCTTCTTTGCGATCAGGCAGGCCAGCAGATTTCTCTCGTCCGAGGCCGTCACCGCGATCAAAAGATCCGCCGTTTCCACACCGGCCTCCCGCAGCGTCGGGAGCGCAACGCCGTTGCCCTCGATCACCATGATGTCGAGCTTGCTGCCAAGCTCCTCAATGCTTTCTTTTTTCTGGTCGATGATCGTAATGTCGTGGCCTTCGCGCGAAAGCTGCTCGGCCAGTGTGCTTCCGATCTTTCCCGCGCCAACAATAATGATCTTCATGTTCTCTATCCCCTCCAAAAGAAAACGCCGTCTGTATGCGCCGTCTGCCGGAGCGCCGCCTCGCGCAGACGAGCCGTTCTCTTTCTTATATTCCTGTGCATTGCTTGTTTTGACCTGCTTGAAAGCGTCCGGATCGTCTGACGACATGGCAAAAAGGGCTTTTTGACACGCCGCCGCGCTCCTAAGGGCGTGTTTTTTTCATCATAGCACAACGATTTGGGAAATTCAACTCATAAGAAGCCTTCCATTTCAGCGATAAGGATGGCGCAGGCGCAAAAAAGACCGGGACGCTTCCCGGTTTCCCGACATATTCGGCGGTCTCCGCAGAGGATTTCTTCCGGCGGCTCTTCGGCCTGGTGCAAGGCTGGCCGCCGCCCGCGGCCGCAGTGCAAGCACCCGCTTCCTTTCCGCGGCGCAAATCTTTTCGCGCAGGATTGACAAACGGGAAAAAGTGTGGCAAATTGAAAAAAGTACAATGCAAGGGGGCAGAATTCTATGGATCAGACGCAGCTTTTTTCCGCGCTTGCGGGTCATGCATGGCAGCCGCTTTTGACGGTGCTGCCCTGCACCGTCTCTACCAACGCGGACTGCAAGGCGGCCGCCCGCGCGAACGCGCCGGAGGGCACGGCCTACCTTGCAGAGCAGCAGACCGGCGGGCGCGGACGGCTTGGCCGCAGCTTTTTTTCTCCGCCGGACTGCGGGATCTATCTGAGCGTCCTTTTGCGGCCAAAGTGCCCGCCGGAAGCGCTTCTTCCCCTGACCGCGTTTACGGCCGTTGCGGCCTGCGATGCCGTCGCGCAGTGCTGCGGCCTGCGCCCGCAGATCAAGTGGCCGAACGACCTGATCCTGCAGGGCAGAAAAATCGCGGGCATTCTGACCGAGCCGCTCTTTTTCGGCAAGGAATGCGCCGTTGTCATCGGCATCGGCGTCAACTGCAACCAGCGGATTGAGGATTTCCCTCCGGATTTGCGGGAGCGTGCCGGTTCTCTGCGGCAGTGCTGCGGCGCGCCCGTCTCCCGCGAGCAGCTGGCTGCCGCGCTGCTGCGGGAGTTCTCCCTGCTGCCCGACGCGCTGGGCCGCGCGCGCGGCGACTATCTCAAGCGCTTCTCGCGCGACTGCATCACGATCGGCAGGCAGATCGCCGTCCTTTTCCCGGAGCAGCCGCGCACGGCGCTGGCGCTGGGCATTGACGAAAATGCCGCGCTGCGCGTGCGCTATGAGGACGGCACCGAGGCGCTGCTTTCCTGCGGCGAGGTCTCCGTGCGCGGACTTTATTGACCCCGCGCTCGCCAAGAAGGACTCCTTCCCGTTTTTTCTGCCGCGCGCCGTATGTTTTTTCTGAAATGCGGCGATACTCTTTATAAATACGCGGGGAGGTTTTCCATATGCCGAAGTGTTTAAAATGGATGCTTGCCGTGCTTGGCGCGCTGACCGTGCTGGGCGCGGCTGCTTGGGCGGCGGTCAATTATTGGAGCGAGCTGGAGCGGCTTTTCTGCTGCAAGCAAAAGACGGTCCGCATCGCACAAAGTGAGCCGGACGACGAGCCGGACTGAATTCGGCCACCCGGCCGTTATACCAAACCCCGCGGCCTCCGGCATTTCCTTCGGAAGCTGCGGGGTCTGTGTGTACAGGCAGACTGTCAAGAAAGTTCAGAAACAGTCTGGGGCGGGCTATCAAGAAAGTTCGGAATACGAGTAACTCGCGCCGGCCTAAGTACATAGGTACGGTAGGGCGCGAGTTCCGAAGTAAGTCAAAGCAATAAACTTTATCCACTTTTTGAACCGTATTTGTTTGAAATTTTTCAAAACCGAATAGACGCGTTTCGCATAGAAATCGTCAAAAATGTTTTCTCATTTTGACGGTTACGGACTTTATTGACAGCCTGGGGCGGGCTATGGCGTTTGCCATAGCCCGCCCGCGTTTTTTCTCTTTTTATTCCGCTTCCACAGCGTCCGTGCGGTAGATGAATTTCACCTGACCGCCCATGTCGTCCGACAGGCCGCTGAAGGACTTGTAGTTGCGCGACACCGCAACCGTCGCCGTCAGCCGCTCAACGATTCCGCTCAGGTCGCCGTCCACTGCGTTCACCAGCTTCTCGATGCCCTTTTCGTTGAATTCCTTCAGGCCGTCGGCAAGCTGCTTTGCGCCGTCGCGAAGCTGCGTGATGCCCTCCACCAGAGACGGTGCCTGCTTCTGCATGGTGTATGCGCCGGAATACGCCTTGCCAACGCCCGCCGTATACTGCGCAAGTCCGACATAGAACTGATTGTACTGATCAAGCTGACCCTTCAGGGAGCTGATCGCCGCCGCGCCGGACTTTGCCTGCTCCAGCGCCGCCGTGATCTGTGCCTGCACCTCCGGCGAGTTCATGTTCTGCTCAATGAGCTGTGCGATCTGCTCGTCGGTTTTCGCCGTGATCGTCGCCTGAATCTCCGCGCTCGCCATCTTTGCCGCGACCGTCTGCGAAATGGTCGCCTGCACCTCAGCGCTTTCCATCTGCGCGTTGATCGCCGCGGTGATCTGCGCCTGCTGCTCCGCCGAGATCACACCGGCAGCAACGCCCGCGTCATAGCTTTCCTTCGTCATGCCGAGCGAGGCCAAAACCTTTTCCTCTACCTGCGCGCGAACCGCTTCGGTCACCGCCTCGGTCACCTGCTCCTGCACGGCCTGCGTCACCGCCGCCGTGATCTCATCGCGCTTTGCGTTGACGGCCTGCGTCACCTTCTGACGCGCTGCGGCCACGGCCTGCTCGTAAACGCTCGTCTCATCCAGCGAGGCGATCACGCCGTTGAGCACCTGCGCATAATTGGAAATGGTCAGCTTCTGCACGCTCAGACCCGCTGCGGCAAGCTGGGTGTCCGCTGCACTCAGGAGCGATTCAAAAACCTTCTTTGCACCGCCGTTCAGTTCGTTGTTCTTCGCGCTGAGCTGGCCGAGGCCGTCCGCCAGCGCGTCAATGCCGTCCACCAGCGTGCCGGACTTCTCCAGAAGCGTCTCAAGCCCTTCGTAGAGCTGGGAGGAGCCGTCAAGAAGCTGCGTCATTGCGCTTGTCAGCGAGCCGAGTGCACTCTCCAGCTCGTCGACCGAGCCGATGCCCTCCGTGTTGAGCTTGTTAAAGACCTCATTGGTGACAACGGTCACGGTATTTGCCATGGCGAAGTTCTCAACATCCGCCTTGATTTCTACATAGGAGGGAATTTCAAGGGTTTCCTTGTCGATCCCGAGGTTCTCCTGCATACCGGGCAGCGCGATGCCGACCACGGCCGTGCGGCTTCCGTCGTTCATGAGCTTGCCGTTCGTGACCTCTACGTTTCTAAATACGTCGTTGTCCAGCAGCAGACCGGTCAGCGCAACAAAGGGAACGTACAGCTTCTCCTGCTTGCCGTCCACGGTCACGGTTTCGGACTGGGTGTTTTCATAGTCGATGCGGATGGTCACCTTGCCGCTCTTTCCGGCAAGCGCGTCGGGCAGAATGGGGCTGCCGTCCAGCGTATAGGAGATTTTCAGGTTCACAGGCAGCGCCTTGCTGCTGTCGCCCTGATAATAAATGTCGTTGCCCTGCGCATCCCAGACGCGGTTGCCGCTTCCGTCCGTCGTAAAGGTTTCATCTCCCTTTACGTTTTCCACGTCGGCCAGATCGGATTTTTCCGTAATGCTGGCGCTGCCGAGCGTGTTCTTGAGCCAGTCGCTGACGATCACGCGGTTTGCGCTGCCGTCTGCGCCCGCGAGGACGTAGACCGTTTCATCCTTCACGACATCCGCGTCCTCCTCCCGAATCAGGGAGGTCACGACTGCGGGTTCTTCTTTTGTCTTGCTCTCCTTGCCGGCACTCACAGCATAGACCGTTGTTCCGACACAGCTTACGAGCATCACGGCGCTTAACAGCAGCGCCAGGGGCTTTGTCATTTTCCTTTTCATGATTTCTGAACCTCCGAATTCTTTTTCAGGATATGCCGCATTCCGGCCGTCGTCGCGCAGACGGGCTTGTCGCACAGAAGCAGCAGCGCGGGAAGAATGAAGATCACGCACAGCATACTGACGATCGCGCCGCGCGCCATCAGGCTGCACATGGAGCTGATGATGTCAATATCCGAGTAAACGGCAACACCGAAGGTTGCGGCGAACAGGCCGAATCCGGAAACAATGATCGAGGGGATCGAGGTCGCCAGCGCCGTGACGACGCTCTGGCGCTTGCCGCTGCCGCGGATGCGCTCCGCCTTGTAGCGGGTCGTCATCAGGATGGCGTAGTCCACCGTTGCGCCGAGCTGGATCGTGCTGATACAGATCGGTGCGATAAACGGCAGCGACTGCCCGAGATAGTGCGGCAGGCCGAGGTTGATGAAGATGGCCAGCTCAATGACTGCAATCAGGATGAAGGGGAGCGTCAGGCTCTTTTCTACCAGCGCGATAATCAGGAAGATCGCAAGGATGGAAACCGCATTGACGACCTTGAAGTCGTGATCCGTCGTTTCAATCATGTCCTTCATGCAGGGCGCCTCGCCGATGAGCATTCCGTTTTTATCGTATTTTTTCAGGATGGTGTTGAGGCTGTCGATCTGGTCGTTGACCTTGTCGCTTGCAACCTTATATTCGGAGTTGATCAGCATCAGCTCCCACTTGTCGCTTTTGAGGATCTCGCGGATGCTGTCCGGCAGGATCTCCTCCGGCACGCCCGCGCCGATCACGGATTTCAGGCCGAGTACATATTTGATGCCGTCCACCTGCTCCATCTCGTCCATCATGTCGCGGACGGTCTTGGCAGGCAGGTCAGCGCTGACAAGCAGCATATGCGTGGAGGCAATGTTGAATTCCTCCGAAAGCTTGGAGTTTGCAATGACGTATTCGATGTCCTCCGGCAGGCACTGCCCCATGTCGTAGTAGACCTCGTTGTTGGTCTTGTCGTAGCCGTAATAGGCAGGCGGAATCAGCAGTGCGAAGATCACGAGGAACACCGGAAAGATTTTGACGATCTTCTTCGCGAATTTTGTCATATCCGGCACAAGCGATTTGTGCTTGGTCTTCTGCAGCGGCTTATCCAGCAGCAGAATGAGTGCCGGCAGCACGGTCACGCAGCCGATCACGCCGAAGATGACGCCCTTGGCCATGACAAGGCCGAGGTCACGGCCGAGCGTGAAGGTCATGAAGCACAGAGCCGCAAAGCCCGCAACCGTTGTAATGGAGCTGCCGACCACGGAGGTCAGCGTTTCGTGGATCGCGACTGCCATTGCCTCTTTGTTGTCCTCGTACTTCTCGCGCTGCTCGTTGTAGCTGTGCCACAGGAAGATGGAATAGTCCATCGTAACGGCAAGCTGCAGGACGGCGGACAGTGCCTTTGTGATGTAGGAGATCTCGCCGAAGAAGTAGTTCGTGCCGAGATTCAGAAGGATCATCATACCGATGGAGGCAAGGAACACGAAGGGAACGAGCCAGCCGTCCAAAAACAGCAGCATGGCAAGCGTTGCAAACAGGACGGCAAGGCCGACATAGATAGGCTCCTCCCGCTCGCACAGATCTTTAAGATCCGTAACGAGCGCCGACATACCGGAGACGAAGCACTGCTTGCCTGCAATGGATCGGATCTCGCGAATGGCGTCCATCGTCACGTCGTCCGAGGTCGCGCTGTCAAAGAAGACCGCCATCATGGTCGAGTGATCCGTGTTGAATTCGTTATAGAGCTTTTCGGGCAGCAGCTCCATCGGGATGGAGACGTCCGCCAGCGTGGAATACCAGACTACGGACTCCACATGGTCAACGGTCTTGATCTTGTTGCAGAGCTTCGCAACGTCCTTAGCCGGCATATCCTCCACGATGATCAGGGAAAAGGCTCCCTTTCCGAAGTCCTCCAAAAGCTCGTTCTGGCCGATGACCGTGTCCATGTCCTCCGGCAGATAGTCGAGCATATCATAGTTGATTCTCGTGCCGATCATACCCAGAACGGAGGGAACCATCAGGACGAGCACCAGAACCACGATCAGAACGCGGTACTTAACGACCGCTCTTGAAAAACGCATAGCGACTTAGTCCTTCCTTTCTTCGTAATATTCCTCCGCGTCAATGACGTCGGGGCGTTGATTTTTCACGATTTTTACTGCGGTCAGCACCGTGCTGAGGTTGAGGATGCCCTCGGCCAGCAGGGAAACCCCGAGCAGGATCGTCATTACCTCGCCGCCCTCGCCGGGACGGAGCATCAGCGCCACACCGCACAGGCTGGTCACGACGGCAAACCCGAGGATGAGCCACCATTCGGGAATGCCGAAGCGCTTGGATTCCACGGCGATCTGAAGCTTGAACAGCCCGTCGCAAAGGAGAAACAGGCCCATCGTCACGCAAAGGAAGCTCATCAGGCTCTTCGGATGCGTCAGAAGAATCGCGCCAAGCGCGATCAGGATCACGCCGGACGTGAGGTCATATTGAAAGGCCAGCCGGTACAGATCCTTGGAAAAATAGCCGATCAGGCGCACGCAGCCAAAAACGATCAGCAAAATGCCGCACAATACGCCAAGCATCGAGACGGAGAAGTCCGGCATGGCGATCAGCACGACGCCGAGCACGCAAAGCAAAGCCGACAAAATCAGATAGCCGATCTTTGCCGCCCGCATAGGAGCAACGGAACGCATAAACAGCACCTCCTATTTCCATTCAGTTTTCAGCAGTTCTTGCTCTTTACGCCGCTAAGTATACCGCAGGCGATTCGGAAAGAAAATGGGCAAAGAAAATGCGCCTGCCAAAAAAGTAGGCAGACGCAGGCAATGTGTGAAAAAATCGGGCAGCGGCCGTCGCGCTGCCCAAAATTTAGGCAGTCGGGGCAGGATTGTCTAAGGAGCCTCGCATCCCCGGACCGTCCGTCCAGCTCGCCGCCGGCAAAAAGGTTGACCCCGCCAAAGAATGCGCCGAATCCGTCCGGCGCGGCAGAATGACGCACAGCCGCCCTGCCGCACCGACCACGGCATCCGGCGCGGTGTCGTCCCCGCGAAAGACGATTGCCAGTCGGTTCGGCAGGCAGACAATGGGCGCGCCGCCCTTCTGCGCGCCGCGTTCCATGCAGCAGCCGTCCGGGCAGCTTGCCGCCGTGACGGCGATTTTTCCGTCCTTGACCGTGATCTCGTTGTAGCCGTCCTGGAACTCCACCGTAAAGCGCTGCGCTTCGGCGAGCCGCACGGTGCAAAGCAGCGTACCGTTTGAATAGATCTCCGCCGTTTCGGCCGTCCCGCCGCCAAAAAAGAGCAGCCCCGTCATGATGAGGGAAATGCCCAGCAGCACGGCGGTAAGAAGCACCCAACTGCGTGTTTTCATGGTGTGACCTCCGCAAACGTGCAGCCCGTGACGTCCGCCGCCAGACCGCTTGTCACATAGACTTCTCCGTCCTCCGTAATAAAGATTGCCTCAAAGCCGCCCGTATCGCGCCAAAACGCCGTGCCCTTTTCCAGTCCCATCACAAAAAGTGCGGTGGAAAGCGCATCGGCCAGCGTGCCGTCGTCCGCCACGACCGTAACGGAGGCAAGGCCGCTTTGTGCGGGATATCCGGTCTGCGCGTCAAAAATATGTCCGTAGCGCCGCCCGTCCTGTTCAAAATACCGCTGGTAGCTGCCGGAGGTCACGATCGATTTCGTTCCCTCAACGGCAAGCTGCGCGGCGTACCCCTCCCCGAAGGGATCCTGCACCGCGACCTGCCATTTTGAGCCGTCCGGCTTGATCCCGACGGTCTGTACGTTGCCGCCGAGGGAAAGGATCGCGGCGCAGTCGCCGCGCGCCGAAAGCAGCTGCGCGCACTTCTGCCCCGCATAGCCCTTCGCCGCCGCGCCGAAGTCCAGCTGTGCGCCCTCCGGCAGCGTCACGCAGTTTCCTTCTATTTGAAGCGCCCGTAGATCGGTTTTTGCAAGCGCGGCCTGGATCTCCGCCTCGGTCGGCACGCGATACGCCCCCGTCGGAAAGCCCCACAGGCACACCACAGGGTACATTCCGACGCAAAACGCGCTCCCCGTCTGCTGTTCCAGCGCAAGGCAGCGCCGGAGCAGCGTCAGCGTCTCGTCGGAAAGCTCAGCCGTGCCATTGCGGTTCAGGCTGCCGATCTCGCCGTCCTCCCGCGCTGCGGAAAATTGCCGCTCGAGCGTCGTGATCTCCTCCGCCAGCAGGGCAAGCGCCTCGTCCGCGCCCTCGCCGTAAACTGTCAGCGTCATATAGGTATCCATGGCAAAAAGCTCGCGCGTTTCCTTCCCGTTTCCCCTCTGCCTTCCGCACGCGCACAGGCAAAACGCCAGACACAGCAGGTACAGCATTCCCTTTTTCACCGGCAAGCTCCCGTCCTTTCGAAAAAATACATACTTTTCTTCTATTCACTATAGCAAATCCCCGCTTTTTGGTCAATACGCTTTGAAAAATAGCAAAAAAATGTTTGACAATTGCATTCTCATATGGTATCATTTTTAGGCCGCTTCAAAGAGGCAGAAAAGCTGAGGGTTTCGCCTCACGCCTTCCGAGCGAGACTACAATAAAGGTAGGTGCAACAAATGCAGGCAGTTATCGTTACCGGCGGTAAGCAGTACAGCGTAAAAGAGGGCGATGTCCTTTACATCGAAAAGCTCAACGCACAGGCTGACGAAACCGTAACTTTCGATCGGGTGTTGGCAGTCGTTGACGGAGCGAACTCCAAGTTCGGCGCTCCCGTCGTAGATGGCGCGAAGGTCGAAGCCAAGGTGCTGAAGAACGGCAAGGCCAAGAAGGTCGTCGTGTTCAAGTACCGCCCGAAGAAGGACTCCAAGTCCCTCCGCGGCCACAGACAGCCCTATACCAAGGTGCAGATTGAAAAGATCGCGCTGTAATATGACACGCGTTGAATTTTTCAATCAAAACGGCAGGATCGTAGGATTCTCCGTATCGGGCCACAGCGGCTACAGCGAGGCCGGCAGCGACATCGTGTGCGCGGCCATCACGTCAGCCGTTCAGTTTGCCGAGACGACCATTACGGACGTATTGGGCGAGCAGGCAAAGACCAGGGTGAATGAAGACGAGGCCCGGATCACCTTGAAGCTCCCCAACCATTGTGAGGAAGAGGATGCGGTTCAGGCAGTCCTGACCGGCATGATGCTCACATTGAGCAGTTGGAGAGATCAGTATCCTGATTATATTGAAGTTATGGAGGTGTAAATCATGCTGAAGATCAGCTTGCAGTTCTTTGCGCATAAGAAAGGCGGCGGTTCCACCAAGAACGGTCGTGACTCCGAGTCCAAGAGATTGGGCGCGAAGCGTGCCGACGGTCAGTTCGTGCTGGCAGGCAACATTCTGGTTCGCCAGAGAGGTACGCACATCCATCCCGGCAACAACGTCGGTATTGGCAGCGACGACACTCTGTTTGCACTGATTGACGGTCACGTCAAGTTCGAGCGCAAGGGGAAGGATCGCAAAATGTGCTCCGTTTACGCGCAGCAGTAATGGAACGAAATCCCGAACATATTCCTATGTTCGGGATTTTCAGCGTGTCAAAAAACCTTTTTGACACGCTGACAGACGATCAAGAAAGTTCGGAATACAAGAAACTCGCGCCTGTAGGCGTACATAGGTACGGTAGGGCGCGAGTTCCGAAGTAAGTCAAAATAATAAACTTTATCCACTTTTTGAACTGTATTTGTTTGAAATTTCCCAAAAACAGAATGGATACGTTTCACATGGAAAACGTCAAAATTGTTTTCCCATTTTGACGGTTACGGACTTTATTGACAGTCTGGAAATCCCGAACATATTCCTATGTTCGGGATTTTTTCTTACACCGCGCAATTGCGCCGATGTGCTTTGCCGGGTCATGCGGCGATGCCTGGATCGAAGAGCGCTTTTTGCGCAATCGGATGGGAGTGACAAGATGTTTGTAGATAAAGTAAAAATTTTTGTGCAGGCGGGAAACGGCGGCAACGGCGCCGTCGCGTTTCACCGCGAAAAATATGTAGCGGCCGGCGGCCCGGACGGCGGGGACGGCGGCAATGGCGGCAGCATCGTTCTGCGCGTGGACGACAACCTCTCCACGCTGATGGATTTCCGCTATAAGCGCAAGTATGTCGCGCCGAACGGCATGGACGGACAGGGCGGCCGCATGAAGGGTAAGCGCGGCGAGGATCTTGTCATCCGCATTCCGCGCGGCACGGTTGTGCGCGACGCGGAGACGAACGAGATCATCAAGGATATGTCCGATTCGCAGGATTATATTCTTTGCCGGGGCGGCCGGGGCGGCTGGGGCAATAAGCACTTCGCAACGCCCACGCGGCAGGTGCCGCGCTTTGCCAAGTCCGGCGGCCGCGGCGAGAGCCACGAGGTCGTTCTCGAGCTGAAGCTTTTGGCAGACGTAGGGCTGGTCGGCTTTCCGAACGTGGGAAAGTCCACGCTCCTCTCCGTCACCTCAAACGCCCGGCCGAAGATCGCAAATTACCACTTTACGACGCTCTACCCCAATCTCGGCGTGATCTATGTAGACGAGGGCGTGTCCTTCGTCATGGCGGATATCCCCGGAATCATTGAGGGCGCAGCCGAAGGCGCGGGGCTTGGGCATGATTTCCTGCGGCACATCGACCGCTGCCGCCTGATGGTGCACATTGTGGACGTCTCCGGCTCGGAGGATCGGGACCCTGTTCAGGATTTTGAGAAGATCAACGCCGAGCTTCGTGAATACTCCGCCGACCTTGCCGCGCGGCCGATGATCGTCGCCGCCAACAAGTGCGACCTTCTCCCGGAGGGCAGCGACAATCTTTCGCGCCTGCGCGACCATGTGACCGCGCTGGGCTATCCCTTCTATGAGATTTCGGCGGCGACGACCGCCGGCACGAAGCAGCTCATGCGCGTCATTGCGGGCAGACTGCGCGAGCTTCCGCCCGTCACGGTTTACGAGCCGGAATATGTGAAGCCCGTGGCCGTAGCCGGTGATACGCACGAGCTGAAGATCCAGCACGAGGGCGACTATTGGCTCGTCACCGGCGCATGGCTGGAGCAGCTCATTTCCGACATTAACTTTGAGGACTATGAATCGCGGATGTACTTTGACCGTCAGCTCCGCAAATCCGGTCTGTTTGAGCGGCTTGAGGAAATGGGCATTCAGGACGGCGATACCGTCAGTCTGGAAGACTATGAGTTTGATTACGAGCGTTAATCGGTTTCGGCTTTCGGCACGGTCGTCCTTGCAATTCCCCCTGGCCTATGCTACAATTTTCTTGATTCTGACAAAAGAGGACTACGTTTATGCTTGATATTCGCAATCTTTGCTACCGCGTCGAAGCGGACGGCAAGGAAATCGACATTTTAAACGACATTTCCCTGACCATTGAGGACAAAAAGTTTGTCGTTATCACAGGGCCGAACGGCGGCGGAAAGACGACGCTTGCCAAGGCCATTATGGGCATCGTCCCGGCGACAAGCGGGCAGATTTTCTGGAACGGGCAGGATCTGACCGGTCTTTCCGTCACGGAACGCGCCCGGCGCGGCATTTCCTACGGCTTCCAGCAGCCGCCGCGCTTCAAGGGTCTGAAGGTGCGCGATCTTCTGCACATCGCGGCGGGCGAACCGCTTTCCCATGACCGCGCCTGCGCATATCTCACCAAGGTTGGCCTGTGCGCGCGGGATTATCTGGATCGCGATGTAGACGCCTCCCTCTCCGGCGGCGAGGTCAAGCGCATTGAGATCGCGACGCTGCTTGCGCGGCGCAGCGAGCTGATGATTTTTGACGAGCCGGAAGCGGGCATCGATCTGTGGAGCTTCGCCCGTCTGACGGAGACCTTCCAGGCGATCCACGACCGCAAGGAGGCCACGATTCTCATTATCTCGCATCAGGAGCGCATTCTCCGCCTGGCCGACGAGATCATTCTGATTGCAAACGGTGCGATTGCCGATCGCGGCAGCGTGGAAAAAATTTATCCAAGGATTCTGGCCGACGCAGTTGCCGGCTGTAACCGACTGGAGGTGGACGGGCAGTGCTGAACGAAGTACAGAAGCGCATTTTGGCGCAGGTCGCGGATATGGCGACGATCCCGGACGGTGCGGTCAACATCCGTTCCGACGGGCAGAAGGTGTTCCGCCACAACTCCGAGCATATCGTGATCGAGAGCAAAACGGATAAGGACGGCATCGATATCCGCATTGCACCGGGCACAAAGGCCGAGTCGGTCTATATTCCAGTCGTTCTGACCAAAACCGGCTTTCAGGATATGGTTTATAACGACTTTTTTGTCGGCGAGGGCGCAGACGTGACCATCGTCGCGGGCTGCGGCATTCATAACTGCGGCTCGTGTGACAGCCGGCACGACGGCATTCACACCTTCTATGTCGGCAAAAACGCAAAGGTTCGATATATTGAAAAGCACTACGGCGAGGGCGAAGGCGGCGGCAAACGCATCCTGAATCCCCAGACGATCCTGTATCTGGAGGAGGGCGCGCACGTCACGCTGGAAACCAGCCAGATTCGCGGCGTGGACGACACGAAGCGCTACACCCGCGCCGAACTAAAGGGCGCCAATTCAGAGATCATCATTCGGGAAAAGCTGCTGACCCACGGCGAGCAGCATGCCGTTTCCGAGATGGATGTTTTCCTGCAGGGCGACGGCAGCCGCACACAGGTCATCTCCCGCTCCGTCGCGCAGGACGCATCGAGCCAGATTTTCTACCCCCGTGTCACCGGCTCCTGCGCCTGCTTCGGCCATGTGCAGTGCGACGCCATTATTATGGGCCATTCCAAGGTGCGCGCAATTCCAGAGATCACCTGCGACCATGTGGACGCCTCTCTGATCCATGAAGCGGCCATCGGGCGCATTGCCGGCGAGCAGATTTTGAAGCTCATGACGCTGGGCTTGAGCGCCGAGGAGGCCGAGCAGAAGATTCTGGAGGGCTTCCTCCGGTAAACGCCTATATACAGCACGCGGCCGGGGAATCGCATTTCAGCGATTCCCCGGCCACGTGTTTCTGCATTCTATATTCCGGATCAGGACTCCTTCACGCTCTGCACAATGCCCTCGGCCAGTCCGGCGAGCCCCTGAATCTGCGACGGAATGATGATCTTTGTCGCCTTTCCGTCGGCAACGGACTTCATGGTTTCCAGTGCCTTCAGCTTGATCACCTGATCGTTCGGACAGGATTCATTCAAAAGCTTCATAGACTCCGCCAGCGCGCGCTGCACGGCCAGAATCGCTTCCGCTTCGCCCTGTGCGCGCAGGATGGCGGCCTGCTTTTCCGCATCGGCGCGCAGAATCGCCGATTCCTTCTCGCCCTCTGCCACAAGAATCTGCGAATGCTTCGTGCCCTCAGCCTGCAGGATCGCCTGTCGGCGGTCGCGCTCGGCCTTCATCTGCTTCTCCATCGAGTTCTGGATATCGGCAGGCGGCAGAATGTTTTTCAGCTCGACGCGGTTGACCTTGATGCCCCACGGGTCGGTCACCTCGTCCAGAATGACGCGCATCTTCGTGTTGATAATATCGCGCGAGGTAAGCGTCTGATCCAGCTCCAAATCGCCGATGATGTTGCGCAGCGTGGTCGCCGTCAGCGTTTCCATGGCCATCATGGGATACTCGACGCCATAGGTGTAGAGCTTCGGGTCCGTGATCTGGAAGTAGACGACCGTGTCGATCTGCATGGTCACGTTATCCTTCGTGATGACCGGCTGCGGCGGATAATCCAGAACCTGCTCCTTCAGGCTGACCTTCTTTGCGATCCGGTCAAGAAATGGCACCTTGAGATGCACGCCGACACCCCAAACAGCCGTGAAGGCGCCCAGACGCTCAATGACATACGCCGTAGACTGCTTTACGACCTTGACGTTCTTCACAAAAAGTAGCAGCAGCAAAAGAACAGCGACGATGCCGAAAATCGCGCCGGTGCTGAGCGGGAATGCTCCCGAAGACAATATCATTTGCATAATTTCTTTTCTTCCTTTCCGCCCGCGGCCATTTCCGCAGGGCTGACAAAGACCTTTACTCCCTCGATTCGCTCCACGCGAACGGTCGCGCCGACCGGAATCGTTTGATCCTGTGCACTGCGCGCCATCCACAGGACGGAATCGATCCGAACCGTTCCCGTTGCGTGCAGGTTGTCGATTGCCTCCACAACGACGGCTGTCCTGCCGATCAGGCTGTCTACATTGGTCGGAACGGTGCGCGGCTTCAGATACTTCTGCACGAAGGGCCGCAGACCGGCAAGAAGTGCCGCTGAAACCACCGCAAAGACCGCAACCTGAATTCCAATGGAAGCGCCGAGCTGTGCAGCAATCATCGCCCCCAGTGCGCCGCCCATGAACCAGACGGAAACCAACGCAGCCGTCGAGGCCTCGATCACGCCGAATGCAACCAACGCCGTAAGCCACACAATGGCGGGAATATTCATACGGACTCTCCTCCTTCTCCGTTTGGCGGCGGCGCAGCAGCAAAGGGAAAACGCGCCCCGTCTCGGGAAGCCTCCGGCACGATCGACGGTGTTGGACGGCAAGCGATTCTTGGCAGGGTATCCATGAGCCGCCGTCCGCCGCAGAGGATCGATTCCGTGGTTTCCTTAGTACCAGTTTACACGTTTTTGCCGCAAAGTCAAGAAAAAGAGGCTAAACGCATGGCCTTCCGCTCGGAATTTATCCGCAGAAAACGGGGGTTTCGACTATTTACGGTTAAATTTTCCGGATCGCGGATTGGCTTTCTCTGCGGAAAGGACAAATCTGCACCGCTTAGGCATATCGCGCAGGGCGCAAAGGAAACACTTTCCATCCCGATTGGATCTCCTCTCCGTCATGCAAGCTGCAGTCCCAGCGTGAGAATGCCGAGATTGTCGCGATAGATTTCTCCGAACTGCGAAAGCGGCAGGGGATTCACCCCGCGCCCCGCCTCGACCGTATAGCCCGGCCTGCCGAAGCGCAGCACGAACCAGTCCTTGTACCCGGCAAAGCCCGACGCATACGGCACCTCCTCGAGCGTATAGCCGCTGACGGCGGCAAAGCGCCGACCGATCTCCTGTGCACGCGGCGGCTCGATATCCTGATACTTCCAGTATATCTCCCCGCCCTGTGTGTGGTAGGACAGCGTCAGATCCGGCCCGATCTGCTCGGTCAGCTCCGCCATCGCGGCCGACTCCCGCTGGTCGAGCGGCGCCGCGCCCACATAATCGCGCGGCGCCGGCTGCGTATAGCCCTGCGCAAACTTGATCTCGCGCGCCTGCTCCCACCCGGCGGGGTAGTTCAGATTCAAATCCACCCCGTTGAGATTCGCCTTCCAGCCGTCCGGGAACGGAATCGCCGGAAACGCCTCCGCAATGCGCCGGGCGCGCTCGTATTCGGAGGAACCGGGCGCGATCGCGCCTGTGACCAGATCGACGCCGTCCGGGTCGACCATCGGCACAAGATGCAGCGTCGTGCGCGCAAAAAGCTCCCGCGCCGAGATGCCGAAAACCTCGCCGCCCTGCGTATAAGCCTGTGCGTAGGACTCGAGGAACTTCATGAGAACCGGCGTTGTAATCCACTCGTTGGCATGATGCGCGGCGTTATAAAGCACGGTTCTTTGCCCCGCACCGATGCGCAGAACGGAAACGCTCCGGCCAAAGTCCGTCTGCGTCAGCGTGCGCGCGGACAAAATAGACGGGTAACGCGCAAGCAGCCCCTGCAGCACGATCTGCAGCACCTCATAGGTAAACGGCACCTCGGTCGGCACGACGGGGAACGGCAGTGGGACCGTTAAATATTGGCCGATCGCCAGCTTCTGCGGCTGTACGCCGGGATTCGCAGCCAGCAGCTGTGATACGGAAATGCCGCCCGCGCGGGCAAGCCCGTAGAGCGTATCTCCCGGGCGGATCAGGTGGCGCTGAAAGCCCAAAAAGTACGGCTCCAGACGCTGCATCGTCAGAATACTCGTTTCACCGGACGGATAGAGGCCGTTTGCCTCCTGAAATTCGCGCAGATTTTGAAAGCCTGCCCTGCGCAGAGCTAACTCTAAAAAGGTCAAAGGAATCCCCTCCCATAGAGCCTATGCTTTGCGTCACGGCGATTATGCAAGCGTCTGCTGTTATACATCTATTATGCGCGCCGCTTGCCCTTTGAATTTCCCCGTCCGTCGGGCCGCGTGCCGAAACCGGCGTTTGACGCAAAAAAGGCGTCCCGGCGAGGCAAAACTGCTTCGCCGGGACGCTTTTATCGCAATGCCGGAAGTCGAGACGCCTTAGAAGCGCACACCCGTCGGCCTACATCGGTACGGTAGCGTGCGCGTTCCGAGGCCGGTCAAAGCAACGGATTTGCTTTGGTATGCGGAATTTCTCAAATTTCAGGAAAAGGATTTTGTTCTGCCATGCATAAAATCGTGCCGGAGCGATACGCCCCGACACGACCTAATTATTTGCGTTTTGTCTCTACCCCAGCTATTGACAGCGAGCCTTCTTTTTTATTTTGTATTTCTTTTCGCCGGTGCGCGCCGTTCCGCGCGGGTCTTGCAGTGATGCTCCAGAACCGGCACAAGCAGCAGGCAGACGAAGGCCGCCGTGAAGCCGCCGTTATACAGGCAATATGCGCCGTGCAGCAGCGGCACGCAGGTGACGAACACATAGTGCATCGCACCCGCCACAATTCCGAACGGCCATCCGTACTGGCCGGAAATCGGGGAAAGGCCATTGGCAAAGCAGAGGCCGATCACGATCGCCTGCGCATGGATCGCCAAGGAAAATTCCGTGCCCATCAGGCCGCAAAGTCCCTTGGCCGCAAGGCTTGCCAGCACATAGCCCGCCATGATCGGCCAGACGTTGCGCGGGTGGCTGCCCTTAAAGCAGCAGCAGACCATGCAGAACACACAGCCGAAGGTCGCAGCGTTGAAGGTCGCGCCGATCAGGTTGTAATAAAGCACGATGAACAGGCCGTAAATGCCGAAATTCATGATGGCCGTACCCACGCCGTATGCTTTCCCGTAGTCCACGCTGTGGCCGCTGTCCTTCAAAAGCGACCAATACGACCGAAAGCTGCCGCCCAGCGCAAGGCCGAGCACGACGGAAAGTCCAAACACAGCAAAAAGGAAGATGTGACACTGCGTCCAGAAGCTGTCCTGCAGGCCAACGCCGACGGAATCGGGCAGATAGCCGCCGAGCACCTTATACAAAAGGCTCCGTAGGAAAAACGCCGTCACGCCGATCGGGACCGCCGCCCCGTAGAGGCTGAAGCCGCGCAGCACCTTGGAAGAACCGGCCAGTCCCGCCGGAAGCAGCACGCCGATCAGGGCGCCGACCGCCAGCGCCAGCAGCACGCCCTGCAGCGTAAAGCCGTGCCAGTCCGCAAAGGGATAGCGGAACAAAAGATCGGTCAAAAGCGGCGCAAGGCCGGAGACAAACAGCATGGCATTGGCCTGCTTGCCGACCCGCTGCTTCTTGAAAAGGCAATAGAGCAGCACACCCGGGAAGCAGAACCAGATATTCAGCACGGTGATGCCCCAAGTGCTGAAACCCAGCGTCAGAAAATATGCCAGAACGGAGACGCCGTCCGGCTTTGCCCCGGGCAGGCAATAGACCAGCGCACAAACCGCGCCGACAACGGCCATATTGAGAAAGGTTCCGGATACGCCGCCGTAGCTGGGGTCAAAATAGCTTTTCACCGTCTGGCCGGACTGCGTGCAGATGCGCCGAAGTCCTGCAAGCATCTCCGCGCGGTCGCTCGCGCAGGCCGCCGCTATGAGACAGCAGAGCGTGAACAGCCAGAACAGCAGCCGGATCGCACGTTCCGGCACACTGAAACGTTCCTTCAAGCGCATACGGATCGCCTCAGTTTGCCGCGCGCTCTGCCGCCTCGACCACATGGCCGATCAGCACCACGTTCGTCACACCGCCGACACCGCCGGGAACGGGCGTAATGGCGTCCACGATCGGCTCGACCTCGGAAAATACGGCGTCGCCCGCCATGCCGCCCTTGCCCTTGGAGGTGACCTTCTCCGGATCCCAGTTCATGGAGACATCGATCACGACCTGACCGGGACGGACATACTCCTTCGTCAGGCTGCCGAGCACACCGGCGGCGGAGACGAGAATATCCGCATTTCTTGCGATCTGCGCAACATTGACGGTCTTGGTGTGGCAGACGGTAACGGTCGCGTTTCTGGCGAGCAGCATCATTGCGGCAGGCTTGCCGACGACGAGGCTGCGGCCGATGACCACGGCGTTCTTGCCCTTGCAGTCAATGCCGTAGTAATCCAGAATTTCCATGCAGGCCTGCGGCGTGCAGGGCGCGAAGCCCAGCTTCTTGCCGGTGAAAACACCCGCGTTGGAAAGATCCGTCATGCAGTCAATGTCCTTTTCCGCCTTGAGGCGGTTGCAGATCTCGTCCTGATCGGCCTTGAGGTGCTTCGGTAGCGGCCGGAACATCAGAACGCCGTGAATGGTGTTATTTTCGTTGACGGCGTCAATGACTGCAAGCAGCTGCTCCTTGGTCACATCCTCCGGCAGCAGGAACTTCTCGACCTCGACGCCGACCTCCTCCGCGCGCTTTGTCGCGCCGCGCTCATAAGAAAGGTCGGAAGGGTTCTCGCCGCAGCGGATGATGCCGAGACGGGGCGCAACGCCCTTTTCCTTCAGTGCAGCAACCCTTGCCTGCAGCTTCTCCACCATGGCGGCGGTCACTTCTTTTGCTAATAATTGCTTTGCCATAATTTCTGTTTCCTCCTATTGTTCGGAAAGCGGCTTACCGAAAGAAGCCGGCCTTGACGGATTCAAAGATTGCGTCGGCCTTTGCTCCGGATACGTCCAGCATTGTCAGGCACTTGCGGTTCATTTCCTCGGCAGCCTCGCGGTTTTTGAGCGTCTTGGTATTGATAAAGACGTTCAAGGAGGCCGCCTGCAGCGCAGCGCGCACAATAGCGGCGCCGCAGCCCGCGTCGGAAACGGCAAGACGCGAGCCTTTTTCCGCAAAGACGGCAATGGCGTCGATCGCCTCGCAGCACAGCTCCATGATATGCATGGGAACGGCGCAGGCCGTAATGGTCGCCTTTTCCAGAACCTCCTCACGGGTGGGGTCATCCTTGGGAATGCCATAGGCCCTGGCCAGCGGCACAAAGCCCTCGGCATCGGCCGCGACCTGATCGAGAAGCTCCGACTGCAGCGCGTCGCACTTTGCCTTGAGCGCGAGGATCTCCGCCTCAACGTCCAAATACTTCTTTTTGCCGACGGTCAAAGAGCCGACCATGTTGCCGAGCGCGGTGCCGAGCGCCGCGACCAGCGCGGCCGCGCCGCCGCCGCCGGGCGCCGGCTCATTGGAAGCCAGAACCGTGACGAATTCACGGCAGGATTTTGTCGTCATATCCATAATAGAAATTGCTCTCCTTTGTTCAAAACTGTGTCAAAAGTCAATCCGCATCCTGTACAGGAAGCGGCGAGATCACCGGCTTCCCGTCGCGGTCGAGCAGCACCGTAAGGCCGCCGCCGTAGCCCGCACTGTGATAAAAATAGTTTACGCCGGTCTGCGTATCCACCCAAATCTCGTTGCCGGACAAGGTACCGTCACTGTGGATGCGCACAAAGCGTTTTTCCTTCTTTGCCAAATTCAACGCCTCCTGTTCAAAAAACTCCGGCGGGGGTGCCGCCGGAGTCAGACTGTCGATCCAGTCCGTAACCGTCAAAACCGGAACGCATTTGATCTTTTCCACTCTTCCTGCTCTCCGCCTCCTTTGGACGGCACGCGATCAAAAGCGGCTAAAAAGAGGAGCGTCTGCACGGCTTTGACTTGCCTGGAAGCCATCCACAGGGGATGGATTTGCAGGTTTCTCTTAGAACAGGCCGGAAACCTTGCCCGTCTCGGTGTCCACATCGATGCGGCGGTAGGCCGGATCGGAGCCGGTGCCGGGCATCATGGAGATCGTGCCTGCCATCGGGCAAAGGAACTTCGCGCCGCCGTACTCCAGGATGTCGCGGATCGGCAGACGCCAGCCCTTCGGCACGCCCTTCCACGACGGCTCGTGGGACAGGGACAGATGCGTCTTGACCATCATGGTGCAATAGTCGGCATACTTCGGGTCGGATTCGAAGCGCTTTGCCTTCTCGGTGGCCAGCGGCGCCCAGTCAACGCCGTCCGCGCCGTAAACCTCCTTGGCGATCAGCTCAACGCGCTGACGCAGCGGCATTTCCAGCGGATAGAGGAACTTGATCTCGTTCTTTTCCTTGCAGGCGTCGAGCACCGTCTCTGCCAGCTCGATGGCGCCCTCGCCGCCGTAACGCCAGTGGTTGGACAGTGCGCAGCGCACGCCCTTCTCGGCGCAGAGCTTCCGCAGCAGCGCGATCTCGGCGTCGGTATCGGTGTAGAACTGGTTAATGCAGACGACCGGAACAATGCCGGACTTCTTGATGGTGTCCACATGATGGAACAGGTTCTCGCAGCCCTTCTCCAGCAGCTCGAGGTTCTCCTCGGTGTACTCGGCGGGAAGCGGACGGCCTGCAACGACCGCCGGGCCGCCGCCGTGCATCTTGAGCGCGCGGATGGTCGCGACCAGAACGGAAACGTTCGGCGTCAGACCGGACAGACGGGACTTGACGTTCCAGAACTTTTCGAAGCCGATGTCGGCAGCGAAGCCGGACTCGGTGACATGGTAATCAAAGAGCTTGAGCGCAAGGCGGTCGCCGATGACGGAGGACTGACCGATTGCAATGTTGGCAAACGGGCCTGCATGAATCAGGACCGGCTGATGCTCGACGGAATAGCACATTGTGGGGTTGATGCAGTTGCGCATCCATGCGCACATGGCGCCCGCGACCTCGAGATCCTCCGTGGTGACGGGGTTGCCCTTGCGGTCATAGGCCACGACGATCTTGCCGATGCGCTCGCGCAGATCCTTGAGGTCACGCGCGACGGAGAGGATCGCCATCAGCTCGGAGCCGACCGCGATGCCGAACTTGGACTCCATAAGGAAGCCGTCCTTCGTGCCGCCGATGCCGATGATGATGTTGCGGAGTCCCTGTGCGCAGAAGTCGAGCACCCAGCCCATTTCCACACGCTTGGGATCGATATCAAGGCGCTTGAGGCCGCGCTTTGCAAGCTGCTCGTCATTATAGTTGCGCTCGTGCTGCATTCTGGCGTTGAGCGCGACCATGGCAAGGTTATGGGCGTTCATGATGTCGTTGATGTCGCCGGTCAGGCCGAGAGAGAACTCGGTCATCGGAATGAGCAGCGCATTGCCGCCGCCGGCCGCGGTGCCCTTGACGTTCATGGTCGGGCCGCCGGAGGGCTGACGCAGGCATCCGCCGACATTCTTGCCCAGTCTGCCAAGGCCTTCGATCAGGCCGAGAGACGTGGTGGACTTGCCTTCGCCGAGGGGCGTCGGGGTGATGGCGGTCACCTCGATGAACTTGCCGTCGGGCTTATCCTTCAGGCGGTTCATGACCTTAATGAAGTCGATCTTCGGGGTCTTGCCGTAGGGAATGATCTCGTCGGGCAGCAGGCCGAGCTTCTCACGGAAATAGTCCACGGAAGGAAGCGCACGTTCTGCCTCCTCCGCGATCTGCCAGTCCTTGTAGACCGTCGGATCGAGGGTCACTCTGCCGTTTTCGTCCACATACTTGCCGTCTTTGAATTCGATTGCCATGGATGAATCCTCCTTGTTGTACCTCGGGATCTTTAACCACCCCCGAGGCCTATTTTGGGTTCGACGCCGCGCATCATTCGTCCGCTCACCAGCGTCTATTCGATATTTTTATATCGGTAACGACAGTGTAACACGTCTGCACCGGGAAGTCAATCACCCTGCACGAAAAACAAGAAAATTTTCAGCATTTTTTCCAATCGGACTTTCCGCCGCTGTGCAATTATGCTATACTGAGAACAGAAGGGTGATGTATTTATTTTTCACCCGTCTTTTTGTTTCAAAGGATGCAATTCAGATACAAGTTTGTGTTATGCTTGACAGCAAGGAGGCGATGGCATGATAAAAATTCTGATTGTGGAGGATGAGCTTCCGATCTCCAGGCTGATTGCCATGAATCTCGCGCCGCTCGGCTATGCCTGCGAGCGCGTTTCCGACGGGCTTCAGGCCGCAGATTGCATTGAGCAGAACGTCTATGACCTCATTCTGCTCGATATCATGCTGCCCGGCGCGGATGGCTACGCCCTCCTCGCCCAGATCAAGCCAACCGGCACACCGGTCATTTTCCTGACCGCAAAGGGAACGGTTGCCGACCGTGTGCGCGGGCTGCGCGCCGGTGCGGACGACTATCTGGTCAAGCCCTTTGAAATTGTGGAGCTGATCGCCCGGGTCGAGAGCGTGCTGCGGCGCGCGGGCAAGCTCGATCAGCTTCTGACGGTGGGCAACGTAACGATCGACACACGCTCCATGCGCGTTACAAAGGCGGGCTCAGCCGTCACGCTGACCCCGAAGGAATACGAGCTGCTTTTGCTTTTCGCGCGTAACCCCAACGTCGCTTTATTCCGCGAAACGATTTACGCCCGCGTCTGGGAGAACGACGAAATGGGCGATTCCCGCACGGTGGACCTCCATGTCCAGCGTCTGCGAAAAAAGCTCGGCTGGCAGCGGAAATTGACCGCAATTTATAAGGTTGGATACCGTCTAGAGGTGTGAGGATGCGGCTGTCTCTGAAAATGCTTCTGTCAACGGTCGTCATTGTCTGCGCGGTGGTCGCCGTGTCCGGCTATGCGCTCGTTTCCTCCAGCTTTTCCGCCGACCTGCGCAGCCAGAAGGCGCTTGCGCAGGAGGGTACGGAGAGCTTTTGCCTGACGCTCGGCACGCTGACCGCCGGCAGACTGGCGGATCGCGGTGAAACGGTCTCCGCAGCGGTCGCGGAGGCGCTGGCCGCCGGTTCCTCTCTTCAGTCTGAAAACTACTGCGTGCGTCTGCCGGACGCCACATTCTCCGGCGGTGAGCCGCTTGCGGATCGGCTTCCGGAGGACAGCGGCGCGTCCTGCTGCCTGACGCGGGAGGGCGACCGGTATTATATGCAGACGCGCCGTCTGCTGCAGCTGGACGATACGGTCGTCACGGTCGACTGCTTTCACGAGCTGACCCCCTGCTTCACCCGCCTGCAAGGTAGCCTGCGGCTTTACCGACTGACCGTTCTTGCGGCGATCGGCATCAGCGCGCTGCTGCTCGGCGGCATGACCGCAATTCTGCTGCGCCCGCTGCGAAAGCTTTCGCGCTCCACGCGGCAGATTTCTCGCGGGCAGTATACCAGCCGCGCAAGCGTCCGCTCCAAGGATGAGCTTGGCGCATTTGCCGCGGACTTCAACCGCATGGCAGACTCTCTGGAGCACAAGATCGCCGAGCTGTCCGACGCCGCACAGCGGCAGAAGGACTTTACGGCAAGCTTTGCGCATGAGCTGAAAACGCCCCTGACCTCCGTCATTGGCTACGCCGATACGCTGCGCAGCCGCGTGCTTTCGCCGGAGCAGCAATTTGAGGCCGCCAATTACATCTTTACGGAAAGCCGTCGACTGGAGCAAATGTCGCTTTCCCTTCTGGATCTGTTCTCGCTGGAGGGGCATGGCGCCGCACTGCGTCCGGTTTCGGCGCAGGCCGTGTGCGCGCAGGTATCCGGTCGCTGCACGCCGCTTCTTCTGCAGGCGGGGCTTTCCCTCCGCCTGCGAACCGCCGATGCACAGGTACTGGCCGAGCCGGAGCTGCTGAAAACGCTCCTATATAATCTGATCGATAACGCGCGGAAGGCGTCCCACACGGGGCAGAGCATTCTTCTTCTGGGCGAGCACACACCGGAGGGCTATCGCTTTACGGTGCAGGACGAGGGCTGCGGCATTCCCGAGGCAATGCTCTCCCGCATTACCGAACCGTTCTTTATGGTGGATAAATCCCGGGCGCGGGCATCCGGCGGCGCGGGGCTGGGGCTTGCCCTCGGCAGCCGAATCGCGGAAGCGCACGGAAGCCGCCTCACGTTCCGCAGCGAGCCGGGAAAAGGCACGTCGGCAAGCTTTCTCTGCCAGGAGGTGACGCAATGAAAACCGCTCTGGCCTTACTTTTAACGCTGCTTGTCATAGGCTGCGCCGTCCTCCTGCCCGGCCGGATCCTTTCCCGAAGGATCCGCACGCAGCTTGACGTACCCGCAGCACAGACGGGAGAGCCGTATCTTCTCCGCGTCAACAGCAGCGATATGGCGATTGCCGCAAGACTGCGGCTGCTCTCCAGCTCAGGCACGTTTGAGATCGATGTCCCCGTTTCGGATCCCGGCGCGGAAAAAGCGCTGGCCGTCCAGCTCTCGGCACTGCTGCAAGAGGGGCTTCTGACGCAGGCGCTTTTCGACGCCTTCCAACTGGCCGCCGCGCCGGTGCAGACGAGCTACAGCTACGCTTATGAGGAAGCGAGTCACGCAGGCTGCCTGCTTCTGAACGCATGGTACCGCTCTGCGGATGACGCCGCCACGCTGATCGTGGAGTATGAGCTGCAGACGCAGAAGATTTACGCCCTGACCATGTTCGACAACTCCAACGATGCACAGTATGTGCACGGCCTTGCTGCAGACGCGGAAGGATACGCCGCCCGCTGGGCGGATTATCTGGGTCTTGCGCAGGGCGAGGACAAGTGGGGAGTTTCCCTGACAACAGACGGAAGCCGTCGGTCCTTCCCCATGACCGACGGCGTGACCACCGTTCGCTTTATTTTAGCGCAGGAGGAGCATGCGCTGTTCTGGTTCCTGACCTCGTAGCGTCCGCGCCGCGAGGGGAAGTGCTCCCGCTCTCGTGCAGTCCGCCCGGCTTCCCTCGCAGGGATGGGAACCAAATCCGTTTTTTGCACAAGGCAGAATAAAAAACTTACCGTTTCGATGCCGAATTGTGTAAATTTCGATGCAATGATCTGCGATACTTTCTTTTGGCAGAAACAAACCCCCACCGAAGCCGAAGAAAGAAAGAAAGGAATTCCATATGCAAGCACAGAAGAAAAGAAGACAAAAGAAAAAAATGACCCGTCTGCAGTTTTACTGCTACCGCGCGCTGGCGCTTCTGGCACTCGCCACGCTGGTCATCATGGCCGTCGCGCTGATTCGGCTTCCCTTCCGCCGGGGAGCCGCCAAGCCGATGCCCGCCCCCACACCCTCGGCGGATGTGCAGTCCACCGAGCCGCAGCAGTCGGCACAGACTGCGAAAAGCTATACGGCAGATGAGATTCTGGCGGATCGCAGCGCTTATCCGCAGGAGCTGATCGACATGGTGCTGCGAAACCCGGAGACTGCGGACTTTGTCGGCAACTACGCGGCGCTTCACACCCAAACGCAGGAGATCGACCTCACGGACGACCTCGCTGCGGGAGGATTCCCGCGCTTTCAGCAGTGGGATCTGCGCTGGGGCTATCGGCAGTACACCGGGCGCACCGTCAGCGACACGCTGGGGCTGTCCGGCTGCGGCCCGACCGCGCTGTCGATGGTCGCGGTCTATGTAACGGGCGACGCCGGTATAAACCCCTGGGTCGTCGCACAATACGCCGAGAAAAACGGCTATACGGACGTCGGCGGCACGACCTGGTCGCTGTTCTCGCAGGGCAGCGCACACTTCGGCCTGCACGCAGAGGAGGTAAATCTCTGGGAGAGCGCCATGGCAAACGCGCTGGCCGAGGGAAAACCGATCGTGTGCAGCGTCGGCCCCGGCGATTTCACGCGCAAGGGGCATTTCATTGTGCTCTGCGGCTATTCAGACGGCTATTTTGAGATCCGCGACCCGTTTTCGCGGGCAAACAGCGAGAAGAAATGGAGCTATGAGCAGCTCGAGCCGCAGATTTTGGGCATGTGGGCGTTCTCCAAGGCATAGGTCACCACGCGAAACCGCCGCTTTCGGCGGCCCGCCGCATAGGTTTGCCCCGCCGCACGGTTGACGGATGAACCGGAGCGTGCTATATTGTGTTTATGATCTCTAATTTTCACCCGGTTTTGACGGTTCGGCTGTTTGCCGACGAAAAGTGCTTCGGCCCCGGCATCGCGCAGCTGCTGCATCGCGTGGAGGAATACCACTCGCTGCGCGCCGCCGCCGCTTCGATGGCTATGGCCTACTCCAAAGCATGGTCGATCCTCAAAACCTCCGAACGAAACCTTGGCTTTGCGCTGCTGCACTCGACGACCGGCGGTAAACACGGAGGAGGTGCCACTCTGACCCCGGAAGCTACCGCATTACTCGCCGCCTACGAGTCGTACTGTGACACGCTGAACCGCTATGGCAAAGCACTCTTTGCAGAAACCTTTGCCGACTATCTGAAGAATCCCTGAATCCGTCTGCGGCAGGCGGCAGCCTTTGCCGCCCGGTCGGCCTGAAAAAATCTCACGCCGCCCCCTTCTGACCGGAATCCTGGGCTTCTTCAGTGACCTTAAAAGCAGAAGGGAGCATATCGCTTGATCCTGCGCCATACTGCCGCGCGCGCCGGAAAGCTTCTGAGCTTTCTGCGCCGCGAGCTGGGTCTGTCCTCCTCGGAGGTCAGCAGATTGAAGTTTGTAAATGGATATTATGTAAACCAAAAGCCGGTCTTTACCGATTACCCCGTTCGGCCGGGGGATCAGATCGAGGTGCGGATTGCGGAAGCCGAGCCGGATTTTCCGGCCGAGGACGGTGAACTTTCCATCCTCTATGAGGACGAGGCGATCCTTGCGCTGGATAAGCCCGCCGGCATTCTGATGCACCCTTCCTTCCACCGCAACGAAGGAACGCTCGCGAACCGTCTGCTGGGGTATTACCGGCGCACCGGACAGGCCTGTGCCGTCCATCCGGTCAGCCGTCTGGATCGGGATACCTTCGGCGTCGTGCTTCTGGCGAAGAATGCGCATATTCACGCGCTTCTGTGCCGCGCCATGCAGGAAGGACGCATTCAGAAGACCTACCGCGCGCTGGTTTACGGCGCCGCCATGGCAGACGGCGGCACAATGAATTACCCCATCGCCCGGCTTGCGCCGGAGAGCCTTCTGCGCTGCGTGCGGGAGGACGGGAAGCCCGCGCGCTCCGAATTCAAGGTGCTTCGCCGCCAGCCGCCGTGCGCGCTTCTGCAGCTCAAGCCGCTGACCGGAAGAACGCACCAGCTCCGCGTGCACTGCGCGCATGAGGGCTTCCCCATCGTGGGCGACCAGCAGTACGGCACGGAGGAATCCATTGCATTTTCCGAGCGCAACGGCTATGCCTATCAGCAGCTTTGCGCCGTCAGTCTGCGCTTTCCGCATCCGCTCAGCGGGGAAAGCTGCAAGATCTGCTCCCGGCAGAATATCCGAATACCCAAAGCCTTTCTGTAACCGATAGGAAAGGCTGGCGGCAGCACGCTCCCTCCCGACGCGATCTCCGCGCAAGCAGATTGCAGCGCGGCTTACTGCAAATCGTTTCAGAAAACCCCGCCGTTCCGAAGCATGTTCGGAGCGGCGGGGCAGCGTGTCAAAAAACCTTTTTGACACACTGGCAGGCTGTCAAGAAAGTTCGAAATACGAGAAACTCGCGCCTGTAGGCGTACATAGGTACGGTAAGGCGCGAGTTCCGAAGTAAGTCAAAACAATGCATATTATCATTGTTTTTAACTTAATTCGAATTTCTCTATGAAATGAAACGGACGCACTTAAAGTAAAAATCGCCAAAATTGTTCTCTTGTTTTGACGGTTGCGAGCTTTATTGACAGTCTGAACCCCGCCGTTCCGAAGCATGTTCGGAGCGGCGGGGCAGCGTGTCAAAAAACTTTTTTGACACACTGGCAGGCTATCAAGAAAGTTCGAAATACGAGAAACTCGCGCCTGTAGGCGTACATAGGTACGGTAAGGCGCGAGTTCCGAAGTAAGTCAAAACAATGAATATTATCATTGTTTTTAACTTAATTCGAATTTCTCTATGAAATGAAACGGACGCACTTAAAGTAAAAATCGCCAAAATTGTTCTCTTGTTTTGACGGTTGCGAGCTTTATTGACAGTCTGAACCCCGCCGTTCCGAAGCATGTTCGGAGCGGCGGGGTTCTCTGCTCTTCTTTTGCTTACTCCAGCTCAAACACGCCGTTATAGAGCTGATAATAGACGCCCTTTTGCGCGATCAGATCGTCGTGCGTGCCGCGCTCGATGATTCTGCCGTGATCCAGCACCATGATCACATCCGAGTTTTTGACCGTGGACAGCCGGTGTGCAATCACGAATACCGTTCTTCCCTTCATCAGCCGATCCATACCGGCCTGCACCAGCGACTCCGTGCGCGTGTCGATCGAAGAGGTCGCCTCGTCGAGGATCATGACGGGCGGGTCGGCAACCGCCGCTCTGGCGATGGACAAAAGCTGCCTTTGCCCCTGCGACAGGTTCGCGCCGTTGTTCGTCAGCTCCGTCTGATAGCCCTGCGGCAGCCGCGTGATAAAGTCGTGCGCGTTGGCAAGCTTCGCCGCGCGGATGCACTCCTCGTCGCTCGCGTCGAGCTTTCCGTAGCGGATATTCTCCATGACCGTGCCGGTAAACAGGTTCACATCCTGCAGAACGATGCCGAGACTCCGCCGCAGATCAGCCTTCCGGATTTTGTTGATGTTGATGCCGTCATAGCGGATCTTGCCGTCGGCAATATCATAAAAGCGGTTAATGAGATTGGTGATCGTGGTCTTGCCCGCGCCGGTCGCGCCGACGAAAGCGACCTTCTGCCCCGGCTCGGCATAGAGCGTAATGTCATGCAGGACGGTCTTCCCCTCCTCATAGGCAAAGTCCATGTGCTCCATGCGCACGTCGCCCTCCAGTTTGGTATAGGTCAGCGTACCGTTGCCGTGCGGATGCTTCCATGCCCAAAGGCCGGTCCGCTGCTCGCATTCCGTCAGCACACCGTCGCGCTCGACCGCATTGACCAGCGTCACATAGCCGCTGTCCGCCTCCGGCTCCTGATCGAGCAGCTCCATGATCCGCTCTGCACCGGCCAGACCCATCGCGACCGCGTTGATCTGCTGCGCGATCTGGTTGACGTTCATGGTGAACTGCCGCGTCATGCCGAGGTAGGAAACAATGACCGGGATCGTCAGCACGCCGAGGAAGCTTCCGCCCAGCAGATTCTGCAGGGAGAGATTCGGGATTTTTCCGCCCAGCGCGATCAGAACGCCGCCCGTGAACGCCGCCAGCACATAAAGTAGATTGCCGATGTTGCCCATGATGGGGCCAAGACTGTTGCCGTAGAAGTTTGCGGCCGCCGCATCGGCGCGGAGCGCCTCGTTTTTCTCGTCGAACTCCTGCTTTGCCGCCTGCTCGTGGCAGAACACCTTGACGACCTTCTGACCGTTCATCATTTCCTCCACAAAGCCCTCCATGTCGCCGATCGACCGCTGCTGCCGCACGAAATAGCGCGCGGAGTTGCCGCCGACGTGCGCCGTCACGCGGAGCATGAGGAACACGCCGAAGATCACCACCAGCATCAGGCTGATGCTGTAATAAAGCATCACGCACAAAAGGCACGAAATGGTCAGCGCCGAGGCGCAGAACTGCGGCAGACTCTGCGAAATCAGCTGACGGATGGCATCCACGTCGTTCGTATAATGGCTCATAATGTCGCCGTGATCCGTCGTGTCAAAGAAGCGGATGGGCAGCTCCTGCATTCGGTTGAACATCCGAATCCGCATTTTCTTCAAAAAGCCCTGCGTAATGAACGCCATCAGCTGATGCATGGTAATGGACGCAAGCAGCCCGACAAGGTAAATGCCGACCATCACCACAATGGAGAAGATCAGCTTTCCTCGCACGGAGTTCCAGCCGACCTGCAGCCCCTCCTGAATATACTGCGTTACGATTTTGATATAAATTGCCGGGACGACGCCCGCGATCGCGCTGAGCGCGATACACACAAGGACGGCGATCAGCATTCCCTTATAGTCATGGAACAGGTAAGACAGCAGCCGCTTCAGCGTCCCTTTTTTGAGCGGCTGACGCTTTTTCCCCTCACTCCGCTTCATCCGTACCACCTCCTGCGTTTTGCGATTCATAGACCTCGCGGTAAATCTCCGAGGTTTTCAGGAGCGCCTCATGGTCGCCCTGCGCAACGATCTCCCCGTTTTCCATCACGAGGATCCAGTCCGCCTCCTGCACCGAGGAGACCCGCTGCGCAATGATGATTTTCGTCGTGTCCGGAATCTCCGTCCGGAGGGCATGACGGATCTTCGCGTCGGTCTGGGTATCGACGGCGGAGGTCGAATCATCGAGGATCAGGATCTTCGGCTTTTTGAGCAGCGCGCGCGCAATGCACAGTCGCTGCTTCTGCCCGCCGGAGACGTTCGTGCCGCCGCGCTCGATATAGGTATCATAGCCCTTCGGCATCTGCGAAATGAACTCGTCCGCCTGCGCTAGCCGACAGATTCGCTCCAGCTCCTCGTCCGAAGCGTCCGGGTCGCCCCAGCGCAGATTTTCCTTGACCGTGCCGGAGAACAGAACGTTCTTCTGCAGCACCATGGAAACCTCCTCGCGCAAAACCTCCAGATCATAGTCGCGCACATCGACGCCGCCAACCCGTACCGCGCCCTCCGACACGTCGTAAAGCCGGGGGATCAGCTGCACCAGCGTGGATTTGCTGCTGCCCGTGCCGCCCAGAATGCCCACCGTCTGGCCGGAGCGAATATGCAGGTTCACGTCCCGGAGCGCCATCTTCTCCGCCTTCTCCGAATAGCGGAAGCTGACGTTTTCAAAGTCAATTGCGCCGTCCTTCACCGTTTTTACAGGATTTTTTGGACTTTCGATCGTGCTGCCCTCGTCCAGAACCTCGTAGATCCTTCGCGCGGACTCCGCCGACATCGTGATCATGACGAAAACCATGGACAGCATCATGAGAGACGAAAGGATCTGCATACTGTAGGTAATCATGCCGGACAGCGCGCCCAGGGCGATGTAGCGCTGGCTGGTCGTTACGATCAGCTTGGCGGCAAAGTAGGAGATCAGGATGCGGGAGCTATAGATGGAGAACTCCATCATGGGCGCATTCAGACCGAGGATCCGCTCCGCATGGGTGAAGTCGCGGCAAACGTCCTCCGCAGCCGCGCGGAACTTTTTCTTTTCATAATCCTCGCGCACAAAGGATTTGACCACACGGATGCCCTGCACATTTTCCTGAATGGAGGCGTTGATGCGGTCATACTTTTTGAAAACCGCCTTAAACAGCGGCATGGCTCTGCGCGCCAGCAAAAACAGGCCGAAGCCCAGAAGCGGAATAATGACCGCGAAGATCAGCGCGAGCTTTTTGCCCAGCCGGACGGACATGATCGCCGCCACGATCAGCATGAGAGGCGCGCGCACCGCAACACGGATCGCCATCATGAAGGACTGCTGCACATTCGCAACGTCCGTGGTCAGGCGCGTCACCAGAGAGGCCGTCGAAAAGCGGTCGATGTTCGCAAAGGAAAAATCCTGCACCCGGTAATATAGATCGTGGCGCAGATTTTTTGCAAAGCCCGCCGAGGCCGTCGCCGCATAGCGCGCGGACAGCACGCCGCAGAGCAGCGAGAGCATGGCCATCAGCAGCAAAAATGCGCCGTAGCGCGCAATCGTCCCGACGCCGCAGCCCCCCTCGATCTGATCGATGAGCGCAGAGGTCAAAAACGGGATCACGCATTCGCACGCGACCTCGCCGACCATAAAAAGCGGCGTCAGAATCGTCTCCTTCTTGTATTGCCGTATGCAGGCGGCAAGTCGTTTGATCATAAAGCCACCTCCTTTTCCGGTTCGATCATGGGATGCGGGCAGCGGCGGCGCAGCGAATCCGTCACCTTATACAGAAGCGTCCGAAACTGAGCCGCCTCCTCCGGCGTCAGGGGCGTGAGGATCTCCGCCTCCGCCTCGTCGAAGCAGCGGTCAATGGCCTGCAGCGTCGCAAGCGCCTTATCCGTCGGGACAATCCGGCGGCATCGCTTGTCGTTCTTCTCCGGCACGAGCCGGATGAAGTCCTTGTCCTCCAGCCGGTGCAAAAGTCCCGAAACCGTCGGATGCGCTAAATGCAGGATCTGCTCCAGATCGCGGGCAAAAGTCGGCTGCGGCCCGCGCCGGGATAAAAGCCGCAGAACAAGGGCCTGCGTTCCCGTCAGCTCCTGCGTGGTCAGCGCGCGATTATGCACGAGATCAAATTCGTTGCACAGAAGCTTGACGCGCGGCGCCAAATGCTTTTCCTCCATGGGAATCTCCCTTCCTATTCTCTGCCGCCGATGCGGCAGGAATTCTTTGCAAAATAGGTAGCACGCTACCTTAATCAGTAGCGTGCTACATAATAGCATATTCAATTACAAATTGCAAGCGGCACTCTGGATAAAAAGCAGGGGAAATTCTCCCGTATTTCTGCGCGAATTTCCCTTCGAAATCTGCAAAAGTTCGGAAGCGCCCGGCTTTGGCTGCCGCTCGGCGCCGCTTGCCGGCCGCGCCGCACGCCGAAGGCGGCGCTTCCCCGCAGTTCCCGCTTCGCGCCGCGCTCAGGCCATCTGCCGCTCCGGCGTAATGTGCGTGCGGCGCTCGTGCAGCAGCATCCCCTGCATGGGCTTTGCCCCGAACATTTTGACAAAGCGCTCGCACTTGCACAGGAACAGGTAGTAGACATTTTTCCCGCAGCCGAACATCGACTCGAAGTTGCCCATGCCCTTGGCCAGGATCACGTCCGCCTCGTCCAGCGCCTGCCGCATCGCCTCGCCGACGTAAGGCAGCTCCGTGCCGGAAATGCGGCAGCCGCTGTCCACGATACGCCCAAGCTCCGCGAACCCGACCTGCTCCGCATCCTCCCGCAGCGCATCGTTCATCGCAGGACCGCCGCGCACCGCAACGCTCACCTCCAGCGCGGGATCGTGCGCGCGCAGCAGCTCGCACAGGAGCTTGTCGCAGACGATCTCGCCGGCGTTATCCGCCACCAGCAGGAACCGCTTCGCCGCCGCCAGATCCTCCCGAAAGTGTCTGTATTCCGTCTCGTCAAGCGGAGCCTCCGGCGCCGCGTCCAGAAGCGCGTCCAGCTCCTGCTCGTTCACACGGCCGCCCAGCGCGGAAAAGTCGATGTAATTTGCGCAGCGCGCATAAAGGAGCGCCGCCCGGATCGGGTCATCCGCCTGCAGAACGCGTGCGCGAATGCCCGGCAGCCGCTTGAGCATCCATCGGTTGGATTCCCGCTTGATCTCGCGGAAGCGATCCCCGCCGACATGGTAATAGCGGTCGAGCATCGGTGCGAAAACTGACTCCATATACGGCGCGGAAACACCCCGCGGCGACTGCGCAATTGCCTGCAGCACCTCGCGGATGTAGCGGTTGCCCGTCTCCATATCGCCGAAGCGCCGCGCGTTTTCCGTCTCGCGGCGCAGCATACACTCTATACAGTATAATCCAAATTGCATCGTCTCAGCCTCCTTTTCCCGCATTATAGCACGCCTCCTTTGGAAACTCAACCAAAAAGCGAGGCTTTCAACCGCATATTCAACCGAAGACGGCTTGCTTTTTTCGCTGAATATGATAGTATAGACGCGGTGGTGCAGGGAATGGTGGTGTCTTCCCGATTTATTTTTTTGCCTATGTATACGCTTTTTTTGAATTTGGAGGAATATGAAACGAATTTTAGCTTACTTAAAGCCCTACCGGGGGAAGATCGTGCTGGCGCTCGTCCTTGTGGCGATCTCCACGGTCTGCAATCTCCTTCTGCCGACGTTTATGAGCTGGATCCTCAATCGCGGCATTCGGGACGGCGACTTCCCGTATATCGCGCGCTGCTGCGGCGGAATGCTGCTGACCGCCGTCGTGAGTCTCGGAACCATTCTCTGGGGCACAAAGCTCTCGACGGACGTTGTCTCCGGCTTCACGGCAGATCTGCGCGGCGATATCTTCCGGCATGTGCAGCGGCTGACCTTTGAGGAATTCTCCACGCTGGGCGCGGGCGCGCTGATCACACGCTCGACTTATGACGTCGGCACCGTCTCGTGGGTGGCCTCCATGCTGGCCGGCACGGCGGCGACGATCCCGGCGCTGTTTCTCGGCGGCATCCTGCTGTCCTTCCTGAAGGATCCGATGCTTGCCTGCGTGCTTCTGCTCTTTGTGCCGTTCATTTTGCTGCTTGTGATCCGCATCGGCAAGAAGGTCATTCCGCTCTGGACCGTCTCCGATACCTACATCGACCGGCAGAATGACATCATGCGCGAGCGCCTGCGCGGCATCCGCGTCATACGGGCGTTCCGCTCGGAGGAAAAGGAGCATCGGCGCATTGAGGACGCAACGCATATCATGGCGGAGAATATCATTCGCGGCAACGTCGCCATGGGTCTGATTTCCCCGGTTGCAACGCTGGCGCTCAATCTCGCCATCGTGTTTGTCGTCTATTTGGGCGGCCTGCGCATCGGCGCAGGTACACTGCAGGCAGGCGATCTCTACGCCGTCATTGAATATATCACGCTTGTTATGAGCGGCGTGACCATGGCGGCCTTTGCCATCGTGATGTACCCGCGCGCCGTCGTGGCAGCCGGACGCATCGGCGAGGTCTTTGACGCAGGCGGCACGGAGGAGCCGCTTGCCGACGACGGCCGCGTATTTCGCGGCAAGATCACCCTCCGCCACGCGACGTTCCGCTATCAGGGCGCAAGCAATCCCGCCGTAAACGATGTCAGTCTGGAGATTCTGCCCGGGCAGAAGGTTTCCATCATCGGCGGCACCGGCTCGGGCAAGAGCAGCCTTGTCTCGCTGCTTTTGGGCTTCCGCAGCCCGACGGAGGGCGAGGTGCTGTTCGACGATGTTCCCGCGTCCTCGCTCAGCCGCCGCACACTGCGCCGGAATATCAGCAGCGTTCTGCAAAACGGCGCGATCTACGCCGGAACGGTTCGGGAAAACATCCTCATGGGCAAGCCGGACGCCACGGAGCAGGAGCTGCGCGAGGCGCTGGAAATTGCGCAGATGGCCGAATTTGTAGACGAATATCCCGACGGAGCGGATCATGTTCTGGAGCAGTCCGGCCGCAATCTGTCCGGCGGGCAGAAGCAGCGGCTCTCCATCGCCCGCGCCATTTTGAAGGACGCGCCCATCTATCTGTTTGACGACAGCTTTTCCGCGCTGGACTTCCTCACGGAGGCGCGGCTTCGCACGGCGCTCGGTAAAAAAATCCGCGGCAAGACGCAGATCGTCATCACCCAGCGCGTCACCTCGGCCATGAGCTCAGACTGCATTTTTGTCATGGATAACGGCTCGCTGGCCGACTGCGGCACCCATGAGGAGCTGCTCTCCCGCTGCCGCATTTATCAGGAGATCTATGCCTCCCAGACAGGAGGTGTCATTGCATGAAACAAAAAAAGAACGGCAAGGAAAAGAGGGAATCCGGCATTGTCCTGCGGCTGATCCGCGAGGCAAGGCCCATCTACGGCTATCTGCTCTTCTCCTGCTTTTTGAGTCTTCTTATCATTCTGCTTTCCATCGCTGTGCCCCTGCTGCTGGGCGAGCTGATCGACCGGCTCTATGCGCTGACCGGTGCAGGGAAAACGGCCGTCACGGATGCGATCCTGCCGAAGCTCTTCCTGCTTCTCGGCGCCTATGTGCTTTATAACGTTCTGTCCTATGCGAAAATGCAGCTGATGAATCGCGTGGTCAGCCGGTATTTCACCTGTGCGCTGCGAATTCGAATTTCGGACAAAATCAAGCGGCTTCCGGTCAGCTTTGTCGATAAGACGCCCGTCGGCGATATTCTCAACCGCATGACGGACGACGTTTCGACCATGGGCAACTACATTCATCAGATCATCGACGTTATGACGACGGGACTTCTTCAAATTCTCGCCATTGCCGTTATGATGTTCCTGGAGAATCCCCTGCTGGCCGCGTTGGTTCTGGTGCTGACGCCGTTTTCCATCTGGCTGTCCAGCTTCATCGCCGCAAAAAGCGAAACGCATTTTCATGATATGTTCTCCGAGGCGGGCAGTCTGACCGCGGTCGTGGAGGAGGCCTTCACAAACTTCGCCACCACCAAGGCTTACAATCTCGAGGAATTCACAAACGAGAAGCACCGCGCCGTCAATGAGCGGCAGCGCAAGGCGCTCTCCACGGCGAACTTTATGGAGTCCATGGTGCAGCCGATCATCGCCTTTACAAACGCGCTGGCTTACATCGGCATCAGCCTTCTGGGCGGCTGGCTGCTCGTCCGGGAGCAGGTTTCCGTCGGCGTTGTCGTGACGATCGTGCTTTACGCCAAGCGCTTTTCCACGCCGCTGGAGCAGATTGCAGGCGGCTTCGGCAGTCTGCGCCACGCAACCGCCGCCTCCCGCCGCGTGTTCAAGATCCTCGACCTCCCGGAGGAGGAGGATGCGGCAGGTACGCTTCCCACGCCGACGCGCGGCGCGGTACGCTTCGAGCATGTTGACTTTTCCTACGACCCCCAGACGCCGCTGATTCAGGATCTCAATGTAGACATCCGCCCGGGGCAGAACATCGCCATCGTCGGCCCGACCGGCGCGGGAAAGACCACGATCGTAAACCTGCTCATGCGGTTTTACGACGTCAACAGCGGCCGCATTCTGCTTGACGGCACGGATATCTCCACCGTCTCGCGGGAAGAGACGCGCGCCCGCTTCGGCATGGTCCTGCAGGACACCTGGCTATTCGGCGGTACCGTGGCGGAAAATGTGGCCTACGGCCGCCCGGACGCCACCCGCGCCGAAATTGAGCGTGCCTGCGACGAAGCCTACTGCGATCACTTCATCCGCACGCTGCCGCAGGGCTACGACACGGTCATCGGCGACGACACGACCAATATTTCCGGCGGGCAGAAGCAGCTTCTCACCATCGCGCGGGCGCTTTTGGCGAACCACGATCTGCTGATTCTGGACGAAGCGACCTCCAATGTGGACACGCGTACAGAAATTCTGATCCAGAAGGCCATGGATAAGCTGATGCAGGGCAAGACCTGCTTTGTCATCGCGCACCGCCTGTCTACGATCGTCGGCTCGGATCTCATTCTGGTGCTGAATCACGGACGGATTGTCGAGCAGGGCACGCACACGGAGCTTCTGAAGAAAAAAGGCTTCTATTATCAGATTTATAACAGTCAGTATGCCATCTGACTCTGCTGCACGGCGTTTTGTGCGGCGCTTCCCGGTTTTTCGGCGGTCGGCAAAAAATGGGGCTGGTTCAAAAAAATTTTGAACCAGCCCCATTTCCATATAATTTCGTATGTCGAGCGGCTATTTTGCGGCGCATTCCCTTCGATAGCGCTTATCTTGCATACAGCCTTCCGATCAGGTAGTTCGACACCCGCGCAGGCAGCAGCTTCATGGCAAGCGCGACGCAGCGGTAGGAAAACCCGATGGTGTAAATCGGCTTGCGGCCGCGCCCGAGGGCAACGCGGCAAATAAACGCCCCCGCCTTGGCGGGCGACATCCCGCCCTGCTCGTCGCGCTCCATTTTTCCGACGGAGCGCGCGATCCTTCCGCCGTAAACCTCGTCGCCGACGGCGGATTTTTCCCGCGCGGCGGTAAAGCCCGTGCGGATATCACCGGGCTGCACCGCGCAGAGCGTAATGCCGAAGGGCCGCAGCTCATTGGCCGCAGCCAGTGTATAGTCGTTGACCGCCGCCTTTGCTGCGGAATAATACGCCTGAAACGGCAGCGCGCACGGCGCGGCAACCGAGCTGATATTGACGATCCGGCCGCCGCCCTGCGCGCGCATCTGCGGAATGACGGCGCGATTCATGCGCACCATGCCGAAGAAATCCGCGTCAAACAGACGCTTTGCGTCCTGTGTATCCGTAAACTCGATCGCGCCGGAAATCCCGAAGCCCGCGTTGTTGATCAGAATATTGATCCGCCCCTCGGCCTCCACGATCTGCCGCACCGCGTTCTGCACGGACACCTCGTCCGTAATATCGCAGACAAGATGGCAAAGCCCCGTATGCGAAAAGGGCCGGCGGCTGAGCACATAGACCCGCAGTCCGCGTCCGGAGAGGGCAAGCGCCGTCTCCAGTCCGATCCCCGATGTGCCGCCGGTTACCACTGCAACCCTATTCATTGCCGCTTCCCATAACGCGCGCAATGATCTCTGCCGCCTCGTCGATCAGGGGCTTGGTAAGCGTCGCCATATAGCTCGTGCGCAGCAGGCACTCGTTCTGCGGCGTTGCCGGCGGAAGGACCGGATTGACATAAACGCCTGCCTCATAGATCTCATGCGCTTTGCGCAGCGTGTTCTCTGCCCCGTAGGTGTAGATCGGGATGATCGGCGTAGAGGACTCGCGGATGGCAAGGCCATGCGCCTTCAGCCCCGCGCGGGCATAGTCCGACAGATCGCGCAGCCGACCCGGAAGTGCGGGATCCGCCTTCAGCACCCGCAGCGCTGCCAGCGCGCAGGCGCAGCTGGCCGGTGTCATGGACGCGGAGAAAATAAAGGGGCGGGAGCTATGCCGGACAAATTCGCAGACCTCACGGCTTGCCGCCATATAGCCGCCCAGAGACGCCAGCGATTTGCTGAACGTACCCATATAAATATCCACATCGTCTTCCAGACCGAAATGACTTGCCGTGCCGCGGCCGCCCTCGCCAAGTACGCCAAGCCCGTGAGCGTCGTCCACCATGACGCGCGCGCCGTACTTTTTCGCCAGACGCACGATTTCCGGCAGCTTGGCAATGTCGCCGCCCATGCTGAACACGCCGTCCGTCACAATGAGACAGCCCGCGTTCTCCGGCACCTTCCGAAGCTGCTTCTCCAGACTTTCCATATCGCTGTGGTAATAGCGCAGCATTTTTCCATAACTCAGTCTGCAGCCGTCATAAATGCTCGCATGGTTTTCGCGGTCGCAGATCACATAGTCGTGCAGGCCGATCAGTGCGCTCAGAATGCCGAGGTTGCTCTGGAACCCGGTAGAGAAGGTCACGACCTCCTCCTTGTGCAGGAATTCGGCCAGCTCCCGCTCCAACTCCAGATGCATCTCCAGCGTGCCGTTCAAAAAGCGGGAGCCGGAGCAGCCGGAGCCATATTGCTCAAAGGCGCGGATGCCCGCCTCCGTGACGTCGGGATGCGTCGTCAGGCCAAGATAGTTGTTGGAGCCAAGCATGATCCGGCGCTTGCCCTCCATGATGACCGCAACGTCCTGCCGGGATTCCAGCGCATGAAAATAAGGATAAATTCCCTTTTCCTGTGCGTCGTGCACCATCTCCATATGTTTGCATTTTTCAAAAAGATCCATTTTTTCTCCCTTAAAGTCTCTGAATCCTCTCTGCGACAAATGGGAAAGCGTTCCCTTCCCCTCCCGCTTGAGAATCGAATCCAATATTTTTGTTCTTTAATTCTTTCCCTGGTTTTCCTGCCCCGCAGCTGCCCTGTCAATATGTACGTTGAGATGCGGATAGGTCATTTCAATGCCCGCCCGGTCAAAGGCGGCCTTCATGCCGTCGTTCAGGAAGTAGAGCGTATCCCAATAGTGCTCCTGCCGCGTCCACACGCGCAGAAGATACGAAATTGCGCTGTCGCCGTAGGCAGTCACATGCGCCTCGGGCGGATGCGTCCCGTCCAGCTCCGCCTGCGCCGCAAGGGACAGGAGCGTTTCCTTCACCTTCTCCGGATCGTCGTCATAGGAAGCGCTGAACGTAAGATCGAGCCGCCTTACGGGGTTGGCGCTGTAGTTGCAGATTCTGGCGGCCGCCGCATCGCTGTTCGGGATAAAAACGCGGCGATTGTCGGCCGTATCCAGCACGGTATAAACCATGCCGATCTCCGCGACCGTTCCGGCATCGGCGCCAAGCTCCACATAATCGCCGACCTGAAAGGGATGCGTGGAGAGCAGGCTGACACTGCCCACCACATTAGCGAGCGCGTTCTGCACGGCGAGGGAAATCGCCAGAGAGACGACGCTCAATACCGCGATCAGGGAGGTCACATCCACACCGAGCTGGCTGAAAAGGATCAGCACCAGCAGGAAATACAGCAGGATCCGCATCATGGAGCGCAGGAAGGCAAAGGTCGTGCGCTGAAGGCGCGAATGCTCCAGCGCGCGGTCAAAGAGCTTTAAAAGCAGCTTAATGACAAGCAGTCCCGCAAAGAGGATCAGCAGGACAGGCAGCACCGTTTTCCAGGAAAGGTGCAGAAAAAACTGCTTGACTGCGGCAAAATTCATGAAGGTAGCCCCTTTCGTTTCAGGACGTCAGTCCTCCGCCGGGGGAAGCTGCGTCGCGTCCGCGTTGACGTACTGCATCAGCTCGTCGCCGGTAATGGTTTCCTTGGACAGAAGGTAGAGCGCGATCTCATCGAGCAGCGCCCGCTTGTTTGCAAGCGTCGTCTTTGCCGTCTCATAGCACTCGGCAAGAATGCGCTGCACCTCGTGATCCGCCTCCGCCGCCGTATCGGCCGCGCAGTCCATATAGCTCCTGCCCTCCAGATACTCCGAACCGACGCTCGAGAGCGCCATCAGGCCGATCTTGTCGCTCATGCCGTACTGTGCGACCATTTTGCGCGCCAGATCCGTCGCGCGGGAGATATCGTTGGAGGCTCCGGTCGTCTGCACGCCGAACACAAGCTGCTCCGCCGCGCGGCCGCCCAGAAGTGTCTGCAGCTCGACCAGCAGCTCCTCCTTGGAGCTGAGGAACTTTTCCTCCTCCGGCATCTGCATGGTATAGCCCAGCGCGCCGGAGGTATGCGGCACGATCGTGATTTTGGAGACCGGCTGCGTGTGCTTCTGCAGCGCGGCGACCAGCGCATGGCCGACCTCGTGATAGGCCACGATGCGCTTTTCAATATCCGTCAGCACGGTGCCCTTTTTCTCCGTACCGGCAATGACCACCTCAAACGAGGTCAGAAGATCCTGCTGCGAGACGGCCTGTCTGCCCTGCCGGACGGCGCGCAGCGCCGCCTCGTTGACAAGGTTCGCCAGATCCGCGCCGACTGCGCCCGCCGTGGCCTGCGCGATCTTGTGCAGATCGACGTCGGAAGCCAGCTTGATGTTGCGGGTATGCACGCGCAGCGTCTGATAGCGTCCCTCCAGATTCGGACGGTCAACAATGATGCGGCGGTCAAAGCGTCCGGCACGCAAAAGCGCCTTGTCGAGCGTTTCCGGGCGGTTTGTCGCGGCCAGAATCACCACGCCGCCGGAGGAATCAAAGCCGTCGATCTCCGCAAGGAGCTGGTTGAGCGTCTGTTCCCGCTCGTCGTTGCCGCCGAAGCGGCTGTCGCGGCTCTTGCCGATGGCGTCGATCTCGTCGATGAAAATAATCGCGGGCGCAGCCTTCGCCGCCTGCTGGAACAGGTCGCGGACACGGCTTGCGCCGACGCCGACGAACATTTCCACGAAGTCCGAGCCGGAGATGGAGAAGAACG
>CABQNH010000010.1 GCA_902465435.1 uncultured Eubacteriales bacterium | reverse complement strand
CCGAACTTTCTTGATAGCCTGCCAGCGTGTCAAAAAAGGTTTTTTGACACGCTGAGCATACGAAATCTGCGGTAAAAGCAGATTCCGTATGCTTTTTCAGCTTTTCAGCGGCTTGGGGATCGATAATGCCTGCCGCAGGGGCTGCGCTGAAACGCTTACGACGCCTTCTTTTTCAAAAGACCGAGCAGCAGCATGCCGACGACGCTGCCGGCAACCAGTGCGACGAGGTAGCCCAATACGTTCGTCATAACTGGGAAGACGAATACGCCGCCGTGCGGTGCGGGCAGCGCGCAGCCAAACTGCATGGACAGCGCACCGGCGAGCCCGGAGCCGACGATGCAGGCGGGCAGCACATGGAGCGGATCGGCCGCAGCAAAGGGAATGGCTCCCTCCGTGATGAAGCAAAGACCCATAATATAATTGACAACGCCCGACTTCCGCTCTTCGGCGGAGAAGCGGCTTTTGAAGAACGTGGTAGCCAATGCGATCGCCAGCGGCGGAACCATACCGCCGATCATGACAGCCGCCATGATTTCGGAGCCTTGCCCCGACGCTACGGTGGTCAGCGTGGCGGTGCCGAAGACATAGGCTGCTTTGTTGAAGGGGCCGCCCATATCAATGGCCATCATACCGGCCAGCACGATACCGAGCAGAATTTTGCTGCCGCTTCCCATGGCGGTCAGGCCGGAGTAGAGCGCGTTGTTCAGCTTGCCGACAAAGGGGTTGATGAAGCACATCACGAGACTGATGAGCAGAAGGCCTGCAACCGGATAGAGCAGAATGGGCTTGATCCCCTCCAGGGCCTTGGGCAGTCTGTCGCAGAGCTTGCGCACGCCGAGCATCAGGTAGCCTGCAGCGAAGCCGGCAATCAGCGCGCCGAGGAAGCCGGCGGAAACCGGCCCTGCGGCGGGACTTGCAAAGGTCGCACCGGATACGGCCAGCGCGCCGCCCACAAAGCCGACCATCAGACCCGGGCGGTCTGCAATGGCCATGGCGATAAAACCGGCAAGCACGGGCAGCATAAAGTTGAAGGCCGTGTCGCCGATGGCCTTAAACCATGCCGCGACGGGTGTATTGCTGCCGAAGGTCGCATAGTTGATCGAGGCATCGTCCAGCAGGAAGGCGAGCGCGATCAGAATGCCGCCGCCGATAACGAAGGGAAGCATATGGCTGACGCCGTTCATCAGCTGCTTATAGAGCTTCCGGCCGAAGCGTTCGTTGGAATCCGTCGGCGCGATTTCGCCGCTGTGGTGATAGATCGGTGCATTCGGTGCTTCCCGGAGCAGCTCCTCCGGACGGTGGATCCCATCGGACACGGGCACGCGCAAAACGGGCTTGCCGTCAAAACGTGCCAAATCGACCTCCTTATCGGCGGCAATAATGACTCCGTCGCATTGGGCGATTTCCGCGCGGGTCAGAAGGTTTTTCGCACCGCCGGAGCCTTGGGTTTCCACCTTGACCGGAATTCCCAACTCCCGTCCCTTCTTCTCTAAGGCCTCGGCGGCCATGTAAGTGTGCGCAATGCCGGTGGGGCAGGCTGTGATAGCTAAAATGCGAGGGGCTTTTTCTGCATTTTCCGCCGGAAGCTCGGGAGCAGGGGCAGGTGCTTCCTCGGGCGCGCCGAATTTAGCGGTTTCATAGCGGTCGATCACGGCAAGGAAGGCCTGCGGATCGGCGGCTCCTCGCAGCTCGGCCAGGAATTGCGGATCCACCAGCAGCATCATCAGGTGGGACAGAATCTCCAGATGCAGATCGCCGTCCAGAGGCGCTGCGATCATGAAAAACAGGTCGGATGGCTCGGCGTCCATTGCACCGCAGTCGATTGGCTCTTTCAGCGTGCAGACGGCAAGGCTGGGGAAGGCGACGCTGTCGCTTTTGGCATGGGGGACGACGATGCCGGATTCAATGGCGGTGTTGGCCTGCGCCTCTCGCTCCCAAATGGCTGCTTTGTAGGCGGCACGGTTCGTGAGACAGCCGCCCTGATCCTGCAGATCAATCAGAAGATCGAGGACCGTCTCCTTGCTGGCAGCCGGGACGCGCAGGCGAATTTTTCCGGCAGTGAGCAGATCGGTGATACGCATAGTTTATCTCCCTTTCTATTGTTTGATCATTGCGCAAGCAATGCATCAATTTCCTCTTTGGTGGCCAGTGTGTCGGAAAAGGCGGTGGCGCTGCCGGCGGCTGCGCCCAGGCGGTGCGCATAGTCGTAATCGCCACGGGACAGCCAGCCGGCGAGGAAGCCTGCGACCATGGAGTCACCCGCGCCCACAGAGTTGCGGACGGTGCCGGACGGTACGCCAAGCCGGTGGGCGCGGCCTGTCTCATCAAGCAGAAGCGAGCCGTTTCCTGCCATGGATACCAGCACGTTGCGCGCGCCGCGCTCCTGCAGGCAGCGGGCGCAGTGCAGAATCTCCTCGTCGCTTTGCAGCGCTCTGCCGAATAGCTCGCCCAGCTCGATATGGTTCGGCTTAATCAAAAACGGGCGGTAGGGGAGAACTCTGCTGAGCAGCTCCTTTGCGGCATCGACGACCGTGAGAACGCCGCGGCCTGCGACTCGCTGCAGCAGCTTTTCGTAGCTGTCGTCGGGCATGGAGGCCGGAATGGAGCCGGAGATTACCAGTGCATCGTCTGCGGTAAGCGCATCGAGCTTCTGCATCAGCTTTGCCAGCGCATCTGCGTCGATGGCAGGTCCCTGCGCATTGATTTCCGTTTCCGTGCGGCCCTTGATCTTCACGTTGATGCGCGTCTGCCCGGCGGGAAGGTGGATGAAATCGGTCCGAATGCCTCGCTCGGCAAGGCCGTGCTCCAGCGCCTGCCCGGTAAAGCCCGCAAGAAAGCCCAAGGCGGTGGTAGGAACACCGAGCGTCTGCAGGATGCACGAAACATTGACGCCCTTGCCGCCCAACTGGATTTCCTCGCCGCATGTGCGGTTGGTGCTGCCCGGTTCCAAGTGATCGACCCAGACTACATAGTCCAATGCGGGATTAAAGGTTACCGTGTATACCATGTTCAAACCTCCTTAACAACAGTATGTTCAAGAAATGCGGGGTCAGGGAGGCGGTCGGTAAGAATCTCCGCCTGCTCCAGCTTTAAAAAGGATACGGCCGTTACGATCTGGAATTTGCTCGCGTCGGCCAATATATAGGTGCGGCAGGCCTGTCCGGCCGCAGCTCGCTTGACGGCGGCCTCCTCCCGGTCGGGCGTGGTGAAGCCCTGCCGCAGTGTGATGCCGTTTGTGCCGAGAAATGCCTTGGTAAAGTTGAACTGCGCTAACGCATCGAGCGCCATTGCGCCGACCATGGCGTTCGTTTCCGGACGGAGCAGACCGCCCAGCGAATAGCTGCGCAGACCAAGCGCGGCCAGCTGCTGCATTGCGTCGACGCTGTTGGTGACGAAGGTGGCGCTGCATCCTTTCAGATGGGGAAGCATTCGCGCGGTCGTGGTTCCCGCGTCCAGAAAAACCACATCGTCTCCATCGATCAGACTGGCGGCATAGGCGGCGATTCGCTCCTTTTCCGCTTGAAAGAGCTGATTTTTGGTGCTGACGTCCGGTTCCGTTCCCAAAAACTTATCTGCCGACAGCATTGCGCCGCCGTGCACCTTCTGCAGCTGCCCCTGCTCGGCCAGAATATTCAGGTCGCGCCGGATGGTCGCTTCCGAAGCGCCGGTCAGCTCGCACAGCCGCGCCACACTGGCGGCACGCTGCGTCTCTAATTCGCTAAGAATAACATGAAAGCGTTGTTCCACAAACATGGATGGACTCCTTGAATGAGAATGATTAGTACTGCCAATTTCTGCTTTTATTATACGTCATAAACAGTCAAAGTCAATCAAAAACAGTCAAATTGACTTACAAAAAATGCACACTGAATTTGTGCACATTGCTAAATGGCTGCCTGCATTCGGAAAAAGGACGGCGCCGTACATGGCACTGCACCCTATACCGGACTGCGATAAAATGATCCTGCCTGCGGCAAGTGTGGCAGATGCCGGGCGCAAAGGGCTTGCCGTGCTCTGAAATTGGACGAACGAATGCCTCTGTATGCGTATTTGCTGCGGACTGTTTCTTTGGTAAGGATGAGGTCCCAGGTTCGAATCCGGGTAACAGCTCCAAATTACAAACATTTTAATAGCAAAACAGTGCAAAAACAGAAAATTAGTACCTTGTAAACGAAGAAATTTACAAGGTGCTAATTTTGTGCTTTTAATGTTGTTAGTAACGTGTTAGTAACCGCGGAGTACGTTCCTATCACCTACGGAATATTAGATAGGATCCATTTCCCAAACCGAGTTATTCGAACGCATCCGAAAACAGAGGGAATATGTCTCAGATGAAGATGCTCAAAATAGTTTTCTCGTTTTGGCGGTTGCGGACTTGATGGACAGGCTGAAACAGACAGCACCCCACCGAGGTGGAGTGCTGTCTGTTTGTTGTCGGATCCCTGTCTTACCGGCATACACCGGAAAGACGGCATCTTTTAGAAAATCGTAGAATCCTTAGTCAGCGACATAGGGCAGCAGCGCGATGTGACGGGCACGCTTGATCGCGGTCGTCAACTGACGCTGATGCAGCGCGCAGGTACCGGTCGTACGGCGGGGCAGGATCTTGCCGCGCTCGGACAGGTAACGGCGGAGCTTCGCGGTTTCTTTAAAGTCGATATGCGCAACCTTGTCCACGCAGAAGGTGCAGACCTTCTTGCGCTTATGCACACGCATTTTTTCGTTTGCCATAACGCAATCCTCCTTACTTCAATACTCAGGTGAAAAAATTCAAGCTTACGGCAGGCGGAAAGCCTTGCCGAGGTTAGAAGGGAAGCTCGGTGTCGTCGTCTTCCAGCATTGCAAAGTCGCTCTTGGGAGCGGCTGCGGGTGCCTGGAACGCAGCGGGCGCGGACTGTGCGGCATAGCTGCCGAAGCTGTCCTGCGCAGCGTCGCGCTTGGAATCGCCGAAGTAGACGTTATCCGCCACGACCTCGGCGCTGACGCGCTTGTTTCCCTCTTTGTCGTTCCAGTTACGCATCTGGAGACGACCGCTGACCACCGCCATGCGACCCTTGGTGAAATACTTGCTGACAAATTCAGCGGTATTGCGCCATGCCACACAGTCGATGAAGTCGGCTTCCTTTTCTGCACCGGCGGCTGCGAAATCGCGGTCGACCGCGATGCGGAAGGATGCCACTGCGACGCCGGAGCCTGTTCTGCGCAGCTCCGGATCACGAACAAGACGACCCATGAGAACGATATGGTTCAGCATGCTTTGGCCCCCTTATTCCTCAACCGCAACGATGATGCTGCGAAGGATGCCTTCTGTGATCTTGAACACGCGGTCAAGCTCAGCGGGGAGCTGGGGCTTGCAGTCGCAGGTCATGAGCACATAATAGCCCTCGGTCATATCGTTGATGGGATACGCAAGACGACGCTTGCCCCATTCATCGATGCTGATGAGCGTACCTTCTGCTTCAACCATTGCCTTGAACTTTTCCACGAGAGCCGCGATACCCTCTTCGCTCAGAGTAGCGTCGATCACGTAAAGGACCTCGTATTTTGCGGAAACTTTAGCCATGTTGTTTGCACCTCCTTCTGGACTTTTGGGCATTGCCGCTACGCAATGCCAAGGATTGCCCGCAGTACGCGAGCCTAATCATTATAGCGGCCGCCAACCGGCTTGTCAACTAAAATTTTGCATTTTTTGAATTATCATTGAGAAAAAACGAAAAATCTTGTCGTAGGATTTGACATTTCCATATCTATCCGTTATGATAGAACTATCTTATTTTTTACAGCGCGCGGCGCGCGCGGAAAGGGAGAGGTATTTATGGGTCTGCGGACAAAAAAAGGTTCGCCGTTTGCGATTTTTGTGATTGTCTTGTCATTGGTCGCGCTGCTGTTCTCACTGTTCCTGCTCACATACTATAGCTACAGCGAGGTATGGGACGGAGAGCGTCATGAAATCGCGGGGCGCTATTCAGACTTCACCTTTATCAGCGAGTGGGAGTTGGACGAGGTGTTCGAGGACGGCAGTACTGCGGATGTTCTGCTGGCGTGCAGCCAGCTTTCGCTGATCGCCGCGTCGGGACTTCTGCTGATCACCGGCTTGGTTCTGTTTTGCGGGGGAAGCAAAAAGCTACTGCTTTTGCCGACCTTCTTTCTGCTTGTGGCATCTGCGCTCTATACGGCCGGTATTTTAACAGGGCGGGAGGGCGGCTTCTCCATGCTGTTTAAGCCGTATGCGCTGCTCTGGGCGCCCTGCTTGCTTCTCTTTATTATAACAATTCTTAATACCTGCACTTCCATTCGCACGCCGGCGCCGTTGGCATTCTTCGGGATCGTGCTGGCAATTGCCGTTGCCGTCCTGTCGCTCTTTGTCGGCGAGTGGTTCCTCGGCCAAATTATTGATGAGTATGATTACCGGTATAAGTATATTGATATTTCCAGAATCATTTCCTACTGCGGCGTGATGCTCGGTGTCGGCGTTGCCGCGCTGACGCTGACATCGGCGGAGGGAAAGTCGTATGGGAGCGAGTCGGCAGCATCCATGCAGACCGCGACAACTCGTCCTGCTGAATCGGCTCGTCCCGTTGCGCCCGTGCAGCGCTTTGATCCCATGACGGGTCGGCCGATCGCGCCTGCTGCGCCTGTACAGCGCTTCGATCCCATGACGGGTCGGCCGATCACGCCTGCCGCGCCCGCGCAGCGTTTTGATCCTATGACGGGTAAGCCGATCCTGCAGACCAGACCGGTGAGCCGTGCTGTCCACGTTCCGGAGACACCGCGCAGCGAGGCGGAAGAGGAGGCACCGATCAAGGAGCACATTGCGGCCTTCGTGCAGTCGGAAACCGAAAAGGAGAAGACGCAGCGTGCGGAGGAGCATGCCATGCAGAATGAGCAGACGCCTGTTGAGCGGAAAGCGGAGGAGGATGCTCTGACGGAAGAGACGTCTCATTACGAGCCGGTGGAAGCGGTGCAGACGTTTGATGACATTCCGACCCAGGAAAGCGCTTCGCAGGAGATGCCTGCCGAAGCAGAGGAAGCACCTGCGGAGGAAGCGGCTGAAGCAGTGCAGGAAACCGCGGCTCCGGAGGAAAAGCGGGCGGATGTGGATTATGTCCGCGTTCTGCAGCAACTTCAGCAAATGAAAGAGCTTGGCCTCATCAATGACGACGAGTATGCGGCGAAAAAGGCCATGATTCTTGAAAAAATGTAACAATTTCCTTGTAATCGGGACTTGTAATCGGGAAAAGAACGGGGAGCCGCACGGAAGTGCGGCTCCCCAGCGTGTCAAAAAACCTTTTTGACACGCTGACAGACGATCAAGAAAGTTCGGAATACAAGAAACTCGCGCCCGTCGGCGTACATAGGTACGGTAGGGCGCGAGTTCCGAAGTAAGTCAAAATAATGAACTTTATCCACTTTTTGAACTGTATTTGTTTGAAATTTCCCAAAAACAGAATGGATACGTTTCACATGGAAAACGTCAAAATTGTTTTCCCATTTTGACGGTTACGGACTTTATTGACAGTCTGACAGACTATCAAGAAAGTTCGGAATACAAGAAACTCGCGCCTGCACAAGTACATAGGTACGGTAGGGCGCGAGTTCCGAAGTAAGTCAAAATAATAAACTTTATCCACTTTTTGAACTGTATTTGTTTGAATTTTTCCAAAATAGAGTGAATACGTTTCCCATAGAAATCGTCAAAAATGTTTTCTCATTTTGACGGTTGCGGACTTTATTGACAGTCTGAGGAGCCGCACGGAAGTGCGGCTCCCTTCGGCGTATCAAGAACTCTTTTCACACGCTGACGGACTTCAAGGAAGTTATGAGGTCAATCATCTGCCGGTGGCACTGCGCTTGATACGTCGTAATTCTCATATACAATATTATAAATAGAGTAAGCAGCCACCGCTTAGTCAAAAAGATAGCCCTTGAGCAGCTTGAGCGTGTTTTCTACACCGTCTCGATGACTGCGCTCGTAGCCGTGCGAAGCGTAGACGCCTGCGCCGATCAGACCGTGGCGGACGTCGTGCCCAGCAATCAGCGTGACGTCCACGTCAGAACCATAGTGCGGATAAATATCGACGGCATAGCTGGCGCCCGTCTTCCTGGCGGCGGAAATGAGCTTGGAGACGACCTCGTAGGAATAAGGGCCGCCGCCGTCCTTGGAGCAGATGGAAACCTGCCGCTCGGTGCAGGAAAGCCCGTCGCCGACGCAGCCCATGTCCACGGAGATGGCTTCCGTCACCCCTGCGGGAACAGAGGCCGCGCCGCCGTGGCCAACCTCCTCATACACCGTGATATGCAGATATACACGGCGCTCCGGTGTGCGCTGCTCCTCCTTCAGGTACTTGGCAAGACCGAGGAGAATGCCGACTGAGAGCTTGTCATCCAGAAAGCGGCTTTTGATGTAGCCGGTTTCCGTTACGCGCGTGCGCGCCTCCACGCAAACGTAATCGCCGGTATGGATGCCGAGTGCTTCCGTTTCCGCCTTTGACTGCGTTGGAACATCCGGCACGACCTCAACCGTGGAGAAGCTGCGCTTGGTGTCGTTATAGTCGCCGTTCACATGGATAGAGGCATTGCAGAGTTGGATCGTGCCCTCATAGACAGAGCCGTCCAGGGTGCGGATGCGGCAGTTTTCGCCCTCTACGTTATTGGCGTTCAATCCGCCGAGCCGGTCGAGCCGCAGGCGGCCGTTTGCTTTGACCTCTGCGACCATTGCGCCGAGCGTATCGACATGCGCTTCCAGCAGGAGCGCGTTCTCGGAGTCCTTGCCGCCGAGATCAACGAGCACGCCGCCCTTTACGGTTTTCCTTGCGGAAAAGCCCAGCGCGGAGAATTCTCGGATCACATAATCGGCGGCCTCCCTTGTATAACCGGTGGGGCTGTCGATCGCAAGCAGCTCAACGGTTTTTTGAATTGCAAAATCTGTATAGGTTTTCATTGCAGAACCCCCTTTCTGCAAAAAGTATAGCATGGAAACCGATGTTTTGCAAGCAAGCTTTGCACGCTGCGTTTTGCGGGCCTGCCGCACAAAGAGGACGTATTTTGACGGAAGCGCGCAGCGTGCGGCGCGCCAATCGGAAAGTTGAGGATTTTTCTGCGTTTTTACTGAATTTATTGAAAAAATTTTATGAAAAACCCCAAAATTGTGCTTGACATTTGGAAAATTTGCTTGTAAAATAAATGGGCACGCGAAAAGCGGGTGTGACACACACGGCAAGGCGTGCAACTGCGATGAAGCGGGAGATTGCGTTTTTGACGGTAACTTCCGCAGAGTATGTCCGGTCATCGGGCGGCTGAGGATTCCAGCTGCGCTGCGTATATCGCCGCGCGTGGAAAGCAGGCCGACAAGTTCGGCCGTTTTTCATGTTACGGAGTGATACGCACGGCAAAGCGTACAGGAAAACTCGACCGTACCCAGCGAAGACAACGAAAAACACTGAGTACGTTTCAAGGAGGAAACAACAATGGCAAACCAGGAAATGATCAGAATTCGCCTCAAGGCCTATGATCATCAGCTCATCGACTCCAGCGCAGAAAAGATCGTGGAAACCGCAAAGCGCAACGGCGCGGCCGTTTCCGGCCCGATCCCCCTTCCCACGCGCAAGGAAGTCGTCACCATTCTTCGTGCTGTTCATAAGTATAAGGATTCCCGTGAGCAGTTCGAGCGCAGAACCCATAAGAGATTGATCGATATCCTCAACCCCAACCAGAAGTGCGTAGAAGCCCTGATGGCACTCGACCTTCCGGCCGGTGTTGAGATTGAGATAAAGCTGTAATACATTATAATAATATATTGCAGCGTGCCCGCCGCAGTCTGTAAGTAAGGCAGACGGGTCAAGTTGATAAACCAATGGCTGCCCAATGGTCAAGTTTGTCAACCAATAACCTAAAAAGGAGAAAGTAAAAAATGCAGAAAGCAATCATCGGCAAAAAAGTGGGCATGACCCAGATCTTCGATGACAGCGGCAAGGTGATTCCTGTAACCGTAATTGAAGCAGGCCCCTGCGTCGTTGCACAGAAGAAGACGGTTGAAAACGATGGCTATGTCTCCGTTCAGCTCGGCTTTGAAGACGTCAAAGAGCGCAAGCTGTCCAAGCCGGAACTTGGCCACCTCAAAAAGGCAGGCGTTTCCGCGAAGAGACACCTCAAGGAATTCAAGCTGGACAAGGCTGCTGAGATGAAAGTCGGCGACGAGATCAAGGCAGACACCTTCGCGGCTGGCGATCACATCGATGTGACCGGCATTTCCAAGGGTCATGGCTTCCAGGGCGCTGTCAAGCGTCACGGCACGCACATCCAGAAGATGTCCCACGGCGGCGGCCCGGTTCACCGTCACTCCGGCTCCATGGGCGCTTGCTCCGATCCTTCCCGTATCTTCAAGGGCAAGAACATGCCTGGCCATATGGGCGTTGAGCAGGTTACCGTGCAGAACCTCGACGTTGTCAAGGTAGACGCTGACCTCAATATGATCGTTGTTCGCGGCGCAGTTCCCGGCCCCAAGGGCGGCATTGTGTATCTGAAGACCACCGTCAAGAAGATCCGTGTTGCGAAGGGCGAGGCTGGCGTCAGCACCAACCCGCAGAAGGCTTCCGCTCGTACCAACCCGCAGAAGGCTTCCGCAAGAAACCGCTAATAGAAAGGAGAGTTAAACAATGAAGACAAACGTTTTTGACATGAATGGCAAAGTTGTCGGCGAAGTTGAACTTTCCGAAGCCATTTTCGGCATCGAGTCGAACGAATCCGTTGTGCATGACGTCGTCAAGAATCATCTTGCGAACTGCCGCCAGGGCACACAGTCCGCGCTGACCCGCGCGGAGGTTTCCGGCGGCGGCAAGAAGCCGTGGAGACAGAAGGGCACCGGCCGCGCCCGCCAGGGCAGCACGCGCGCTCCCCAGTGGACGCACGGCGGCATCGTGTTTGCTCCGAAGCCCAGAGATTACTCCTACACCCTCAATAAGAAGGTGAAGAGACTGGCACTGAAGAGCGCACTGAGCGCGAAGGCACAGAGCGAGAGCATCGTCGTCATCGACGAGATCAAGCTCGACGCGATCAAGACGAAGAATTTCAAGAACTTCCTGAACGCAGTTCATGTTGACGGCAAGGCGCTGGTTGTCACTGCCGAGGTCAATGACAATGTCGTGAAGTCCGCACGCAACATCCCCGGTGTTGCAACGACTTTCGCAAACGTCATTAACGTGTATGACATCCTGAATGCAAAGAAGCTTGTTGTTGACAAGGCTGCGCTGGCAAAGATTGAGGAGGTATTCGCATAATGAAGAATGCTTACGATATCATCAAGAGCCCGGTGATCACCGAGCAGTCCATGGAAGGCACCGCAGATAAGAAGTACGTCTTCAAGGTTGCCGTGGACGCCAACAAGACCGAGATCAAGCACGCTATCGAAGAAATCTTCGGCGTCAAGGTTGAAAAGGTCAACACCCTCCGCACGGACGGCAAGCAGAAGCGTCAGGGCGCTTATCCCGCAGGCCGCACCGCCGCTTACAAGAAGGCTATGGTCAAGCTGACCGCCGATTCCAAGACCATCGAGTTCTTCGAAGGTATGATTTAATCTCAAAAAGGAGTAACGCAATATGGCTATCAAATCTTTCAAGCCCTATACCCCGGCGAGAAGAAACATGACGGTTTCTGCATTCGACGGCGTGGATAAGAAGGCAAAACCTGAGCGTAGCCTGGTTGAGACCCTGAAGAAGAACTCTGGTCGCAACAGCTACGGCAGAATCACCGTTCGCCATCGCGGCGGCGGCAACAGACGTAAGTACAGAATCATCGACTTCCGTCGTGACAAGCTGGATATGAACGCAACGGTCGTTCGTCTTGAATACGACCCGAACCGCAGCGCGTTCATCGCTCTTGTGAAGTATGAAGACGGCGAACTTCGCTACATCCTCTCGCCGGTTGGCCTGAAGGTCGGCGACACCGTCGTTTCCTCCGCAGCGGCCGACATTAAGCCCGGCAACTGCCTGCCCATTGCAAACATCCCCGTTGGCACCGTCATCCACAACATCGAGCTGCAGAGCGGCCGCGGCGCACAGCTGGTGCGTTCCGCCGGCGCAGCGGCACAGCTCATGGCAAAGGAAGACGAGCTGGCTCAGGTCAGAATGCCCTCCGGCGAGGTTCGCTATGTCCGCCTGAACTGCAAGGCCACCATCGGCCAGGTCGGCAATCTCGATCATGAGAACATCCACATCGGCAAGGCTGGCCGTACCCGTCACATGGGTATCCGCCCGACTGTCCGCGGCTCTGTCATGAACCCGAACGACCACCCGCACGGCGGCGGCGAAGGCCGCGCACCGATCGGCCGTCCCGGCCCGGTCACTCCGTGGGGCAAGCCGGCTCTCGGCTACAAGACGCGCAAGACGAAGAACCGTACCGATAAGTTCATCATCAAGCGTCGCAACAGCAAGTAAGGAGGAAATGAATCATGAGCAGAAGCATTAAAAAAGGCCCGTTTGTTGCTCCCGAGCTGTTCAAGCGCGTTGAAGAGCTGAACAAAACCGGCGAAAAGAAGGTTCTCAAGACCTGGTCTCGCGCCTCCACCATTTTCCCCTCCTTTGTTGGTCATACGATCGCCGTCCATGACGGCCGCAAGCACGTTCCCGTCTATGTGACGGAAGATATGGTTGGTCATAAGCTGGGCGAGTTCGTTCCCACCAGAACGTTCCGCGGTCACTCCGGCTCCAAGACCTCCAACAGCAAGTAAGGAGGAAGACAAATGGAAGCAAGAGCTAATTTGAAATACCTGCGTATTTCTCCGCGCAAGGTCAAGATCCTCTGCGACCTCATTCGCGGCAAGGACGTCAAGACCGCTTGCGCCTATATCATGCAGACCCCCAAGGCAGCTTCCGAGCCTGTTCTGAAGCTCCTCAAGAGTGCAATTGCAAACGCAGAAAACAACCACAACATGGATGTTGAGAAGCTGTATGTTTCGACTGCCATTGCAAATCCCGGCACCATTATGAAGCGCGGTATGCCGAGAGCACGCGGCGGTTACAATCGCATTCTGAAAAGAACCACTCATGTCACGATCGGCGTGAGCGAGAAGGCTTAAGCAGGAGGTTACTAACTATGGGACAGAAAGTTAATCCCCACGGTTTACGCGTTGGCGTAATCAAGGACTGGGACTCTCGTTGGTATGCCCGCGACGACAAGGTCGGCGATCTGATTGTTGAAGATTACAACATTCGTAAGGATCTCAAGGCTCGCCTGTACTCCGCCGGCATTGCCAAAATCGAAATCGAAAGAGATAACGCAAAGGTCAAGATCAATCTCCACTGCTCCCGTCCCGGCGTCGTAATCGGCAAGGGCGGTCAGGAAATTGAAAAGCTGCGTCAGGAAGTCGAAGCCAAGATCGGCAAGACCGTCGTTCTCAACATCGTTGAGATCCGCAGCCCCGACCTCAATGCACAGCTTGTCGCCGAGAACATCGCAGCGCAGCTTGAGAAGAGAATTTCCTTCCGCCGCGCGATGAAGCAGGCCATGCAGCGTGCAACGCGCCTCGGCGCAAAGGGCATTAAGTGCATGTGCGGCGGCCGCCTCGGCGGTGCTGAAATTGCACGCAGCGAAACCTATCATGAAGGCACGATTCCGCTTCAGACGCTCCGTGCCGACATCGACTACGGCTTCGCAGAAGCAAACACGACCTACGGCAAGATCGGCTGCAAGGTCTGGATCTACAAGGGCGAGGTTCTGAACTCCACGCTGCGCGCGGAGAACCCGGAGCCGGCACGCCGCGAGCGCCGCAACGGCGACCGCCGTCGTGACGACCGCAGAGGCAACGGCGAGCGCCGCGAGCGCAGACCGTTCAACGGCGAGCGTAAGCCCTTTAACCGTCAGGAAGGAGGCAACCGCTGATGTTAATGCCGAAAAGAACCAAGTACCGCAGAGTACAGCGCGGCCGTATGAAGGGCGCCGCTTCCCGTGGCAACAAGGTTGCCTACGGCGAATGGGGCATCCAGGCCGTTGAGCCGGGCTGGATCACCGGCAATCAGATTGAGGCGGCCCGTGTCGCCATGACCCGTTACACCAAGCGTAGCGGTCAGGTCTGGATCAAGATCTTCCCCGATAAGCCCGTTTCCAAGAAGGCGCTCGGCGTTCGTATGGGCTCCGGTAAAGGCGCTCCGGAATTCTGGGTAGCCGTTGTTAAGGCACAGAAGGTTATGTTCGAAATTGGCGGCGTTTCCGAAGAGGACGCACGCGAGGCGCTCCGTCTTGCACAGCATAAGCTGCCGATCAAGACCAAGATCGTCAAGAAGGAAGACGAAGTATCTGAGAATGGTGGTGAATAAGATGAAGGCAAATGAACTGAGAAAACTGACCACCGCTGAGCTGGAAGAGAAGCTTGCAGAGAGCAAGAAGGATCTGTTCTTCCTGCGCATGCAGCACGCGACCAATCAGCTCGACAACCCGATCAAGATCAACGTTGTCAAGAAGGATATTGCCCGCATCAAAACTATTATTCGTGAGAAAGAGACCGCAATCTGAGGAGGAAACGTAAATGACTGAAAATACAAGAGCTTTCCGCAAAACCAGAATTGGTCAGGTCGTCTCCGATAAGATGGACAAGACCATCGTGGTTGCCGTGGCAGACAGCGTTCAGCATCCGCTGTACAAGAAGATCATTAAAAGAACCTATAAGCTGAAGGCACATGACGAAAATAACGAATGTGGCATCGGCGACACCGTTAAGGTGATGGAGTGCCGTCCCCTGTCCAAGGACAAGAGATGGAGACTCGTTGAGATTATCGAAAAGGCTAAGTAAGGAGGTCGGACAACTATGATTCAAAGTGAAAGCTATCTGAAGGTTGCCGACAATACCGGCGCCAAGGAAATCAAGTGCATCCGCGTTCTGGGCGGCTCCAAGCGCAAGTTCGGCAACATCGGTGACGTCATCGTTGCTTCCGTCCGTAAAGCGACTCCCGGCGGCACTGTGAAGAAGGGCGAGGTCGTCAAGGCGGTTATCGTTCGCTCGGCAAAGGGCGTACGTCGTGCAGACGGTACTTATGTCCGTTTCGACGAAAATGCCGCTGTCCTGATCAAGGACGACAAGAGCCCCCGTGGCACCCGTATTTTTGGGCCGGTAGCAAGAGAGCTTCGTGATAAGGACTTCATGAAGATCTGCTCTCTGGCGCCTGAAACCGTTTAATAGGGGGATCACCATGAACGTAAAGAAGAATGATACAGTTATCGTCCTGTCCGGCAAGGACAAGGGCAAGAAGGGCAAGGTTCTCGTGGCTATGCCCAAGGAGAACAAGGTTGTTGTGGAAGGCATCAACATGGCGACCTGCCATGTGAAGCCCCGCAAGCAGGGTGAGCAGGGTGGTATCATCCGCAAGGAGATCCCGCTTCGCGCCGACAAGGTGCAGCTCTTCTGCGCAAAGTGCGGCAAGGGTGTTCGCGTCGGCTACAAGCTCGACGGCGACAAGAAGATCCGCATCGGCCGCGGCCCGAAGTGCGGCCACGAAATTTGAGAGGGAGGATTTAGAAAATGGCACGACTGAAAGTAAAGTACAATGAAGAAATCGCTCCCGCCCTCATGAGCAAGTTCCAGTATAAGAGCGTTATGCAGATTCCGAAGGTCGATAAGGTTATCGTCAACGTCGGCTGCGGCGACTCTAAGAACAATGCCAAGGAGATCGAGGCAATCGTAAAGGACATCGCTACCATCACCGGCCAGAAGCCCATCACCACCAAGGCGCGCAAGTCTGTTGCAAACTTCAAGGTTCGTGAAGGCGAAACCGTCGGCGTTAAGGTCACCCTGCGCGGCGACAAAATGTGGGAATTCCTCGATCGTCTGTTCAACGTGGCGCTGCCCCGTGTTCGTGACTTCCGCGGCATTAACCCCAACTCCTTTGACGGCCGCGGAAACTATGCCTTTGGTCTGAAGGAACAGCTCATCTTCCCTGAAATTGAGTATGACAAGGTCGATAAGATCCGCGGCATGGATATCTGCATCTGCACCACCGCGAATACCGACGAAGAAGCAAAAGAGCTGCTGAAACTGGTCGGCGCTCCGTTCTACGCTTAATTGGGAGGATTTTGACATGGCAAGAAAAGCAATGATTCTCAAGCAGCAGAAGGAAGCTAAGTTCTCCTCCCGCCGCTATAACCGCTGCAAGATTTGCGGTCGCCCGCACGCATATCTGCGTGACTTCGGCATTTGCCGTATTTGCTTCCGCGAGCTGGCGTACAAGGGGCAGATCCCCGGTGTCCGCAAGGCAAGCTGGTAAGCAAGCACCCAATAATTTGTAATACAGACATCAGAAGTCAGGGGAAAATGGGGCAGGCTTTCTGTCTACATTCTCCTGATACTCTGGCGTCTTAACCGCAGGCGCGGCGGCCTTCAGAAATCGGCGGCCGAATGCTCGCGGTAACTTCAATAAGGAGGATAACACAAATGCAAATCACCGATCCCGTTGCAGATATGCTGACCCGAATCCGGAACGCCAACTCTGCAAAGCACGCTTCTGTCGATGTCCCTGCTTCCAATCTGAAGAAGGCCATTGCACAGATCCTTCTCGACGAGGGCTATATTCAGGCTTTCACCGTCGAGGACGACGGCACCCAGGGTGTCATCCACATTACGCTCAAGTACCTCGGCAACCGCGAGAAGGCCATTGCCGGCCTGCGCCGCGTTTCCAAGCCGGGCCTGCGTGTCTACGCCGGCGCGGAGGAGCTGCCTAAGGTTCTTAAGGGTCTCGGCATCGCGATCATTTCCACGTCTAAGGGCGTCATGACCGACAAGGCTGCTCGCAAGCTGCATGTCGGCGGTGAAGTCCTCGCGTTTGTCTGGTAAGGAGGTAACAGTATGTCAAGAATCGGCAAAATGCCCATCACTGTACCGGCAGGCGTGGAAGTCAATGTTGCTGCAGGCAACGTTGTCACCGTGAAGGGCCCGAAGGGTACACTGACTGAGACATTCCATCATGATATCGCCATCAATGTGGAGGGCAATGTCATTCACGTTACGCGTCCGAACGATGAGCACCTCTACAGAAGCCTGCACGGCCTGACCCGCACGCTGCTGCACAACATGGTCGTCGGCGTTTCCAACGGCTTCACCAAGGAGCTGGAGGTCAACGGTGTTGGCTACCGTGCACAGAAGGACGGCAAGAAGCTCGTTATGAACCTCGGCTATTCCCATCCCGTTGTTGTGGAAGAGATCGACGGCATCACGATCGACGTTCCCGCTCCCAACAAAATCGTTATCCATGGCGTTGACAAGCAGGCCGTCGGCCAGTTTGCCGCAGACGTCAGAGGTAAGAGACCCCCGGAGCCCTACAAGGGCAAGGGCATTAAATACGCTACTGAGGTCATTCGCCGCAAGGAAGGCAAGACCGGCGGTAAGAAATAATTAGGAGGTGTGCCATTATGGTGAAGAAATTTGACAAGAACGCGCAGCGCATGAAGCGCCACATCAGAGTTCGCGGCAAGATCTCCGGCACGCCCGAGAGACCTCGTCTGAACGTATTCCGCAGCAACGCTAACATTTACGCACAGATTATCGACGATGTTAACGGAGTCACCCTGACTTCCGCTTCCACCCTCGACAAGGAGTTCGAAGGCGCAGCAGGCAATTGCGACGCAGCAAAGCAGGTTGGCAAGCTCGTCGCTGAGCGCGCACTGAACAAGGGCATTAAGGTCGTTGTTTTCGACCGCGGCGGCTATATTTTCCACGGCCGTGTTGCCGCTCTTGCTGAAGGCGCCCGCGAAGCCGGACTCGAATTTTAAGGCAGGAGGAAGAAAAGATGGCTTATAACAGAAATCGTGAAGCAGAAAACACTGCTCCGGAATTCGTGGAAAAGGTTGTTTACCTGAACCGCGTTTCCAAGACCGTCAAGGGCGGCCGTGTTATGAAGTTCTCCGCGCTTGTCGTCGTCGGCGACGGCAAGGGAACCGTCGGCTATGGCCTTGGTAAGGCTGCCGAAGTTTCCGAAGCAATCCTCAAGGGCATTGCGAACGCGAAGAAGAACCTGCATAAGGTCAGCCTTGCAGGAACCACCATTCCTCACGAAGTGATCGGCATTTATGGCGCCGGTTCCGTCCTGATGAAGCCGGCTGCCGTTGGTACCGGCGTTATCGCGGGCGGTGCGGTCCGTGCCGTCATGGAAGCGGTCGGCATCACCAACATCCGTACGAAGTGCCTGCGCTCCAACAATCCGCAGAACGTTGTAAAGGCAACGATGCAGGGTCTTCTGAGCCTCCGTGGCCCGGAAGAGGTTGCACGCATCCGCGGCAAGAGCGTTGACGAGATTCTCGGTTAAGGAGGGCGATTAACATGGCAAATCTGAAAATCAAATTGGTTAAGAGCCTGAACGGCCGCATCGAAAAGCACATTGCTACGGCAGAGTCCCTTGGCCTTCGCAAGATCGGCCAGATGACGATTCAGCCCGATAACGAGCAGACGCGCGGCAAGATCGCAAAGATCGGCTACCTGCTCGAAGTCACCGAAGCAGAATAAGGAGGAGACAAGAATGGAACTTCATGAACTTGCTCCCGTAATGGGTTCTACCCAGGTTGGTAAGCGCAAGGGTCGCGGCACCGGTACCGGCAACGGCAAGACGGCAGGCCGCGGTCACAAGGGTCAGAAGGCTCGCTCCGGCGGCAAGGTCCGCATCGGATTCGAAGGCGGCCAGATGCCTCTTGCAAGACGTATCCCGAAGCGTGGTTTCAACAACATTTATGCAAAACCCCTCACCGCTGTTAACGTAGCAGCTCTGAACGCTTTCGAGGACGGCTCGGTCGTTGATGCAGCAGCCCTCATCGAAAAAGGCATCCTGAATGACTGCAAGTACGGCCTGAAGGTTCTGTCGAACGGAAAGCTCACCAAGAAGCTGACCGTGAAGGCCGCAGCATTCTCTGAATCTGCCAAGGCCAAAATTGAAGAGGCAGGTGGAAAGGCTGAGGTGGTGTAAGTGTTTACTACACTCCGAAACGCCTGGAAAATTGCCGACCTGAAGAAGAAAATGCTCTTCACTCTGTTCATCGTTCTGTTGTACAGAGTCGGCAATGTCGTTCCTGTCCCGTTTATTAACACGCACTACCTTGAGACCATCTTCGCAACGGATCTGTCCGGTACGATCCTGGGTCTTTATGATGCAATGTCCGGCTCCGCCTTTTCGCAGGCAACCGTCTTTGCACTCTCGATTCAGCCGTATATCAACGCCTCCATTATTATTCAGCTGCTGACCATTGCCATCCCGGCTCTGGAAAGACTGTCTAAGGACGGCGGCGAGGAAGGCAAGAAGAAGCTCGCGATGATCACCCGCTACACAACGGTTGGCCTCGGTCTGCTCATGGGCTTTGCTTACTACATGATGCTGAACAACTACAACCTCATCGAAAGCAATATGAGCTCCTTCCTGACCGCAGTGGTCATCATCCTGACCTTCACCGCCGGCGCCTCCTTCGTGATGTGGCTCGGCGATCAGATCACCGAATTCGGCATCGGCAACGGCATCTCCATCATTCTGTTTGCAAACATTCTGTCGCGTATTCCGAATGATGTCAGCAAGTTTGTCGGCATGCTCAAGTCGGATCTGGCAAGCAACTGGTATGTTGTTCTTTGCATCCTGGTCGGCGCACTCGCACTGATCGTTTTCATCGTTTACATCAACCAGTCGGAACGCAGAATTCCCGTGCAGTACGCAAAGCGTAATGTCGGCCGTAAGATTTATGGCGGCCAGAACACCCATTTGCCGATCAAGGTCAATATGTCCGGTGTTCTTCCCATCATCTTCGCGCAGTCGATCGCTTCGCTGCCTGCAACGATCGCGACCTTCGTCGGCAGAACCAATACCTGGTTCTACCGCAACGTATTCGATTCCAAGACTGCGGTTTACGCAATCTGCTATTTCCTGCTGATTTTCGGCTTCAGCTACTTCTATGCGACCATCCAGTACAACCCCGTTGAGATCGCGAACAACCTGAAGAAGAACGGCGGCTTTATCCCCGGCTTCCGCCCGGGTCGCCCGACGTCCGACTTCATTCGCAGAGTCATCTCGAAGATCACGTTCTTCGGCGCACTGTACCTCGGCATTGTCGCTCTGCTGCCGATCATCACAAATGCGATTTTCAAGATCGACTTCAACCTCGCAATCGGCGGCACCTCCGTCATCATCGTGGTTGGCGTTGCGCTGGAAACCGTTCAGCAGATGGAAGCGCAGATGCTCATGCGGCATTACAAGGGTTTCCTGGAGTAATCTTGGAGGCTGCTGCATGAAGTTGATTCTTTTGGGTGCTCCCGGTGCCGGGAAGGGCACGCAGGCGGAAATTCTCGCCGCGCGCCTGCATATCCCGACGATCTCAACCGGCAATATCCTGCGTGAAGCAATTAAGAACTCGACTCCCACCGGTCTGAAGGCGAAAGCCTATATGGACAACGGCCAGCTCGTTCCCGACGATGTGATTATTCACATCGTCGAGGAGCGGCTTGCCCGCGAGGACTGCGCGAACGGGTATATCTTAGACGGTATGCCGCGCACGATCCCGCAGGCGGAAGCCTTGGAAGCTCGTAACATTCATTTCGACGCAGTGGTTTCCATTGAAGTCGATGATGCAGAGATCGAAGCGCGCATGACCGGACGCCGCGTCTGCGGCAAGTGCGGTGCGAGCTACCACATTTCTGCCAATCCGCCCAAGCAAGATGGTATCTGCGATGCCTGCGGGGATGCGCTTGTGATTCGCAAGGACGATGCGCCGGAAACGGTGCGCAATCGTCTGCGCGTGTATCACGACGAAACCGAGGCGCTCAAGGGCTATTATGAAAAGCTCGGCAAGCTGCGGCTTGTGCTGGGAAATCAGCCCATCGAAGACGCCACCCGTGATATTCTGGCGGCTTTAGGTATTTGATATGATCCCTATTAAAAATGAACGCGAAATCGAGGTCATGCGTCAGGCCTGTAAAATTACCGCGGCAGCTCGCGCTTTGGGCGGGAGTATGGTAAGGCCGGGCGTTACGACCCGTGAGATTGACAAAGCTGTCCACGATTTTATCGTGTCGCAAGGTGCAAAACCATCCTTTTTGAATTACGGCGGGTTCCCCGCCAGCGCCTGTATCTCCATCAACGATACCGTGATTCACGGGATCCCGGATGGCAGAAAAATTCGCGAGGGAGACATTGTTTCCATCGACGTCGGCGCATTCTATAAGGGATTTCATGGGGATTGCGCCGCAACCTTCGCCTGCGGAGAAATCTCTCCTGAGGCAAAAAAGCTCATTGATGTCACGAGGCAGAGCTTTTTCGAGGGCGTGAAATTCGCACGCCCGGGTTACAGAATTTCGGACATCGGTCATGCGGTGCAAACGTATGCCGAGAAGAACGGTTTTTCCGTGGTGCGCGCCTTCATAGGTCACGGTGTCGGCCGCAACCTCCACGAAGAGCCGGAGGTCCCCAATTATGGTAACCCCGGAAGGGGTCCGAGACTGATTCCCGGTATGACGATCGCCATTGAGCCAATGGTCAATGTGGGAACCTACGAGGTTAGAATTCTCAAGGACAAATGGACAACGGTGACTGCCGACGGAAAGCTCTCGGCTCACTACGAAAATACTGTGCTCATAACAGACGGCGAGCCGGAAATTCTCACCGTCACCGAGGGGCTTTAGTATGGAAATTTCCAAATCGGACATTATTATTTCAATCGCCGGACGCGATCGAGGAATGTACTTTTATGTCATTGACATGGAGGGCGATTATCTCTTTCTCGCGAACGGCAAAGAAAGAAAGCTCGAAAATCCCAAACGGAAAAAGCTGAAGCATGTCCGCAGGGTCTCTCGGCCTGAATCGCGCGTCGCTGAGAAGATTCGATCCGACGACAAACTACTCAACAGCGAATTACGAAGGGATTTGGCTAAGTTCAGCCAAGAACATTCATGTCAAAACCAAGGAGGTTAAGGTAACTTGGCAAAAGACGACGTAATCGAACTTGAGGGCATCGTAACCGATGCACTGCCGAACGCGATGTTCAAAGTCAAACTCGGCAATGAGCATACGATTCTGGCACACATTTCCGGCAAGCTCAGAATGAACTATATCAAGATCTTGCCCGGTGACAAGGTAACAGTTCAAATGTCTCCCTATGATCTGACCCAAGGTAGGATCACATGGAGAAGCAAGTAATTCGAGACATTGTTCTCATATGGAGGTTAACAGTATGAAGGTAAGACCGTCCGTAAAACCCATGTGCGAAAAATGTAAAATCATTAAGCGCAAGGGTCGCGTAATGGTAATTTGCGAAAATCCCAAGCATAAGCAGAGACAAGGTTAATAGGAGGTGCTCGTTAGAATATGGCACGTATTGCTGGTATTGACCTGCCCCGTGAAAAGCGAATCGAAATCGGTTTGACTTATATCTTCGGTATTGGCAGAAAGAGCGCAAAGGATATCCTCGAAATGACCGGTATTAATCCCGACACTCGCGTCAAGGATCTGACCGAGGATGAGGAATCCAAGCTGCGTGAAGCGATCGATAAGAACTACACCATCGAAGGTGATCTCCGCCGTGAGGTTGCCCTCAACATCAAGCGCCTGACTGAGATCGGCTGCTATCGCGGTGTCCGTCACCGTCGTGGCCTGCCGGTTCGCGGCCAGCGCACCAAGACCAACGCAAGAACCCGCAAGGGTCCGAAGAAGACCATTGCGAATAAGAAGAAGTAAGGGAGGGATATGTAATGGCAAAAGTAAATGCAAAGAAAGTTGTCAAGCGTCGCCGCGAGCGTAAAAACATTGAAAAGGGCGCAGCACATATCCGCTCCTCTTTCAACAATACCATGGTCACGATCACTGACCTGAACGGCAATGCACTGTCCTGGGCTTCCTCCGGCGGACTGGGCTTCCGCGGAAGCAGAAAGTCTACGCCGTATGCTGCGCAGATGTGCGCCGAGACCGCAGCGAAGGCTGCGATCGAAAGCTGCAACCTCAAGACCGTTGAAGTTTACGTCAAGGGTCCCGGCCAAGGCCGCGAAGCTGCCATCCGCGCTCTGCAGGCAGCAGGTCTGGAAGTTGTTATGATTAAGGACGTCACGCCCATTCCTCACAATGGCTGCCGTCCCCCCAAGCGCCGTCGCGTATAATTCGACAAGGAGGAAAAATTAAGTTATGGCAAAGAATACACAGCCTGTCCTTAAGCGCTGCAGAACCTTGGGCGTTTCTCCTGCCGCTATGGGTTATTCCAAGACTTCCAACAAGAACCCCGGCGGTCAGAGAAGATCCAAAAAGTCTGAGTACGCTATGCAGATGACCGAAAAGCAGAAGGTCAAGTTCGTCTATGGTATCTTAGAGAAGCAGTTCAGAAGCTACTATGAGAAGGCTTCCCGCGCCGAAGGCAACACCGGCGAAATCCTGCTCACCCTCATCGAGTGCAGACTGGACAATGTTGTCTACCGTCTCGGCTTTGCAGCGACCCGCCGCGAAGCTCGTCAGCTCGTCAATCATGGCCACTTTACCGTCAATGGCAAGCGCGTCAACATTCCTTCCTATTCCGTGAAGGTCGGCGACGTTGTTGCAGTTTGCGAGAAGAGCTGCTCCAACAACCGCTTCAAGAAGATGAAGGAAGACGATGCCTTCGTCGCTGCTCCCAAGTGGCTCGACCGCGACAAGAATACCCTTCAGGGCAAGGTTATTGCGGCTCCCGCAAGGGACGATATCGACTTCGAGATCGCCGAACACCTGATCGTCGAGTTGTACTCCAAGTAATGCCTCCCCTCGTTTTGGTAAGCTGAAATAAGCCAAGAAGCATTTTGCTTCAAGAAGTAAAAAGGAGGGTACTTTATGGTAGAAATTGAAAAGCCGCGCATTGAGTGTATCGATTCTCCTGATAACAGCTCCTACGGCAAGTTCGTCGTAGAACCGCTGGAAAGAGGCTACGGCACGACCCTCGGTAACTCGCTGAGACGAATTCTCCTCTCTTCGCTGCCCGGAACCGCTGCGACATCCATCAAGATCAACGGCGTTCAGCATGAGTTCTCGACAATTCCCGGCGTTAAGGAAGACGTAACGGAAATTGTCCTGAATGTGAAGAAGATTATTGCACGACTGCACTGCCAGGAGGCAAAGACGGTGTACATCAACGCCGTCGGCCCCTGCGAGGTTACCGCTGGCAGCATCAAGGACGACCAGGATATCGAGATCCTTTCCAAGGATCTGCATATCTGCACCTTGGAGCCGGACGCCACCTTTGATATGGAAATCACCATGGACCACGGCCGTGGTTATGTGCCCGCTGACCGCAACAAGAATCCGCAGGCGCCGATTGGTACGATTCCCGTTGACTCGATTTATACTCCTGTCTACAAGGTAAACTACACCGTAGAAAATACCCGCGTAGGCAATATGACTGACTACGACAAGCTGTCGCTGGAAGTCTGGACTGACGCCACTATCACCGCAAAAGACGCTGTTTCGCTCGGCGCAAAAATCCTGACGGAGCATCTGGTCCTGTTTACCGACCTGTCAGAAAACGCGGCGAACACCTCCATCGTAAAGGACAGAGTCGAATCGGCGGAGAATAAGGCGCTCCAGCTGACCATTGAAGAGCTTGACTTCTCGGTCAGAAGCTTTAACTGCCTGAAGCGTGCCAACATCAATACCGTTCAGGATCTGATTTCCAAGACGCCTGAGGATATGATGAAGGTGCGGAATATGGGCAAGAAGTCTCTTGATGAGGTGCAGAACAAGCTGGCAATGATGGGCCTGTCCCTTGCCAGCGAAGATTCCGGCGCCACTAACCTGTAAGCCTGAAAGAAGGAGGAAACCTCTTATGTTTGGAACTCGTAAACTCGGCAGAACCAGCGACCAGCGCAAGGCGATGCTTCGCCAGCTGACCACCGATCTGCTCGAGCATGGCAAGATCGAGACGACGTTTTGCAGAGCGAAGGAAGTACAGCCCGTTGTCGAGAAGATGATCACCCTCGGCAAGAAGGCAGGCCTTGCAAACTACCGCCGTTCGCTTGCGTATATTACGAAGGAGGATGTTGCACACAAGCTGTTCAACGAGATCGCTCCCAAGTATGCTGACCGCAACGGCGGCTACACGAGAGTGACCCGCATCGGCGCACGCCGCGGCGACGCAGCGGAAGTTGCAGTCATCGAGCTCGTTTAATTGCATTTCATGCCGCCCCCCGACGCAGGCTCCCTGCGTCGGGGCGTTGACTTTTCCAATGCTGCCGCTTCGCAGATGCAGGCACGATCCATGGACATCCCAAATTCACATCCGCCAGCACATCGTGGCATCTGCAGGGGTGCTGGGGCAGACGCTTAGGAACAATGAAATCGATCCTGTGCAGAGAGGAGAAGGCGCTTGTTCTTGGAGATTCGATTAAGAAACAGGGGAAAGGCTCAGACAGCTGCATCCTGAACCCAAGGTGCTGAAAGCTTGGCAGCTGAAATCGGTTTCATGAAAAACCATCGACGTCCATCTCAGCGGATGGGATCGGGAAGCCTCAATGAGTCTGCGCATGCACTGGCTCACTGGTATATGGGTGCGATAGAGGCGAATCACAAAGAAAATCAAATTAGCGGATGGGATCGTCTGTTTCGCCGCTGCGATTTGGAGCCTTGAAGGGATTCGCGAATGGATTTTAGAATTTGGAGACAATAAAATTTCTTCTCTGTTTTGAAAGCGCCGGGCTTGACGGACAGGCAAAACGTTCACGCGGCTTTTTGTTTAGGAGCAGTATCATTGAACGGTTCTTCCTTAAAAATAGCCCGCGTGATCATGGCGCGGTGCATCACGGTGGAGAAATAGAAACGACGGCGCGGTAGACTTGGCATTTGTGACAAAATCGAGCGTCTGTTTTTGTCGCATTCGTTGATTTTTAGTGACCGGGGCAAATTATGATTGCATGTTTGTAAAAAAAGGATTATACTAAGTACAAAGGAATTGGAAACGTTTCCAGTTCTAAAAAACAACAACTCAGGAGGAATCACGAAATGAAAAAACTGATCGCACTGCTGCTTGTTGTCTGCATGGTAGCCTGCCTGTTTGTGGGCTGCAAAAAGGACGATAAGAAAGAGGACAACAACGGCGATAGCAACCCTGTTGTGAGCGAAACGAAGGGCGAGGATGTGAACAACACGTCCAAGGGCTCCGTTTACTTCCTCAACTTCAAGCCCGAGGCAGATCAGGCTTGGCAGGATCTCGCAAAGCACTACACCGAGAAGACCGGCGTCGAAGTCAAGGTTGTCACTGCTGCTTCCGGTACCTACAGCGACACGCTGACTGCCGAAATGGGTAAGGACAGCGCTCCGACTCTGTTCCAGTGCGGCAACAAGGCCGGTCTGGACACTTGGAAGGACTACTGCCTGCCTCTCGACGGCACCGACTTCCTTAACGAAATGACCACTGAGGACTTCAACCTCAAGGGCGAGGATGGCAAGACCTACTGCGCAGGCTACTGCTACGAGGCCTTTGGTATCATCGTGAACAAGACCCTGCTTGCGAAGGCTGGCTACTCGGTCGAGGACATCAAGGACTTTGCGTCCCTGAAGAAGATCGCGGAAGACATCACCGCCCGCAAGGACGAGCTTGGCTTCGCGGCATTCTCCTCCGCGGGTCTGGACGGCTCCTCTTCCTGGCGCTTCTCCGGCCACCTTGCAAATATGCCTCTGTACTATGAGTTCCGCGACGACGGTGTGACGGAGCAGCCTGCTACCATCACCGGCAAGTATCTCGAGAACTACAAGAACATTTGGGATCTCTACATCAACAATGCAACCTGCGATCCTTCCGAGCTGGCTGCGAAGACCGGCGACGAGTCCCGTGCAGAGTTCGGCGAAGGCAAGGCTGTCTTCTTCCAGAACGGCACTTGGGAATTTAGCAACCTGACCTCTACCTCCGGCGAAGCGAACACCTTCGGCATGAATCCCGACGAACTGGCTATGATCCCCATCTACTGCGGCGTGGAAGGCGAAGAGAAGGCTGGCCTCGCTTGCGGCACGGAGAACTGCTGGGCAGTCAACGCTAAGGCTTCCGAGGAAGACATTCAGGCTACGCTCGACTTCCTCTACTGGGTCGTTACTTCTGACGAAGGCACTCAGATGATGGCTGAGCAGTTTGGCCCGATCCCCTTCAAGAATGCGAAGGAATCCACCAACGTCTTCTTCAACGACGCAAACAGACTGATGGCAGAAGGCAACTACACGGTCACTTGGGCATTCAACCATACTCCGAACGTGGATGCTTGGAGACAGGGCGTTGTCGATGCACTGCTGGCTTATAGCACTGCTGGCGGCAGCTGGGACGATGTCACGGCAGCATTTGTAGACGGCTGGGCAACGCAGTATGGTCTGCAGGAAGGCTAATTGCCTGACGCAGTCAAACCCCACATAAGGAACTTTCGGAGGGCGGGCAAGCAGCCCGTCCTCCGTTCATTATTCTTGTCACCGCTTCGCATTCGTTGCGAATGATCTGGCAAGCCGCTGCAAGACAGACAGCGGCGGAAATGGGAGGGTACACAATGGGCTTGATTGGATTTCTTCTGATCTTCGCGGCACTGGGTATGAGCGTTCAGGTTCTGCTGACGTGCCGGCTGAAGGATCTGCCCCTCAGTCAGCTTTTTGACAGCAAGCTGACCAATGCCGGCGCGATGCTGCTGATTCTTGCGGGAATCGTGTTGCTTGTCGGCGTGATTGTTGTAATTGTCAGCGGCGTAAACTGGAGACACTGCAAGAAGGGCATGCTGGGTGCTGCGATCGCGATGCTCGGCGCGATGCTTACCGTATTGGCGACGCTGCGTTTGCGCGCTGCGCAGCACATTTTGCTTGCGGGCGTGGAAGTGGGTTGGTTTTTTGCAGCTGCGGCTGTGGTATGCGCCGCGCTCGGCATCTGGCTGATCCTGTTAGATAAAAAGGCATTTGGCGCTTATTGCAAGGAAAGCTTCCACGTGCAGAGCGGGAAAAGCGGTGCGTTGAACAGCCGAATGCTCCGACGCCCGATTCAGCGCTGCTTTTTCATCTTTATTTTACCGACGCTGCTCGCGTTTTTCGTGGGATTTATTTATCCCTTTGTATTGGGACTTTACCGTTCCTTCTGCACCTTTACCTCGCCGGTGGATTACCACTATACCGGCATTGGCAACTACATTAAAGCGTTTCAGGACGAGGGCTTCCGGTATGCGTTTGGATTTACCGCCCGGTATGCCGTTGTATCAATCCTCGTAATCAACATCTTTGCCTTTGCGCTTGCCTATGCGCTGACCCAAAAAATCAAGGGTGCCAATTTGTTCCGCACGGTGTTCTTCATGCCGAACCTGATCGGCGGCATCGTTCTGGGCTATATCTGGAAGCTGATTTTTGACGCGATCCTTGCGGCCGCATCGAAGCAGCCGATGCTGACGAACAGCACCTACGGCTATTGGGGTCTTGTCATTATGGTCGCGTGGCAGCAGATCGGCTATATGATGATCATTTACATTGCCGGACTTCAGGCTGTTCCGGAGGATATGCTGGAGGCTGCGAAGATCGACGGCGCAAACCGTTGGCAGACGCTCTGGCGCGTGACGATCCCGAACGTGATGCCGTCCATTACCATTTGCGTATTCCTTACGCTTACGAATTCCTTTAAGCTTTTCGACCAGAACCTGGCGTTGACGAAGGGATCTCCGGCGGTGCCCGGCAAGCATATCCTAAAGACAGAAATGCTCGCACTGCACATTTATAACACCAACCAGATCAATAACAAGTGGCGCGGCGTGGCGCAGTCCGAGGCGGTTATCTTCTTTGTCCTCGTGGCGGTGATGGCCATTGCACAGCTTGTTGCAACGCGAAGAAAGGAGGTTCAGCAATGAAATCCAGCCTGAAGAAGCGGAATATCGGCGGAACGGTTTTGACCGTCTTGTTTGTGATCGTCTGCATTATTTATATCCTGCCGATTATCGAAGTTTTCCTTAACTCCTTTAAGTCAAATTCCTCCATCAACCAGGAAACCTTCGCACTGCCGAACAAGGCAAACAGCGTCGGCTTTGCCAACTATATCAAGGGCGTGACCTTCGGTAACTATCCTTTTTATAAGTCGATGCTCTACAGCCTGCTGATCACCGTTGTGTCGGTTGCGCTGATCCTGCTGTGCACCTCCATGGCAGCATGGTATATTTCCCGCGTCGGCAGCCGGTTCTCCAAGGTATTCTACTTTGCCTGCGTGTTCTCCATGATCGTCCCGTTCCAGATGGTCATGTTCCCGCTTGTGACGATCTCCTCGGATTTGAAGCTGAATACGCCGTGGGCCATTCCGATTGTGTATCTCGGCTTTGGCGCGGGACTTGCAATCTTCATGTTTGCGGGCTTTGTCAAAAGCCTGCCGCTGGAGATCGAGGAGGCGGCGGCCATCGACGGCTGCGGACCGCTTCGCACTTTCTTCAGTGTGGTGCTTCCCATGCTTCGCCCGACGCTGATTTCGGTCGGCATTCTGGAGACGATGTGGGTCTGGAACGATTATCTGCTGCCGTACCTTGTGCTCGATATCAATAAATATAAGACGATCCCGATTCATGTGCAGTATCTGCAGAGCAGCTACGGCACAGTCGATCTGGGCGCGACGATGGCGGTTATGGTGTTCAGCATTCTGCCGATCATCATTGTTTACCTCTTCTGCCAGAAGCATATCATTAAGGGCGTGGCCGCCGGTGCGGTGAAGGGATAATTCTCCACGCGATCGGAAAAGCTAAGAAAGCGCTTTATCGATCCCCTGCGGCGGGCGGCGGAGCCTTTCCGCTGAAGCAGCGATCGGAAAAATGGGAAGTCGGATGATGTGTGTTCATTTTTCAGGTCCGGGTTTGGCGAAAACCCTTCGCCGTCCGTCCCTACGGATTAAAGCAGGGGATCCAAACAGAGGAGAAGCAGTATGACCATTAAGGATTTGGCGCGCGAGACAGGCTACTCGGTCGGCACGATTTCCCGTGTGCTGAACAATCAGCCAAATGTCAGCGAACGCGCGCGCGACCGAATCATGGCTGCGGTAGAGAAGCACAATTTTTCCCTCAATACCAACGCCAAAAATTTAAAGCAGCAGCACTCAACCAATATTATTGCGGTGGTCAAGGGGACGGCAAACGAGCTGTTTTCCGCGCTGGTGGAGCAGATGCAGCGCCTGTTTGTGAATTCCAAGTATTCGCTCGTCACGGATTTCATTGACGAGGATGACAACGAGGTGTTGCGCGGCGTGCAGCTGTGTCAGGAGCGGAAGCCGCTGGGGCTTCTGTTCCTTGGCGGAAACAACCGCAATTTCCTGTCGGATTTTCAACGCATCAGCGTGCCGTGCGTGCTGGTCACGAACGACGCGCGAATGCTGCCCTTTCCCAACCTCTCCAGTGTTTCCACCGATGACCGCGCCGCTGCGCGCTGTGCGGTGGAATACCTGATTGAGAACGGGCACAGGCGCGTTGCCGTACTGGGCGGCAGCGAGGTGTCCGATACCTCACGGCTGCGTTACTCCGGTTGGCTGGACGCGATGATTGCGCACGACATTCCGCCGCAGGAGCGCGCGCCGCACGCGATCGGCCGCTATTCTTATCGGGGCGGCTACCGTGCGATGCAGGAGGTTCTTGCGCGAGACCGGGAGGTTTCGGCGGTATTCGCTATGGCGGACGTGATGGCGGTCGGCGCGATCCGCGCCATTCGGGAAAGCGGCCTGCGCGTGCCGGAGGATATTTCGGTTGTGGGCTTTGACGGCCTGCAGCTCGGTGAATTCACGACGCCGAAGCTGACTTCAATTTATCAGGTGACGGAGGCGCTCGCGGCGCAAAGCGTCCGGATCCTTTTTGACTGTATCGAATGCGCCGCGCCCGCGCGGCACGAAACGGTTCGCTTTTCGCTGCGTGCCGGCGAGAGCGTGACGCCGTATGCGCTGCATTCCAAAGCATAGGACTGGTTTTGAACCATAGAGAAAGACGAGGTGTACTCGAATGCGAAAAAGCGGAATTCTTATGCACATTTCGTCCTTGCCCTCGCCATACGGGATCGGAACGTTGGGCAAGGAAGCTTATCGCTATGTGGACTTTTTGAAAAAAGCCGGGCAGAGCTGCTGGCAGCTTCTCCCGATCCATCCGACGGGCTATGGAGATTCGCCTTATCAGGCGCTTTCCGCCTTTGCCGGCAATCATTATTTTATCGATTTGGACAAGCTGGTCGAGGAAGGCCTGCTGAAGCAGGAAGAGATTGCTTCCTATTGGGGCGCCAATCCGGAGCGGGTCGATTTTGGTCTGCTTTTTGAGCGGCGTTTGCCGCTTCTGTATCTCGCCTATGAGCGCTTCATTCAGACGGCAAACCGCGATTTCTTGGACTTTGTCAGCAGAGAGCAAGCTTGGCTCAGCGATTATGCGCTTTTCATGGCGCTGAAGGCAGAATTCCATAACCGTCCTTGGACGCAGTGGGACGAGCCGATCCGTCTGCGGCAGCCGGAGGCGCTTGCCGCTTACCGTGCGAAGCTGAAATACCAGATCGCGTTTCACTATTTCCTGCAGTTTGAGTTTTTTGAGCAGTGGAACGCGCTGCGGCGCTATGCCCATAAGCATGGCGTCAGCCTGATTGGCGATGTGCCGATTTATGTGCCGCTGGATTCGGCGGACGTTTGGGCGAATCCGGAGAATTTCCAGCTCGACGAGCAGGGAAGACCGGAGCGCGTTGCCGGCTGCCCGCCGGACGCCTTCTCTGCGGACGGACAGCTCTGGGGCAATCCGCTGTACCGCTGGGACAAGATGGAGCGCGACGGCTTTGAATGGTGGCTGCGTCGGCTGCGTGCTTCCGGCGACAAGTATGATGTCATCCGGATCGATCATTTCCGCGGCTTGGAGAGCTATTGGTCCATTCCTTACGGAGAGCCGACGGCAAGAAACGGTGAATGGGTGCCTGGCCCCGGCAAAAAGCTGATTGATGCGATTCACGAGGCGCTGCCGGATGTCCGGTTCATTGCGGAGGATCTGGGCTTCCTGACGCGCGAGGTTGTAGCGCTGCAGAAGGCCTCCGGGTTCCCCGGTATGAAGGTGCTGGAATTTGCCTTCGATGCCCGCGAGCCGAGCAACTACCTTCCGCACACCTATGAGAAGGATTGCGTATGCTATACCGGGACGCACGATAACGACACGCTGGTCACCTGGCAGGAGACGCTTGCAAAGGAAGACCTGCAGTACGCGAAGGAGTACTTGAATTACCACGAGGAGGAAAGCTTCCCGTGGTGTGTTATCCGCTGCGGCATGGCGAGCTGCGCCAACCTGTTTGTCGCACAGATGCAGGATTATCTGGAGCTGGGGCGCGCTGCGCGGATGAACCGCCCGGGTATTCTGGACGGGGACAACTGGGTCTGGCGCATGAGAAAGGACGCGCTGACGGACGAGCTGGCCGGAAAGATCCGGAGACTTACTGAGCTTTACGGCCGCTGCAGCCGCGAAGCGCCGGAGAAAACAATGTAAACTACAATGCACCGCGCGGCAAAAAGGCGCTTTGCCGAGTTGCCGCGCGGCATTGGCGCGCAATGACGGCGCAGCTCGGCGAATCGTCGGGAGCTGCGCCCAAAGAGCGCGCATGGGCATTTGAGGCGGTGCATTTCGCAGCAGCGCCGTACCGCCGCAGGCGCAGCAGGCAAGGGGGCTTATATAGATTCCCAGCGGCCGATCTTAGCGGCCGGGATCAGAGATTTCCGGAATTGCGGCAGGACGGCGCCTGCAAAATCTAAAGGAAGAAAGGAATTTCCACGCATGAATATCGACACCAAATGGATCGTAAAATGGACGCAGTCTCTGCTCCGATATACCCACGACGTCAAGCTGAACGAGGCCAGCGCCCCGCAGCTCCATGACGCCCTTGCGCAGAGCGTGATGATGGCCATTTCGGAAAACTGGACGCAGAGTAAGAAGCGCCGCGAGCCGAATCGCAAGGCATTCTACTTTTCCGCAGAGTATCTGATTGGCCGCATGGTTTATTCCAACCTGTTTAATCTCGGAATTTTGGACGAAATGAAGGAGGCCTTTGCGGAGAAGGGTTGCGATCTGTCCATTCTGGAGGAGATTGAGGACGCGGCGCTGGGCAACGGCGGCCTGGGACGGCTAGCGGCCTGCTTCCTGGACGCGGCCGCGACAAAGGAGATCCCGCTGACCGGCTACGGTCTTCGTTACCGCTTCGGTCTGTTCAAGCAGAAGTTTGATGAGGAGGGCTCGCAGCGGGAGTTGAGCGACGATTGGAGCAAATTCGGCGACCCCTGGAGCTATCGCCGCTACACGCATACCGTCAAGGTGGAGTTCCCGGAGCACACCGTACTTTGTGTGCCGTATGATATGCCGGTCATTGGCTATCACACAAACGAGATCGGCACGCTGCGTTTGTGGCAGTGCGAGGCGGAGCAGGAGCTGGACTTCGACGCCTTTAACGATCAGGACTATGAGCGCGCGCTGATGGAGAAAAACCGCGCCGAGGATATTACCCGTGTGCTTTACCCCAATGACTCGACCTATGAGGGAAAGCAGCTGCGCATCAAGCAGCAGTATGTACTTTCGTCGGCCTCCCTGCAGGATATCCTGTGGGCCTATCACAACGCCCATGGCGCGGATCTTTCCCGCTTTGCGGACTTCTGCGCGGTGCAGCTCAATGATACACATCCGGCAATGTCGATTCCGGAGCTGATCCGTCTGCTGCAAAAGGAAGGGCTGGATTTTGAAACGGCGTTTGACATTACGCGCCGCACCTTCCGCTATACGAACCACACGGTCATGCAGGAGGCACTGGAGAAGTGGGATCTGGAGCTGCTGCGTTCCGTGGTTCCCGCCATTGTGGAAATCATTCTGAAAATCGATGAGCGCTGCAAACGTGAGCATCCCGGCCTGTTTATCGTGCGGGACGGCACGGCGCATATGGCAAATCTTTCGGTCTATTGCGCAAGCTATGTCAACGGCGTGGCGCAGATTCATACGGAGCTTCTAAAGCGCGACGTATTTAAAGAATGGTATGCGGTCTATCCCGAGCGCTTCCTCAATATGACGAACGGCATTACGCCGCGCCGCTGGCTCGGTCTTTGCAATCCGGAGCTGACAGCGCTGCTGCGGGAGCAGGTTTCGGGCGATTTCTTAGAGCATCTGGAGCTTCTCGCGCAGATGAAGCCGAAGATCGACGATGCGCTTGCCGAATGCTTCAACGCCGTCAAGCTGGAGAAAAAGCGGCAGCTTGCCATCTTGCTGGAAGAGCAGGAGGGCGTTGCGGTCAGTCCCGACTTTGTCTTTGATGTGCAGGTCAAGCGTCTTCATGAATATAAGCGCCAGCTTCTCAATGCCCTGTGCATCATGGATATTTATCTGTCGATCAAGGACGGGAGCCTGACGGACTTCCCGCCCACGCTCTTCCTGTTCGGCGCAAAGGCCGCGCCGGGCTATGCGCGCGCCAAGGCGATTATTCGCTATATCAACCGAATCGCCAAGAAAATCAACAGCGATCCCGACGTGCAGGATCGAATGAAGGTCGTCTTTGTGCAGAACTATAATTGCTCTTACGCAGAGCATATTATTCCGGCGGCGGATATTTCGGAGCAGATCTCGCCTGCAGGCACGGAGGCCTCCGGCACCGGCAACATGAAGCTGATGCTCAACGGCGCGGTGACGCTCGGCACGCTCGACGGCGCAAACGTGGAAATCGTGGAGCAGGCCGGTGCGGAAAACAACTATGTGTTCGGCGCCAGCGTGCAGGAAATCGAGCAGATTCGCGACCATTACTGTGCTCGTGATTACTATGAGGCGAATGCCAACCTCCGCCGCGCGGTGGATACGCTGATTGACGGCACCGTGCCGACGGATGATGCGCAGAAGGAGCTGTATACGGCGCTTCTGGACGGCGCAAGCTGGCATAAGCCGGATCATTACTTCCTGTTCCTTGACTACGCTTCCTATAAGGAGACGAAGCTGCGCGCCATTCGCGATACGCAGAAGCGGATCGAATTTGGCCGGAAATGCCTTGAAAACGTGGCTTCGGCAGGAAAATTCTCTGCGGATCGCACAATCTGTCAGTATGCCGAGCAGATTTGGCAGCTGAAGCCGGGCAAGTAACGGAGAATGGCCTGCGCTTCGGTTCCGAAGGATACTACGGAACTGCAATCAAATGGTTGCATCGTTTGATTGTCCGGACTTTATTGGCAGTCTGCCAGCCCAAAGGGCTTGGCATGGCTCCATATTGTGCATAAGAACATCTCCACAGCTCATGCGGCGCGTCGGATGCAGATTCCGGCCGACGGATCCAGCGGATCCAAATAGTTCGGAACTGGTTGGATCATGTTCTAACAATCGTATAAGAAACAGCGCGCATCTCTCACAGCTCGGGGGCAGATGCGCGCTTTCTTTGAAAAAGCACAATTCGGTCTGCAAAAAGTGCTTTTTCGTGATTTTTGCTTGCAATTTTGCATTTGCTACGTTATAATATTCATTCAACGTGCCATAGCGGCAGGGAGAATGAACGAAGGAAGCTCTGAACGCAGCAGCTGCGGTGGACTACGAGGCGTTTTCGGCAATGCGTCGGCGCCAAAAGCCGAAAACGCATTTGCAGTGCCGGTACGATCTATTCGGCATTCCGGCGGAACGGCATGCCGTTCGCTTTTGCAGGCAGCGGTTAGAGCTTCCTGAAATGGGGAGGCGCAAGAAACGCGATGAAATTTATTTTGACCCTTTGGATTTCCAAGCTGATTGCCATTCTGGTGAATCTGATCGACCGGAAGCGCGGCAGCAACTACTCCGGCAAAATTGCTGTAAAGCTCATGCCGGATATCGTTCGTCACTTTAAAGGAATCGATTACGACAAGACCGTGTTCATCACCGGCACAAACGGCAAATCCACCACGACGAATCTTGTGGCGCACACGCTGCGGTCGGCCGGGAAGACGGTGGCCTGCAACGTTGAGGGCGCCAATATGATGCCCGGCGTTGCAACTACGCTGATCAAAAATTCCACACTTGGCGGAAGACTGAACAAGGAATACCTTGTGCTGGAGATCGACGAGAGAAGCCTGCCCGCGATCCGCAAGGTGCTGCCTGCGCACCATATGGGCATTACCAATCTGCAGAAGGATCAGGTGCAGCGCAACGGCGACCCGGACTTTATCTTAAGAAAGTTCCAGACCGCAATTGGCAAGGACATGACGCTCTATCTCAACAACGAAGAGCCGCGCAGCAAAGCGCTGGAGGACTGCGCCGGAGGCAGCGTGTATTTCAGCGTCGCGCCCAATGAGAAAACCTATGAGAATCATGACTTTGACACGGTGACGCTGCCGTGCCCGAAATGCGGCCATCCGATCGCCTATGAGCGCTATAATCTTGCCAGCATCGGAACCTTCCACTGCACCCGCTGCGCGCATCGCTCTGCGCCGCAGGCGGATATTTTAGCTGAGCAGGTGGATTTTGCAGGCAAGCAGTTTACCTGCGACGGCAAGCGCTATCATGTGACCTACGCCAATCCCTTCTATTTCTATAACTATGCCATGTGCATTGCGATTTGCCGCCGCTTCGGCCTTTCGGACGAGCAGATTATGAATGGATTTGCCACCTTTGAAAACCCGGCGGAACGCCGCGAGGTGCTTACTTATCACGGGAAGGAGATCCACTATCTGCGTATGAAGCAGGAAAACCCGGAGACGCTGCAATCCGCGCTGGATACGATCGCGGAGGACAAGAGCCGAAAGGCTGTCTTCCTGGGAATGTACGAGGTCAAGGATTTCCTGCCGTATTACTCCAACAGCTTCTATTTCTTTGACTGTAATTTCCGGCCGATCGCGCAGACCGACGTGGAGCGCTATGTCGTATTCTCCACGACCGTCTGCTATGATACGGCGAATCGTCTGCGCTATGCCGGCGCGCCGGAGGACAAAATCACGGTTTTGGACACGGAGGATATCCCGACCATCCTGAAAGAGCTGGACAAGACCGAAACCGACAATATTTATTTCCTGACGGGCATGAAGCCCTACAAGCAGATGAAGCATTATTTTGCACAGGGGGGCGATCACAACGGATAAGATGGTTTTGCGGCTGGGCTGGATGTACCCGGATCTTTTGAATTTGCATGGAGAGCGCGGCAGTGTACAGGCGTTCCAGCGCGCCGGAGAGAATTTGGGCGTGGAGGTGCAGGTGCGCCGCATCGACGATTTCGATGAGACGATTCCCTTTGCGGAGCTGGATCTTTGCCTGTTTCTGCCGGGCGAACTGAAAACGCTGGGCTTTCTGAAGCCCGCGCTGGAAAAGCAGCGCAAGGCGCTCGAGGCGTATCTGGAGCGCGGCGGCTATGCCGTTGCAGTCGGGACGACGGGCGCATTGTTTGGCGGCCGCGTTACGCGGGAGGACGGCTCGACCTGGGATGGACTCGGTCTGCTTGAAATGACCTCCGAGGAACGCCGCTATGTCTGGGGCGACGATATCCATTTCCGCCTGAATGACAGCAAGCAGGAGATTTTCGGTTCGCAAATCCAAATGCTGGATGTCCATGCGGCCGATCCGCTGGGTCAGACGATCTACGGACGCGGGAACGACGGAAGCGGCGCAGAGGGTGCGCGCTGCCGCAATCTCCTGTATACCAATTGCCTTGGCCCCGTGTTTGTCAAGAATCCGTGGTGGACGGAGGCGCTTGTGAAGGACATCTGTCTGCAAAAGCTGGGCGTTGTGCAGAAGCGCCCGAATACGCTCGAATCCCGTTCGTTTGATTCCTGCCTGCGCTTTACTGCGAGCAAGCCGCCGTTTGACGGAAAGATTCGCTGAGGAAACGGGGGCATTTGGATGAATACGCTGCTGCATATCTGCTGCGCGCCGTGCGCCAACCAGTGCATTGACGTGCTGCGGCAGGAGGGAGAGACGGTGACCGGCTTCTGGTATAACCCGAACATTCACCCATTCACGGAATATCGAAGCCGCAGAAATTGCCTGCAGGAGTATGCCGCAACCATTGCGCTGCCGCTGGTCCTAAGGGATGAATATGCGCTGCGTCCCTTTGTTCGCGCGGTTGCGGAGGATATTGCGCATCGCTGTGTCAAGTGCTATGAGATGCGACTGTTTGCCGCGGCGGATTACACTGCCGCGAACGGCTATGATGCGTTTACCTCGTCGCTGTTTATCAGCCCATACCAGAATCACGAGCTGATGCGCGAGGTCGCGGAGCGGGCGGCGGATGCATATCACGTTCGCTTCCTCTATCGGGATTTTCGCCCGTATTTTAAGGCCGGGCAGGAGCGTGCGCGGGAGCTTGGCTTTTATATGCAGAAATATTGCGGCTGTGTTTTCTCCGAGGAGGAGCGTTACCGCAAGGCAAGTAAGATCATACCGTAGGCGTGTTGTACCGCAGGGCGTGCTTTTGGGCCGCTTCTGCGGTACGCGTCGTTTTCTGCGTGTGGTGCGCGGACACAATTGCTGCAATTTTCGGGGAGAAGGGGTGCATAGCACGGCCGGCAATGAGGGGAGAACGAAAGAAAGACCGAGCATCCGAGGATAAGAATCGGTTTTTCTGAGAATGGGACACGGCGGCTTCCTTTTTTGCGGGAAATGTGATATACTAAAATACAGAAGTGGTTTGATACGTTGTATGGAATCCGCGTCTGACGCGCCGCATGGAATGCGGAGACATTTGCACATACGATGTATGCTGTCTGCATATGCGGATTGCATTGAAGAGCCCCTTGCAAATGCTGTGGAGGTGATGCCCATGGATCTGAACGGCTATGAAAAGCGCGGATATCTTTTTGAGGATTTCCGCTTGTTCCATTTGCAGGACGTTGCCATGGAGCGTGTCGATTGGCATTATCACGAATTCCATAAGCTCATTTTGTTTCTTTCCGGGCGCGGCGCGTATGCAATCGAGGGAAAGCGCTATGATCTGTTCCCGGGCGACGTGGTGCTGATCGGGCGCGGCTGCATTCACCGGCCGGAGATTGAGGAAAATCTGCCCTATGAGCGCGTGATTCTCTACATTGCGCCGGAATATTTGCAGCGGGAGAGCACACTCTCGTGCGACCTTTCGTCCTGCTTTGCGCTATCGCGGGAAAAGCTCAGCTATGTGCTGCGGCCGTCTACGGCGGACGCGCAGCTGCGCCGCCTGGTGCGTGAGCTGGAGGCGGCGATGACGCAGGACGCCTTTGGAAAGGAACTGCTGCGGCGCGCGCTGTTTTTGCAGCTTTTGGTGACGCTCAACCGCGCTGTGCTCGACCACAGACTGAGCTATGTTTCCCAAGCGGACTGCGACGAGAAAATCGTGCGTGTACTGCAATATCTGAATCGGCATTTGACGGAGCCAATCTCGGCGGACGACCTGGCGCGTGAATTCTACACGAGCAAATATCACCTCATGCGGCGCTTCAAGCAGGAAACCGGCTTTACACTGCATGGATATCTGACGGAAAAGCGCCTGCTGCTTGCCCGGCAGAAGTTGCTTGATGGAATGCCGGTTTTGGACGCCTGCTATGCCTGCGGCTATCAGGACTATTCCGCATTCTCCCGCGCATATAAGAAGCAGTTTGGAAAGACACCGCGAGAAAAGTGAAATTTTCCGTTTTTCGCCTTGAAAGAAGCGAAAAACAGAGGTATAATAAGTTGAAATTAAAAATCGGGAGGTTTCCGAATGTTTACTAAGCTGATTGCGGCGCTCAAGGCGACACGCCGCACGATCGTTTTCACCGAAGGCCACGACGCAAGAATTTTAGAAGCGGCGTCCCGGCTGCTGCACGACGATCTCATGGATGTGATCCTGATCGGAGAGATGGACACGGTGAAGGCCAAGGCTGCCGAGGGCGGCTTTGACATTACCGGGGCTGAGATCATCGATCCGAAGCACTACGCCGGTATGGACGAAATGGTTGCCAAGATGGTCGAGCTGCGCAAGGGCAAAATGTCCGAGGAGGATTGCCGCGCTGCGCTGCAGAAGGGCAACTACTTTGGCACGATGCTGGTCAAGACGGGCAAAGCCGATGCGCTTTTGGGCGGCGCGACCTATTCGACGGCCGATACCGTCCGTCCGGCGCTGCAGCTCGTTAAGACGCGCAAGGGCGCGCACCTTGTTTCCTCCAGCTTCATCCTCTGCCGCGAAGGTAAGAATGGAACGGAGAAGCTCTGCATGGGCGATTGCGCTATCAACATTTCCTATGAGGACAGCGTCGACAAGGAAGGCAATGTGACCTTTACCGCTGCGGAAAAGCTGGCGGAGGTCGCCGTAGAATCCGCACGCACCGCAGAGTTCTTTGGCATCGAGCCGAAGGTCGCTATGCTCTCTTTCTCTACCAAGGGCTCCGGTAAGGGCGGCACGGTGGCGCTGTCGCAGGCGGCTACGGCAAAGGCAAAGGAGCTTGCGCCTGAGCTTGCTATTGACGGCGAAATGCAGTTTGACGCGGCGGTCTCTCCGGTCGTCGGTCAGCTCAAGTTCCCGGGCAGCAAGGTCGCCGGCTATGCCAATACCTTCATTTTCCCGTGCATCGAGGCGGGCAATATCGGCTACAAAATTGCGCAGCGCCTTGGCGGATTTGAGGCTTACGGCCCGATTCTGCAGGGACTCAACGCGCCGATTAACGACCTCTCCCGCGGCTGCAATGCCGACGAGGTCTATAAGATGGCAATCATCACCGCAGGCATGGCATAATTCTCAGCAATCAGAAAATAGAATGAAGCAGCCGCGCGGGATCAAATCCCGCGCGGCTGCTTCCGTTTTCTGCGAAATGTATTCCGGAAAGAAAACAAGTCCCGCTGCGCGCTCAAACGCCGGGCGGATCCATGCGGACGGCCTGCATATGGATGGGATATTGGTAGCCGTCGCCGCGAAATTTTGTCTCGACATATTCAATGGGGCGACCGTTTTCCTCATAGGTTTTCCGCGTGCAGCACAGGGCGTAGGACGGTGCGTCATCGCCAAGAAGCGCCTGCTCCCACGGTTGAAGGTCGCCGGCAGAAAAGCTCTGCTCGGCGGAGAACGGTATGATGCCGCACTTTTCCCGCAGAACATCGTATAAGGAGGCGTTGTCCGTGATATGCGCCCGGACGACCGCGCCGATTTGCTCGGGCAGATAGCAGGTTTCAATTGAGATAGGCAGCCCATTATTCAGACGCAGCCGCTTGAGAAGAACGACCGGCGTGTTTACGGCAACCTGCAGGGAGTCGGCGATTCGCGGCAGTGCCAGAACAACCTCCAGCGCTAAAATGCGCGAGCTGCTAGGAATCCGCCGTTTCTGCATATCCTCGGCGAAGCCGACAAGCTGCGTAACAGGCGTGAGCTTTTCCTTGTTGACAAAAGCGCCCTTGCCCTGTATGCGATAAATTTTACCGCGTGCCTCCAGCTCAGCCAACGCGCGCCGGACGGTAATGCGGCTGACCTGATAGCTTGTGCAAAGCTCCCGTTCAGATGGAATGCAGTTTTCTCCGTTCGCCTGAAGTAAATCCAGCAATTCGCTAAGCTGCTGGATCAGCCAGATGTATTTTGGTTTTCCGCCTTGCATATTGCCCATCGATATCGCCACACTTTCACCCTAAAATTAGAAACATTACCAATTGTATTCTTATTATAGCAGAACGACTGGTTCATTTCAAGTGGGAAGCAGTGAAATGGATGGGAGACCAATTATAAATTTGTATTCGAATTTTATGCAATTAATACAAATACGATTGAGAAAGTGCTGGCAACGTTTGTGAAATGAATGAGAGTGTAAATGGAACGGAAAGAGACAAGTGGTGCGAGTTTCCGGCTTCCTTTTCCACAGACGGCCGGCGGCGGAGCATCACTGCCGGGAAGCGCAGAATTGGAAGGCAATATGCTGCAGTCCAGACAGTGCAGCGCTGTGCCGCTTTGAAGCGGGACAAGAAACGCAATGGGAATGTTACAAATTGTTTTCATTTGACCGGTTGACTTAAAGTGGACTTCAAGATATATAATGAAATCATACAAAGCGGGGCGCTGCGATCGGCGTGCTGCAGAAATGGAGGAACACGACATGAGAAAGAATTTTGGCGCGAAGCCCTATACCTATCCGCAGCCGGTTTTGATCCTTGCTGCTTATGACGAGGCGGGAACGCCGTGCGCGATGAACGCGGCATGGGGCGGAATCAGCGACAGCGACGAGATTTCAATGTGCATTAGTGCCGGGCATAAGACAACGAAGAACCTGCTGCAGCGCAAAGCGTTCACGGTCAGTATGGCCGATGCAGCGCACACGGCGGCCTGCGATTACGTCGGACTGGTGTCTGGAAATCAGGTGCAGGATAAGTTTGCACGAGCCGGATTCCATGCTGTGAAGTCGGAATTTGTTGACGCGCCGCTGATTGAGGAGCTGCCCATTGCCGTAGAGTGCCGCCTGAGAAGCTATGACCCGAGTACCGGCCGCCTGGTCGGGGAGATCGTGAACGTCAGCGTGGACGAGCGGGTGCTGGACGCGGCGGGGCATGTCGATGTGGAAAAGGCGCAGCCGATCACGTTTGATCCGTTTAATAATGCTTATGTTGTGCTCGGCGAGGTTGTGGGCAAGGCGTTCCACGACGGCAAGGCGCTGAAGTAACAGGAAGGGAGAACGCACATGGAGAACTTTACCTATCATACGCCGACAAAGCTGGTGTTCGGCAGGAACGCCATTGCCAATCTGCCGGAGCTGCTGCGGCCGCTTGGGAAACGGATCCTTTTGACCTACGGCGGCGGCAGCATTCGAAAAATTGGACTGTATGACGAGGTCAGGCGGCTGCTGAGTGACTTTGAGGTCTATGAGCTGTCCGACATCGAGCCGAACCCGAAATACGATCCCAGCGTGTTGGAGGGGGTTCGCCTTTGCAAGACGCATGGCATTGACGCGATTCTTGCCGTAGGCGGAGGCAGCGTGCTTGACTGCTCCAAGGCAATTGCCGCGGGGGCCTGCTATGACGGTGAGCCGTGGGAGCTTATTACCTATCAGGCAAAGGCGACGCGCGCCCTGCCGATCGTGGACGTTTTGACGCTGGCCGCGACCGGTTCGGAGTATGACTGCGGCTGTGTCATTTCCCGCACGCAGACAAACGACAAGGTCGGATATCTGGATGAGCACCTGTTCCCGGTTGCTTCGATCCTGGATCCGCGGTATACCTTCTCCGTCTCCAAAAGGCAGACGGCAGCGGGCGCGGCCGACGCAATCAACCATATTATGGAGCAGTATTTCTGCGCAAGTCACTCTGCGCTTGCAGATGGGATGTGCGAGGCGGCAATCAAAAGTCTGATCGCCAACGCGAGAATTGCGCTGGAGCAGCCGGAAAACGAGGCGGCGCGCGGTGAATTCATGGTGGATTGCTCGCTGGCCTGCAACGGGATCCTCTCCATTGGCAACAGCTATTCCGGCTGGCCCTGCCACGGCATGGAGCATGCGCTCAGCGCTTACTATGACATTACCCACGGTGTTGGACTTGCAATTCTGACGCCGCGCTGGATGCGCCATATCCTCTGCGACCGGACGCGCGAGCGCTTCGTCCGCTTCGGCACGCAGATTTTCGGAATCGATCCGGCGCTGCCGGAGACGGAGATCGCGGAAAAGGCCATAGAGGAAACTTATGCGCTCTTTGCGTCCTTCGGGCTGCCGATGCATTTGCGCGAGGTCGGCATTGACGATACGCGTCTTGCAGAAATGGCGCGCCACATTGCCGAGAACGAGGGACTGAATCAGGCGTGGGCGCCGCTGGAATATGAGGATATTCTGGAGATTCTGCAGGCGTCGCTCTAACGGCTCCTCGAATCTGCAAACGATCGGAACCTGAAAAGCGTTTGACACGATGACGCGCCTCGCAGAGCAATCTGCGGGGCGCGTAAAATTTACAAACCGTTTATTTTTTGCGACAGAAATTTCGCTATACTATATCCGTAATTCTGTGCGGGCTGAATCGATCGCGCTGCGAAGCCCGGAGCGAGGTTGGCGCGGTTCGGCGTGCGGAACATTGATACTAAGGCGGTGAAGTGATGTCCTTTTTAACCCTTTCCGGAGTCTGCAAGACCTACCAGTCCGGATCCGTTTCCATTCCGGCGCTGCAGGATGCCAGCTTTTCCATGGAGAAAGGCGAGATCTGCGTGATCGTCGGCCAGTCCGGTGCGGGAAAGACAACGCTGCTTAATTTGCTCGGCGGCATGGATACGGTGACCTCGGGAACCATTTTGCTGGAGGGACGCGACGTCTCCCGGCTGAATCGACGGCAGCGCGCCGCCTATCGCAGAGAGGAAATCGGCTTTGTATTTCAGTTCTACAATTTGATCCCGAATTTGACCGCGCTGGAGAATGTGGAGATCGCATCGCAGCTTGTGGATGCGCCGCTGTCTCCGGAGCAGGTGCTGCAAAGCGTCGGTCTTGCCGATCGGCAGAATAATTTCCCCGCGCAGCTTTCCGGCGGCGAACAGCAGCGGGTCGCGATTGCGCGCGCCCTTGCGAAGAATCCTCGCCTGCTGCTCTGCGACGAGCCGACCGGTGCGCTGGACTATGCGACCGGAAAACAAATCCTGCAGCTGCTTCAGGATCAAAGCCGTAAGAACGGAATGACCGTCGTGATTATTACACATAATTCCGCCCTGACGGCGATGGCGGATCGTGTGGTACGGATGCGTTCCGGGCACATTGTTTCCGTTCAGGAGAATGCTGCGCCGCTGCCGATAGAGGAGATCGAATGGTGAGGAAGCATAGCGCGTTCGCAAAAACAATTGTGCGCGAGGTTCGCGGAAGTCTGGGGCGCTATCTGGCCATTTTCGCGATCATTGCCTTGGGCGTCGGCTTCTTTTGCGGCCTGCGCACGGCCAAGCCTGCCATGATCCGCGCGGGGCAGGAGTATTTTGACGAGCACGGATTTTTTGATTTTCGTCTGGTCTCCACGCTGGGGCTGACGGAGGAGGATGCGGCGGCTTTTCGGACGCTTTCCGGCGTTGCAGACGCCGAGGGCGCTTACGCCGTGGACTTCCTGCGCAGCCGGGACGATGGCACTCTGAGCGCGCATAAGGCGCTGTCCATTTCGGAGCGCATCAACACGCTGCAGCTTTTTGCCGGGCGGATGCCTGCGCGCGGGGACGAATGCCTTGCCGACCGCAGGCGCTTTTCCGAGCAGGATATCGGCACGACGGTTGTGCTTGCGGAGGAAAATCCGGAGGAAACGCAGCGCAGCTTCGCGTTTAAGAGCTATACCATTGTCGGCCTGTGTGACAGCCCGCTGTACCTCAACACCGAGCGCGGCACGACAACGCTGCCCGGTGGTGCGCTTTCCGGCTTCCTCTATCTGCGGCCGGACGGCTTTGCGCTGGATTGCTATACGGATCTCTACCTGACGGTTGAGAAAAGCGGCGGAATTTATACCAAGACGTATGAAAAGGAAATCGACGCACTGCGCGAGCCGGTGCAAGCCCTGCTGCAGGAGTGCGCGCAGCTTCGCTATGAAGCGATGCTGCAGGCCTATGGCGTGACGCCGGAGCTTGCCGCGAGCACCCAGATCCCGGGCCTGTCCGAGCCGGAGACCTATGTCCTGGGACGCGATACGAACACGGGCTATGTTTGCTTTGACAATGATAGCTCGATTGTCGCCGGCGTTTCCAAGGTGTTTCCGCTGTTTTTCTTCCTGGTTGCGGCGCTTGTCTGCATGACCACGATGACCCGTATGGTAGAGGAGCAGCGCACGCAGATCGGAACGCTGCGCGCCATCGGTTATTCCGCGGTCGTTCTGAAATATGTCTTTTATTCCGGCAGCGCGGCGCTGCTCGGCGGCGTGACGGGCTTTTTGATCGGCTCATGGATTTTCCCGCTTGCCATTTGGCGCGGCTATTCCGTCCTTTATGACTTTGCGCCGCTGTCTTATCACCCGGATTATTTGCTTGGCGCTGTTTCGCTGCTTGTCTCGCTGGGCTGCTCGGCAGGAACGACCTATATTTCCTGCCGCCGCCAGCTGCGGCAGGCTCCGGCGCAGCTTATGCGGCCGCGCGCGCCTGCAAACGGAAAGCGCATTCTGCTGGAGCATATTCCGTTTGTCTGGAAACGGCTTTCCTTCCTGCACAAGGTCACGGCGCGCAATATTTTCCGCTATAAAAAGCGCCTGTTTATGATGGTACTCGGCATCGGCGGGTGCACGGCGCTGGTTTTGACCGGCCTTGGCCTGCGCGACTCGATCTGCAATATTGCAGAGGATCAGTTCGGGAAGATCATGAAGTATGATTACACCATCTCCTTCCGCGAGCCGATGGACGAGGCGCAGCAGAAGGCCTTTGTGCAGGAGACGGCGGACGAGCTGACGGCCTGCGTGTTCTTCTGCAAGGATACGGTAGACGTTGCTTCCAAATCCGGCACATCCTCCGTGAACCTGATCGCGGCCTCGGACCCTGCAATCACCCAGATTTTTGATCTGCACCTGAACGGAAAGCGCGTGGCTTATCCGCCGGACGGCAGCGTGGTCATCAGCCGAAAGGCTGCGGAGAAGGCGGGAATTTCCGTCGGCGATACCGTGACGCTCCAGCTCACGGATACGCAGAGTGTGCAGCTGCCGGTCAGTGGAATCTTTGAAAACTATGTATATAATTACATTCTGATGACGGAGGAAACCTACACGCAGGCGCTGGGAAGGCAGGCAAGCTACCGCACCGCCTATGCGCAGACAGCGCAGGCCAATCTTCACAGAACGGCATCTGAGCTGGTGAACGAGCATGGCGCGACGTCCGTGGAGGTCACGCAGGATCTTCGTACCATCATCGACGATATGTTAGGCAGTATGAATGCCATTGTTGTGCTGGTCATTGCCAGCGCGGCGGCGCTGGCGTTCATTGTGCTGTTTAATCTCAGCAATATCAATTTGACGGAACGCGAGCGGGAGATCGCGACGATTCAGGTGCTGGGCTTTTATCCGTCGGAGGCAGGCAGCTATGTATTCCGGGAAAACCTGATTTTGACGGCGATCGGCGCATTTGTCGGCCTGTTTTTCGGCTATGCGCTCCTGCACTATGTCATGCTGCTGATCGATATCGACATTGTCTCGTTTGATGTCCGCATCTCGGCGCTTAGCTATGTGGCCGGGATTGCGCTGACCTTTGCCTTCGCGCTTTTGGTCGACCTTGTCATGAGGAAAAAGCTCGGACGCATCAGTCTGACGGAAGCATTGAAGTCTGTAGAATAAAGAGGAGGAATCCCGCTTCGGCCGACCTTTACGGCGGCAGAAGCGGGATTTCTTGCGTTTATGGGTTCTGCGTTATGATAACTGCATGCATTGAACGAGCTTGTGTACATCTGCTATAATTGCCGGCCGGATTGTAAAATCGATGTGGTATCCGTTTCTGCTGTGAAACTGAATTTCGCCAGTCTGAAACACAGCCTTTGGGTATATTTCTTGAGTATCCATTTCGCTTAATCCTTGGCCGGGACGTTCTTGCTTTTGAAATTCCAAGCCGATAACCGGTTAGGGAGGCTCATTCAGTTTCCTTCCCGTGACGGCAAGCATTAGTCAAAATGGTACTCAGCCTTAATCCATGGACGCAGTTCTGCGACAAGGTGATCTCCGCCGTATTTATTTACATATCCTATCAAAACCTCGGCAAGGTATTTATGTTCATCACCGGGACGATAAATTTTCTCCCGAAGTCCCGATTCATCGTAGAATTCATAATGTGAATCGGAAGCGGTTTCCTGATCAATGGAATATTTTTTGAATGCTCCGTCGCTTCCTACAAACACGGAAAGGAACCATATTCCCGCGTCATCTAATTGAATGGTAAGTCTCCATGTTTGCAGGGATTGATCGTAGCTTGCGGTTCTGGCTCCAGGACGATGCTCTCGCTTCCTGCTGTCATATTGCTTAATATAGGGCAGGGAATAAGCTTGTCCTCCATATACCTTATGAGGAGATACTGTCGCTTGCAGCTTTACCTCTTGCGGAACGTCAAGCTCCTGCAAAATGCCGGATGCGTTCTTTTTTATTGTGATGTCCTGAGACATGCCCTGGGGATTCTCTTTTATGGAAAAATCGCTGGAGCTATGCATCTCCTCGTCCCCGGATTTGTAGTTCCACCGGTATTTTTGATATTCCTCAATGCTAATCTGAATGCATGGCCGGATCGTAAAATCGATGTGGTATCCGTTTCTGCTGTGAAACTGAATTTCGCCGGTCTGAAACACAGCCTTTGGGTATATTTCTCGAGTATACTTTTCGTTCGCGCCGGGAATCAAAATATATCCTGCGTCAAGGTCTCTGCATTCCGGCAGGAGCCACCAGGACGTATATTTTTTCGTGTCGTTTGTCCAGCCTAAGCTGGCTCCCGCTGCCTTTGCAGCGGGACTTGGCGCACATTTCCTTTGCTCTGTGGAAGGAAGGTAACGGACGGCCTCCTCTTCTGACAACAGGAAAACATAATCCGTGCAGTCCTCTTCGGATCCGCCCTGAGAAATTTGCTTTTTACAAAGCAGCGCCTGCTCTGCCGGAGAAAAGCACTCTTCACAGAATTTTTTGCAGACTTTCCTTGCCAAGGAGTTTTTCCATTCTAATTCACGAATGCTTTTTCGTTCAGGGTCGCAATATCCTGCAGTGATCAAAGCGTATTTGGATAGCAAAAGAGCCTTGCCGTCTTGAATATGGATCACGATCCATGCAACGGCAGACGGCGTATCCCCTAATTGGGGGTATGAACCGAGCTGGATGATTTCGCCAACCTTTAAATCCGTGACTGGGGCGTTCTTGCTTTTGGAATTCCAAGCCGATAACCGGTTAAGCAGGCTCATTCAATTTCCCTCCCGCAACAGCAAGCATACCGTCTCCACATGGGCGCAGCGCGGGAAGAGGTCGACGGCTTCGGCGTCCGCAAGCCGATAGCTGCGCGCCGAAAGCAGGCGAACGTCCCGCGCGAGGGTCGCGGGGTCACAGGAAACATAAACCAGTCTTTGCGGCGTCATTTCCGCAATGGCGTCAATTACGTCTGCCGCAAGCCCCTTCCGCGGCGGATCGACAACGATGACGTCCGGCTTTGCACCCTCCCGCGCAAAGCGCGCGGCGGCCGCCGCAGCATCCTCGCAAAAGAACTCGGCGTTTTCAATGCCGTTGCGGCGCGCGTTTTCTTTCGCGTCGGCAATCGCGGCCTCGACGATCTCTACGCCCACGACACGGCGGCAGCGCTTGGCAAGGCAGAGCGTGATCGTCCCAATTCCGCAATATAGCTCCAAAACGGTTTGCGTGCCGGTCAGACCGGCCTTCTCCAGCGCTTTTTCATAAAGTCGTTCCGCCTGCGTGCGGTTGACCTGATAAAAGGAGCGCGCCGAGAGCCGAAAGCGCAGGGAACAAAGCGTGTCCTCAATGGTGCCGTCCCCCAAAAGCGTGCGGAAGCGCTGGCCGAGAACTACGTTTCCGTCGCCTGCGTGCAGGCTGAGCACAACGCTTTTCAGCCCGGAAACGCGCTGCAAAAGCTGCGCGATAAGCGCCTGCTCATGCGGGAGCCGTTCACCGCAGATCACAATACAAACAAGCACCTGACCGGTTCCGAAGCCGCGGCGCACATAAATGTGCCGAACAAGACCGGAGTGCGTTTTTTCCCCGTAGGGCTTCACATGGTACTGCTGCATATAGGAAAGTACGGCGGCCTTTGCGGCGTCGGCACTTTCATCTTGGATGAGGCAGCGGTCGATCGGCACGACCTCGTGGGTTCGCGCCTTAAAGAAGCCTGCAACCGGTTTCCCGCGAACCTCCCCGACCGGGTACTGCGCCTTGTTGCGGTAGCCGTGCGTCTCACCGCCCAAAATCGGGACCTGCGCGAGTGTTGCGCCGCCGAGCCGGTTCAGACACTGGGTTACCCGGTCGGCCTTGAGGCGAAGCTCCTCCGTATAGTCCATGTGCCAAAATGCACAGCCGCCGCAAAGCTTACAGTAGGCGCATTCCCGCGCGACCCGATGCGGCGACCGCGTGAGAATCTGCTCCAGCTTGCCGTAAGCAACCTGTTTGCCGACCTTGGTAATGCGTATGGTGCAGGTTTCGCCGACGATCGCGTTCGGCACAAAGACCACGCAGCCCTCCGCACGGCAGACGCCAAGTCCCTCCGCCGTATAGTCCGTGAAGGTGACCGTATAAATTTCATTGTTTTTCAGCATGGAGCAGTCCTCCCTTTTAGGAAGCCTCTGCCGTTCGCCCAAGGGGGTGGGTTCGGAGACTCCTTAAAAGATTGTAGCATAGAATCGGCCTGCCGTAAATGAAAAAATGCCGTGCAGCGCGGCGAAATGCGGACTGTACGGCATATTTGCGGTTTTGTGGAATTCTCGGCAAGTCACTTTAGCCTAAAGCGACGTCCAGTGCCATCATCAGGCTGAAGCCGAGGGCGAAGAAGACGGTTCCGAGCTTGGAGTGCGACCCGGCCAACATTTCGGGGATCAGCTCCTCCACCACGACATACAGCATGGCGCCGGCGGCAAAGCTCAAAAGATAGGGAAGCGCCGGAACGACCAGACGCGCGGCAAGTAAGGTCAGAATTGCGCCGACCGGCTCAACCGCGCCGGAAAGAACGCCGCCGGAAAACGCACGCAGCTTCGACGCGCCCTCTGCGCGCAGCGGCATGGAGATGATCGCGCCCTCCGGAAAGTTTTGAATGGCAATGCCGAGGGAGAGCGCGAACGCGCCGGCTGCCGTAATTTGTGCATTTCCGGAAAGAAAGCCCGCGTAGACAACGCCGACAGCCATACCCTCCGGAATATTATGCAGCGTCACAGCGTCACGGCGAGCAGCATCATGGTGGTGCGGTGCAGCGGAAGCTGCGGCCCTTCCGCCTGCATACTGCGCTGGTGCAGATGCGGAACCGCCCGATCCAGAAACAGCAGGAAAGCAACGCCAATCCAAAAGCCGAGAACGGCCGGAGCAAACGACAGAGCGCCAAGCGCGGCGGATTGCTCCATGGCGGGAATCAGCAGGCTCCACACAGAGGCAGCGACCATTACTCCGGCGGCAAAGCCGGTCAGCGCGCGTTTCATAAAAAAATACGCAGGCTGCGCCGAGTGATGTGCCGAGAAAAAGAATCAGTATTCCATAAACAATTTGCATTGGGTTCCTCCGTTTCCTGTGGGCACACCCGGTATGGTATCTCGATTGCCGACGCGGTATGCCCAAATCAAAATAGCTTCCACTGGTTAGCAAGCGCTAACTCGTGATTCTAAAAAACCGCGCCGCGCGGATCGGCTGCACTGCGGCGCAGGTATTTTCCTGTTACCGAGTTCCACGCTGCGCAAAGACAGCGCCTTGCATGGATTGTATAGCATAGCCTCCGTGAAAAATCAATCGCCGCGCGGCGGTTGGGGGCAATTTTCGCTTTGCGTATGCGTTCTGTTTGCGCTATAATAGAGATGCCCAATCGGGTGGCGATACAGGAAGAGAAGGCTTTGCAGTAAGGAGGAAACGCAATATGAATCGTATTATTACAGTTGGACGTGAATTTGGCAGCGGCGGACGTGAAATTGGACGTCTGCTTGCAGAGCGGCTAAACATTGCCTATTATGACCATGAGATCGTCATGGAGCTGGAAAATCGGACGGCATTTGCCGCGGAATACATTCAAAGCGTGCAGGAAAAGCGTCCGATTTCCGCCCTGCCGCTTACGACAGGCAGGACACTCTGGATTGCGCCCAATCCAATGGTGGAGCAGCGCCTTGAGGTGATGCAGATGGAAAGTGAGATCCTGCGGGAGATGGCAGAGCGGTCGAGCTGCGTGATCGTCGGCCGGTGCGCGGACTATATTCTGCGGGAGAAAGCGCCGTTCCGGCTCTTCCTGTATGCCGATATGAAATATAAGCTGGCGCGCTGCCGCGCAAGAGAGGCGGCTTCGGAGAAGCTGACGGATCGCGAGCTGCGCAAGCGCATTTCTCAGGTAGACAAGGCGCGCGCAGAGTATTATGCCTTCCGCACAGGACAAACCTGGGGCGCAAAGGAAAATTATGACCTGTGCATCCAAACCTCCGCGATGCCGGTTGAGCAGATCGTTTCCGGTATTTTGGCCTTTTTATAAAACATGGTGTTGAAATGCCGCAGGCCAAATCCCTAAAACGGGATTTGGCCTGCGGCACAAATTGTCAAGGAAGCCTGTCAACGTCAGAACGGAAAAGCATTTTCCCCATTTCGAACAGAACTACCGACGCGAGCAACAAGGCCGGACGGCGGTTTGGCGGGGCGCTTAACAGAATGCACCGGAATTCCGTTAACGCCAGGGGTTTTTCGGGTCAGGGTCCGTCGGATCCCAGCCGCGATAGGGGCTGTCCTCCGCAATGTGAATTGGCTCCGGCTTTTCAACGGGAAGCGTGTCGCTGTCATAAATATGTACCGGCGTTCCGGCCGGGCAGAAGTCAAAGATCCATTTCGCGTCGGCGACGGACAGGCGGATACAGCCCATAGAGGCGGCTTCGCCGAGAAGATTATACTCCTCATAATGCAGCGTGTCCTTTTGTGCGGTGCTGTAGGGGACCGAATGAAAGAGAATGTCGCCGCAAATTGAAACGGCATATTGCCCGTAGACACCGCCGAAGAGCGCGCGCCACGGATAGCGGCCGGAGAGGCTGTAGCTTCCGGTTGGCGTTGCATTGTACCGGCCGACGGAGCAGACAAAGGCCTTGACCAGATGACTGTAGCTTCCGTCCTCGTCAAGACCGTAGATGAGAACCACGTTTTGATTTCGCAGAACCTCGATAGAGTACGGATGCTGCACGCCGGAGGCCGCGGCATAGACCTCGTCGGGCGCGTTCTGCAGGCCGACCACGATTTCGCAGGTGAGCTGCTCGTCGGCACAGGAAAGCTCGGCGGTCAGCGTGCCGGATGTTTGCTCCATGTAGCGGGAAAAGGCATAGGGAACGGAAAAGCGAAATTCCTCCGTGCTGCCGGTCAGCGTGCGCGCGGTCGAGAAGCTGAGCGTGCCGTCTGCGTGGAAGACCCGGAGCGTGCAGGGCAGTCCGTCCTCCTTCGGTGTTACGCCGGAGAGGGTCAGCACAATGTCAGCCGTCGGGGCGTCATAGGACGCGAAGGCTGCGGCGCTCTGCGTGAGAACCGCATTTTGGAGGCAGGGGGGCGCTTCCGTCGATGCCTCGGTTTGCGAAGCGGTCTCCCGGCTCGCCTCCGACAGGCTGCTTTTTACAATTGCCTTTTGCGCCGCGCAGCCGCACAAAAGCGTAAGAAGCAAAAGCAATATGGCATACAGCCGAAGCTGTGCAGTGATCCTACGCATAGGGAAATCTCCAATTCAGAATTTGTCGAAACCGTGTTCCATTTTACACAATCCGGCGAATCTTTTCAAGAGAGACGGCAAGGTTTTTTGTAAAAAACAATGAAACCGGGAAAACGGGAACGCAGGCGGGGCTGGCGCTGCTTTCCACGCTGCGTCTGCATCCTGCGGCGAAAGACCCGCGTACGGCGGTTCAGACCATACCGCCAAGGCGCCTTGCTGACCTCCTCAGAGCGTTTCCCGCGATCCAGCAGCTTGAGCACGAGATATACATCCGGCACGCCGCCGTTTTCTGTGCTTTGCCTTAAAGAAATGCGTTCACCGGGCGCACCTGTCGAATTCTGCGGTTCCGCCTTAGTTTTTTCAGGATTTATTTGCACATTTGCGGAATCTCTGCTACAATAGAGCGGAGGATAGAAGCGAGGAGGCAAGCAGATGAACATTGCGAGCGGGAACCTGCAATGGTATGATATTTTGCTGATCGGCGTTTACGCGGCGATCTTGCTTCCGGTGCCCTTTTTTGCGCTTCGCGCCATGCGGCCGAGGAAGGGAACACTGGAATGGATCGCGCAGTATGACCGGGGAAGGATGCATTTGACGCAGCCGCGCAAGGCATTGACCGGACGGGACGCCGTCTGGCTGCTTTTGACCGGTGCGGCGGCAGTGCTGGTGGCGGCGGTTGTTCTGCTTTTGCAGATTAAGCTGTATTCGCCGCAAAATATGCGAAGCATGACCCCAGCGTATTATGTTAAGTACTATGCCTATCCAATGGCAGGCGCCGTATTTATGTTTCTTTTGGCGCGTGATGCATTGCAGACAACGGTCGGCGGCGTATTTGCCGGGGTGATCATGGCGGCGGAGCCGCTTGGGGATCGGCTGCCCGTCGCGTTGCTGACGCTTTCCCTGTATTGCCTGCACCGCTGGCTGACAGCGGGGGAGGAGCGGCGGCTTCTTCTGACGGAGCCGTGGCTCTATGCGTCTGCGCTGCTTCTCGGCGTCTGCGCGCTGATGGATTGGACCATGTTCTGGCTGCTGCCGTTTTATGTGGTGTGCTTCGCGGCGAAGTGCTTCGCGCGCGGCCGCAGTGGACGCAGGGGGAGCGGGCGGCGGCTAACGCTCTCGCTGCTGCTGTTTGTGTTGGTGTGTCTGCTTGCCGCGGCCGCAGCGGTAAGCCTGCATGCGGTGCGTTCCGGGTGGACAGAGCTTTCCGGACTGCCGCAGCTTTGGATGGAGCGGTCCTTGTATACGCGCTGCTTGGAGCGCGCGCGCTGGGTGTGGGCATACTGCACGGCGCGGCCTGCTTGCGATCCGCTGCGTGTGCTGGCGCATCTGCTGCCGACGCTGCTCCTTGGTGTCTGTGCGCTCCCCATGCTGTTGTCGGGACTGCTGCGCCGCCGGGATGCGCAGGCGCTGTTCATTCTCGGTCTGCTGTTGAGCTTTGCGGCGGCTTGGGTTTTGACCGGAAGCTTCCGCGCATTGCCTGCGCTGGCGCTCGCCGGGAGCTATCTGCTTACCCACTATGTTACGCGCAGGAAAAATCTCCTCGCCCCCCTGTGCGCGGTGCTGTGCGCGAGCTACCCGATTGTATTTTGGTGTCTGATTCTGCTGACCCGATGAGTTGGCGGTGAAATTTTGAAAACTGGAGGATGATGAAAATGATTGCATTGGCTTGTGACCACGGCGGTCTGGAACTGAAGGAGGAAATCAAGAAGCATTTGGACGCGAGAGGGCTTGCCTATCGCGACTTCGGAACCAACAGCACGGAAAGCTGCGATTATCCGGATTATGCCGCCCCTGCGGCAAAGGCGGTGGCTTCCGGCGAATGTGAGCGGGGAATCCTGGTCTGCACAACCGGCATCGGCGTCTCTATTACCGCCAACAAGGTGAAGGGCGTTCGCTGCGCGCTGCTGTCCGACCTGATGAGCGCCCGTTTGACGCGGCAGCATAACGATTCGAATATGATGGCCTTGGGCGCAGGGGTAGTCGGCACAAAACTTGCGCTGGAGATTGTAGATACCTGGCTGGATACGCCGTTTGAGGGCGGACGTCACCAGAGAAGAATCGACAAAATTGCTGCGCTGGAAAACGAGTAAACGGGCAAAGCGATTTCCTGTTCGCGACGCGGCGTGTTAGAAGCAGCATGTTTCACTGCCGGAATTACAGCCGCTTCGGAAGGAACGACGTTCGCTGCACGAATGCCGCACGCAGTATATGAGAAAAAGTCCGAATTCTGAACGACTGTGGTTCGGAATTCGGACCTTTTCTGCTATCACTGCCCTTCCAATCCAGTGGCAGGCGTTGACGAACTGCGGGCAAATGGAAAGATTGGGCGTCCGGCCTTACGGCCGGACGCCCCACAGGCTGTCAATAAAGTCCGTAACCGTCAAAATGAGAAAACATTTTGGCGATTTTTATGCGAAACGCATCTATTCTGCTTCTGGAAAATTTCAAACAAATACGGTCAAAAAAGTTAACAAAAGTATATTATTGTGACTTACTTCGGAACTCGCGCCTTACCGTACCTATGTACTTAGGCGGGCACGAGTTACTCGTATTCCGAACTTTCTTGATAGCCTGCCAGCGTGTCAAAAAAGGTTTTTTGACACGCTGGGGCGGGCGCCGGCCCGCCTGTCTCGTCTGCCT
>CABQNH010000009.1 GCA_902465435.1 uncultured Eubacteriales bacterium | reverse complement strand
TAGCTTCCTCTATAGAGTAGCATAGTTTCATGTTTTTGAACAGCTTTTTTAAGCGGATTTTTTTATCCGCTAATTTGTTATGCCCATTTTGCAGAAAAAGTGCATCCCTTGCGGAATGCACTCTTTCGTTATGGGGTTGCATTTGATAACAATGTTGCTAACTTAGTGACATTGGGAGAAATCTCCTGCCCCCGATGCTTTTCCTGTGATCGTGCGGTCTTTACTGCGCCACGCTGCGGCGCACCAGTGCGCGCTTCAGCTTTGCCTCCGCGAGCTTGATGTCCCGTTCGGAGGATGACTTGCTCTCCAAAACCGCCTTGGCCTTCTCATATGCGCGGTCTGCGCGCGCCTTATCGATCTGCTCCGCCCACTCAAAGGTCGTCGCGACCAGACGCACGCGGCCGTTTTCCACGGACAGCATCCCGCCGATGCAGGCGGCGCGGCGCGTCTGTCCGTCCTTTTCGACCCGCGCCTCGCCCATGCCAAGCGCCGTAATATAGTCGATATGTCCGGCACGGATGCCGACAAAGCCGTCGATCGTGCAGACGGTCAGCTGCTCCGCCTCGCCGTCATAGATCAGGCCGTCCGGGGTGACGATCTGCAAATGGAACGCCGTCATACCGTCTCACCCTTCTTGTATTTTGCAACGACCTCGTCGATCGAGCCTGCAAACAGGAAGTAGGATTCGGGGATCTCGTCATGCTTGCCGTCCAGGATTTCCCTAAAGCTGCGGATCGTATCCTTCAAGGGGACATACTTGCCCTGATAGCCCGTGAACTGCTCCGCAACGGAGAAGGGCTGCGACAGGAAGCGCTGCACCTTACGCGCGCGGTTGACCGTCACCTTATCCTCCTCGGAAAGCTCGTCCATACCCATGATTGCAATGATGTCCTGCAGCTCCTTGTAGCGCTGCAAAATGCGCTGGACGCCGCGTGCGACCTCATAATGCTCCCGGCCGACAACCTCCGGCGTCAGAATCCGAGAGGTGGAGTCCAGCGGATCGACCGCCGGATAAATGCCCAGCGAGGCGATGCCGCGGTCCAGAACCGTCGTCGCGTCCAGATGGGCAAAGGTGGTCGCCGGCGCCGGGTCGGTCAGATCGTCCGCCGGGACGTAGACTGCCTGCACCGAGGTAATGGAGCCTTTCTTCGTGGAGGTGATGCGCTCCTGCAGCGCACCCATTTCCGTGGCCAGCGTAGGCTGATAGCCGACTGCCGAGGGCATACGGCCGAGCAGCGCGGAAACCTCCGAGCCTGCCTGCGTAAAGCGGAAAATGTTATCGATGAACAGAAGCACGTCCTGATTCTTGACGTCGCGGAAATATTCCGCCATCGTCAAACCGGACAGCGCCACGCGCATACGCGCTCCGGGCGGCTCGTTCATCTGGCCGTAGACCAGCGCGGTCTTTCCAAGCACGCCGGACTCCTTCATTTCGTTATAAAGGTCGTTTCCCTCGCGGGTACGCTCGCCGACGCCGGAAAAGACGGAAATACCGCCGTGCTGCTTGGCAACGTTGTTGATCAGCTCCATAATGAGCACGGTCTTGCCGACGCCCGCACCGCCGAAGAGGCCAATCTTGCCGCCCTTTGCGTAGGGGCAGATCAGATCGACAACCTTGATGCCGGTCTCAAGAATCTCCGTTGTGGACTCCTGCTCGTCAAAGGCGGGCGCGGGGCGATGGATCGGCCAGCGTTCGACCGTAACGGGTACAGGCTGGTTATCGATGGGCTTACCCAAAAGGTTGAACATGCGCCCCAGGCATTTCTCACCGACCGGTACGGTGATCGGTTTTCCCGTATCGACGGCGTCGATGCCGCGCTCCAGACCGTCGGTGGAGCTCATTGCGATACAGCGCACCACATTGTCGCCAATGTGCTGCGCGACCTCAAGCGTAATTTTTTCCTCCCCGCGGAACACCTCAATGGCGTTGAGCAGATTCGGAAGATGGCCGTCCTCAAAGCGAATGTCCAGAACCGGGCCGATGATCTGAACAACCGTGCCGATATTGTGATTGGGCATTTCGGTCACTCCTTGTTGGTTTAATGTTCGGAGCCTGCGACGATCTCCGTGATCTCCTGCGTAATCGCGCCCTGACGCGCGCGGTTATACTGCAGGCTCAGATCGGCGATCATGTCCTCGGCGTTTTTAGTAGCGGAATCCATCGCCGTGCGGCGCGCCGCCTGCTCGGAAGCAACGGATTCGCAAAGCGCACCGTAGACAAGGCCGCCCAGATATTCGGGAATAATGGCAGCCAGCACCGTCGAGGCATCCGGCTCACACAGCGTCAGCGGCTCCAGCCCCTCCGTCTTTTTGACCGGAGAGAGCGGCAGCAGCTGCAGGGTCGCGGGCTGCTGGGAGAGGACGGAAACAAAGTTCGTATAGCCGAGGGCGATCGTGTCAAATTCGCCGGCGGCAAAGTCCTTGGCGAGCATCCGCGCCATGGAGAAGCAGTCGCCCACCGTGACCTCGGAGGCATCCGCATATTGCTCCGTCAGAATTCTTGCCTTGCGAAGCCGGAAGAACTCAAGCGCCTTCTTGCCGATGGGCAGCACGCAAGCTTCCTTCTCCTGCATCTGCGACCAGACAAGCTTCAGAATATTGCTGTTATAGCCGCCCGCCAAGCCGCGGTCGCCCGCAATGACAATATAGCAGACCCGATTCCCCTGCGGCACCTGAAAGTACACGCAGGCGGTATCCTGCTGCGAGGCGGCGATATCGCACATGGTGCCGTACAGCGTTTCAAAATAGGGGCGCGAGGTCAGCGCCCGCTCCTGCGCACGGCGCAGCTTGGAGGCAGCGACCATTTCCATGGCGCGGGTGATCTGCTTGGTGGACTCCATGCTTCGGATTCGAAGCTTGATGTCCTTGGTGGACAGACCTGCCATACTGCGTCACTCCTTTAAGACTTGGTTTTCAAAAAATCCTTTGTGAAGTCGGTCAGAGCGGACTTCAGCGCCTCCTCGGTCTCGGCGGCCAGCGTACCTGTCTTGCGGATCGCCGCAAGAACCCTGGAGCCGTGGCTTTCCATATACTCCGAGAGGGACTTCTCGTATTCCGCGACGTCGGCAATTGCCACATCCTTGAGATAGCCGCGCGTGACGGCATAGAGGATGCAGACCTGATGCGCGACCTCGACGGGCGCGTTATTGCGCTGCTTGAGCACCTCGACGATCCGTTCACCCTGCGCCAGCCGCGCCTTGGTGTCGGCGTCCAGATCGGAGCCGAACTGGGCGAAGCTCTGCAGCTCGCGATACTGTGAGTAAAGGAGCTTTAACGAGCCGGAAACCTGCTTCATTGCCTTGATCTGCGCGCTGCCGCCGACGCGGGAAACGGAGATACCGGGGTTGACCGCAGGCATAATGCCCGAATGGAACAGCTCCGACTCTAAGAAGATCTGGCCGTCCGTAATGGAAATGACGTTGGTCGGAATATAGGCGGAAACGTCGCCCGCCTGCGTTTCAATGATGGGGAGCGCCGTCAGGCTGCCGCCGCCGTATTCCGGCGCTATGCGCGCCGCGCGCTCCAAAAGACGGGAGTGCAGATAGAACACGTCGCCGGGGTAGGCCTCGCGTCCGGGCGGACGGCGGATAAGCAGCGAAATGGCACGGTAGGCCACCGCGTGCTTGGAAAGATCGTCATAGACGATCAGAACGTCCTTGCCCTGCGCCATGAAATATTCGCCCATTGCGCAGCCTGCATAGGGCGCAATATACTGCATCGGCGAAAGCTCGGAGGCGCTGGCCGAAACGACGATGGTATAATCCATCGCGCCATTCTGCTCAAACGTGTTGACGATCTGCGCGACCGTTGAGCGCTTCTGGCCGATGGCAACATAAATACAGATGACGTCCTTGCCCTTCTGGTTCAGGATGGTATCGGTTGCGATCGTTGTCTTGCCGGTCTGTCGGTCGCCGATGATCAATTCACGCTGGCCGCGGCCGATCGGGATCATGGAGTCGATTGCCTTGATGCCGGTCTGCAGCGGAACGGAAACGCTCTTTCGTTCAATAATACCGGGTGCAGGAGATTCGATTGGGCGGTATTCGCTCGTCTCGATCGTGCCCTTTCCGTCGATCGGCGCGCCAAGCGCGTCCACCACGCGGCCGATGAGTGCCTCGCCGACCGGGACGGAAACAACGCGGCCGGTGCGCTTAACAATGTTGCCCTCCTTCAGCCCGGCATCCGTGCCGAGGATGACGATGGAGACGGTGTTCTCCTCTAAGTTCAGCGCCATGCCGTATGAGCCGTTCGGCAGCTCGATCAGCTCGCCCGCCATGCACTTGTCCAGTCCGGCCGCACGGGCAATGCCGTCGCCGACCAGAATGATCGTGCCGGTCTCGCTGCTTTCGATCTTCGCAGCATAATTTTTAATCTGGCTGCGGATAATTTTTGTAATTTCTTCGGGTCTGAGTTCCATGCTCTACCAGCTTTCTGTGTCAGAGTAAGGGAAGTTCCGGCGCAGCCGCCCCGCGGCCGTCCGGGAAAATTCAGGGCGCTTCCTGCGTGTCGGAAAGAACGGTTCGCTTCAGAAGCGCGCGCAGATCGTCCAGCCGCTTTCTCGCGGTGCCGTCAAGCATTGTGCCGTCCGTCTGCAGGCGAATACCGCCCAGCACGTCCGGCTCCACGCGCTCGTACAGCTCGATCTTTTTGCCGGTCACGGCTGCGAGCTTTTCGCACAGGCGAGTCCGCAGCGTCTCCGTCAGCGGAACCGCGGTAACCGCCGTGACGGGCAGAATGCCGTGATCCGCATGGTATTGGCGGCGGTACTCGCTCACGCAGCTTGAAAATTCGCGGATTGTTCCGTTTTCCGTCAGGATCTTCAGGAAATTCAGTGTGTACGGATGCACGCTGCCCGCAAAGCTCTCGTCCAGAATTGCGACGCGCTCCTTTTTCGGCAGCGCCGGAGAGGCCAGCAGACGGACAAAGTCCTCGTTCTCTGCAAACGCGCCGCGCAGCAGCTCCAGCTCCCGCAGGATCTGCTCGGAGAGCTGCTCGTCACGGGCAAGCGCGTAAATCGCACCGCCGTAGCTTCTGCCGATCTCGGTCATAGCGGATCCTCCATCCGGTCAATGAAGTCTGCGATCAGTGACTCCTGATCCTGCGGCTTCAGTTCCTTTTCCACGACCTTCTCCGCAAGATCCAGCGCAATGGCGGAAATATCGTCCTTTGCGTCGTTTAGCGCCTTCTTTCGCGCCAGGGCGGCGTCCGCATTGGCCTTTGCGCGGATGGCCGTCGCCTCCTGCTTTGCCTCGCGGACGATCTGCTCGCCGCGGGTCTGCGCCGTCTTGGAAGCGTCGCGCAGCATGGCTGCGGATTCCTCCTTCGCGCAGCGGAGCTTCTGCGAATAATCCTCGCAGAGCTTTTCCGCCTCCGCCTTCTTATCGGCGGCGTCCTGATAAATATCGTCGATCTCCTTCTGGCGGTCGTCGATCATTTTCTTTACCGGCTTGAAGAGAAATTTCTTCAAGATGCAAAAGGTCAGTATGGTGTTGATCAGTGTGAAAAGCGCGGTCAGCACGTTCACACTGATAAAGCTTTCAACCTCCATACGGCGTCACTCCTTTCTGATTTTGGGATAAAGAAGCGGCGGCTTACAGGGCGAAAAGGATCAGAAAAGCGATCAGAAGAGAATAAATGCCGGTGGTTTCCGCTATGGCGCAGCCAATAATCATGTTGGTACGCAGGGTACTGGTGCAATCCGGCTGGCGTGCCATACCCTCAAGCGCCTTGCTGACTGCAGTACCTTCGCCAACACCAGGGCCAATCGCGCCAATGCCCATACAAAGACCCGCGCCAATCGCACGGCCGGCCACGGCAATCGCTTCACTAAGTTCCATAATTCTGTTTCCTCCTAAGTGTTTATTGGGTGTATTATTGGGTGTATGAAGAAAGAATAAAATTCTTTTATGCGCTTATGCGCTCTCTTTTTCCGTCTCCGGTGCCGGGCAGGCTCCCGCGATATAAATCATCGTCAGCATGCAGAACACGAACGCCTGAATCAAGCCGGAAAAGATATCAAAATACAGCGAAAGGATCGCGGGAATGCCGACCTGCAAAATCGGCACACCGGCCAATACGTCAAGCGTCTGCAAAAGGCCGAAGAAGCCGATGGCGAAGAGGATGACGCCGAAAATCTTCCGTTTTGTCTTTCTGCGGACGATGCCGAGCGCCAGAAGCCCTGCGCCGAGCGCCATGAACGCGATCGTCACCGCGACGCCGCTTGAAGCAATTAAGCGCAGGAGCGCGGCAGAGGCAACAGAGAGTCCGGCGTACAATACGCTCGTGATCACACCGCCGCCCGCCACATTGCCGAAGTGACGGAATGCCATAGAAACCGGCTGTGCAATTTCGGAAATCAGGTTCATCGGCGTCATAACGGCAATTGGTTCCGTGAAGCCCTTCAGCCATCCAACGAATCCATTTCGCTTAATGCTCTGATACCATATAATAAAGCTGACCATCAACGCCCATGTAATCGTCACGCTGACGTCTGCGGTTGTCGAACGCAAAAATCCAGTCAAGCCGATATAAGAGCCAAGAATACTGGAAAGAAATATGGTGCCAATAAACGGCGTCCAGTGCGCATTATGCTCACCCATCGTCTCTGTAACAAGGCGATACAGAGTCTGTACGCCCTTTTCTGTCAGCGTCTGTATGCGCCCGGGACGCTTTTTCAAATTCTTGCCGAGCAGGATGCCCGCCGTGCACAGAATGGCCGTGACGATCAGGTAGGACAGCACCGTCCCGGTGACGGCAAAGCTGAAGATCCGGAAATAGATCTTCGCGCCGGTAGGATTGATATTCACAGGATACTCACCTTACTTTCGAAATAGCTCGCCAAGCATCAGAACCGGCTGCACAAACAGAACCGGCAGTACCAGCGCCAGCGGGTGGAACACCTTCGTCAGCGCGCACAGCACCAAAACGCCGAACAGCAGCACATACCGCAGCGTGCGCGAGAGCGTAAGCACGGTTTTCCCGCCGTTCACGTCCTGCTTTTCCGCCTTATCGGCGGCAAGCTGTACGCTGCCGACCAGCAGCAGAAAATGCAGAAAGGACAGTGCCGCGCCGACCAGGCCGCCCAGTAAAACGCTTCCGTCAAAGCGGCCGAGCAGCGCGAAAACGCCCAGCATCGCCGCCGTCAGAACGGCAACCCCGATCCCAACGATCAGGATCTCTTTTGCAATCGATGTCTCCTTGCGCATGATAACAGGAACCTCCCAGCTCAGACATGATCGGTAAAATTCGTTCGCTTTTTCGGTTTTTCTGCGGATTCCGCCTTTTCCCACGGCAGGCGGCGAAGCAGCCGGCAGGCGCTTCTCAGTCCGCCGAGCGCGCCGAGAAAGCCAAGGCCGATCCCCACCAGCACCATCCAGATGCCGCAGCCCGTTTTCCCCCGCAGCCATACGGCAAGCAGCGTAAAAAGGACGAGCGGACTGACCACGGACAGGCCGACCTGCGTAATGAGGACAAGGGAGCGGATTGCTTTTGCCATAGAATTCACGGCGCTTCCTCCAAACGTATTTGGCAATTATGACCGCGTATTCACGCGCAGACTGTCAAAACAGGTTTTGACGCGCTGGCGTATTCACGCTTTATTATAGCCAGAATTTATGAAAATGCAAGGATTTCTCCCCTTGAACTCTCTTTTTTGTTAGAATGCACGAAAAGTCGGAATTTGCATTAGACAACCCGCGCAAATCATGCTATAATTATTAAATTAGATTTAAAAGTCAATGAAAATCCGTTAAAAATGATCGCAGGAGGCAGAAAACATGGAAAATGTGTTAAAGGGCTTGGAGCCGAAGCTTGTGCTTCACTATTTTGAAGAGCTGACGAAAATTCCGCACGGCTCGCGCAACACCAAGGCAATCAGCGACTACTGCGCCGCATTTGCCCGGGAGCGGAAGCTTTTCTGTCGGCAGGACAGCTTTCATAACGTTCTTATCCGCAAGCCGGCAAGCGTCGGCTACGAAACGCATCCCGGCGTGATCGTGCAGGGACATCTTGATATGGTCTGTGAGAAGGAGCCGGACTGCGATCTGGATTTTGAGAAGGACGCGCTGCGCCTTCGCCGCGACGGCGACTTTATCTTTGCCGAGGGCACGACGCTGGGCGGCGACGACGGCATCGCCGTCGCTTATGCGCTTGCGCTTCTGGATGACGACAGCATTCCGCACCCGCCGCTCGAGGTGATTCTCACGGTGGACGAGGAGATCGGTATGCTGGGCGCTGCCGCCATGGATCTTTCCGACGTGCAGGGGCGGCGTCTGCTCAACATCGACTCGGAGGACGAGGGGATCCTGACTGTGAGCTGCGCCGGCGGCGCAACGAGCGAGATTCGTCTCCCCATTTGCCCGGAGGCGGCCGAGGGCGTCGGCTACACGCTGCGCGTCTGCGGCCTTCAGGGCGGACACAGCGGCACGGAGATCAATGCCGGCCGTCTGAACGCGAATGTCATGCTCGCCAGGCTGCTCGATTCGCTCTGCTTCGCCGCGCCGCTTTGTCTGATTTCCATACAGGGCGGCGGCAAGGATAACGCCATTGCCAGAAGCGCCGAGGCGGCGGTTCTGGTCGCCCCGGAGGAAACGCGCCTCTTTGAGGCTGCCCTTCTGTCCGCGCGGAGCGCGTTGCTTGAAAAGGGCTGGATGGTGGAAGCGGGTCTGGAGATCACCGCCGAAAAAACAGTCGCACTGCATGCCGACGCGCTGCGCGAAGAGGCCAGCCGGAACGCCGTCTCGCTTCTTGCCGCCCTGCCGAACGGCGTGCAGGCCATGTCGAAGGACATTCCCGGTCTGGTGCAGACCTCGCTCAATATGGGCATCGTCCGCATGGACGCGCAGCAGCTGAGCGCCACCTTCTCCGTACGCAGCTCCGTCAATGAGGAAAAGACCGCGCTCATTGCCGAGCTGCAGCGCATTGCCGCGCAGCACGGTGCAGTCTATTCCGAATCCGGCGCTTATCCCGCATGGGAATACCGGCAGGATTCTGTCCTGCGCGACACGATGATCTCCGTTTTTGAGGAGCTTTACGGCAAAAAACCGACCGTGGAGGCCATCCACGCCGGTCTGGAATGCGGTATTCTCTCCGGCAAGCTGCCGGGGCTTGACGCCGTGTCCTTCGGCCCTAATATGCACGACATTCACACGACGCGAGAAAAGCTGGATATCGCCTCCGCAAAGCGGACCTGGGATTACCTTCTGGCCGTATTGAAGCGGCTGTAAGCGTCCCGGGGATATTTCCAAGTCTTATCTTCCTTAAAATCTCAGAATCAGAACAGGAGCCGGCGGGGTCTGCCGCCGGAAAATTGCTATGCTTCGCAAATATATCGGAACAAAAGAATTTTACAGAATGGCGCTGCTGGTCGCCGTGCCGATCATGGTGCAAAACGGCATCACGAACTTTGTCAGTATGCTGGACAACATTATGGTCGGCCGCGTCGGCACGGAGGAAATGACCGGCGTCGCCATCGTCAACCAATTGATTTTCGTCTTTAACCTCTGCATCTTCGGTGCCGTCTCCGGCGCGGGCATTTTCGGCGCGCAGTTCTATGGCAAGGGCGACCATGAGGGGCTTCGCTGCACCTTCCGCTATAAGATTCTGATCTGCCTTTCGCTCTGCGCCGTAGGCATCGCCGTTTTCCTCGGCTTCGGCGAGCCGCTCATCTGCCTTTACCTGCGCGGCGAGGGCACGCCGGAGGAAATCGCCGCCAGTCTCTCCTTTGCCCGGCAGTACCTTCGGGTCATGCTTGTCGGCCTTGTGCCGTTCGCCCTTGTGCAGTGCTATTCCGGCACGCTGCGGGAAACCGGCGAAACCATGCTCCCCATGAAGGCCGGAATCATCTCCGTGCTGGTCAACTTTGTTTTCAATTATCTTCTGATCTTCGGAAGCTTCGGCGCACCGAAGCTCGGCGTGGTCGGCGCGGCGATCGCAACCGATCTGGCTCGCTTTGCCGAGGCCGGGATCGTCATCTGGTGGACGCACCGCCATGCGGAGCGCAACCTTTTCATTCGCGGCGTCTACCGCTCCTTCGCCATTCCGCGCAAGCTCTTCGCGCAGATTTCGCGCAAGGGGCTTCCGCTCCTGATCAACGAGACGCTTTGGGCGGGCGGCATGGCCATGCTCATGCAGTGCTATTCCATCCGGGGCTATAACGTCATTTCCGCCGCAAACATTGCAAGCACCGTCGGCAACGTGTTCAACGTCGCCTTCCTCGCCATGGGCAACGCAGTCGGCATCATCATCGGCCAGAAGCTCGGAGCCGGCGAGCTGGAGGAGGCGCGCGACTGGGATCGCAAGCTGATTGCCTTCTCCGTTACGATCTGCCTCGGCATCGGCGCCGTCATGGCGGCGCTGTCGCCGCTGTTCCCGCTGGCCTATAACACCAGTCCGGAAATTCGTCATCTCGCGGCGCAGATGATGGTTATCATCGCCTGCTGTATGCCGCTGCACGCCTTTTCCAATGCGGCCTACTTCACCATCCGCTCCGGCGGCAAAACGCTCATCACCTTCTTTTTTGACAGCTTTTATATGTGCGTTTTCGCCGTACCCGTCATTTACCTCATCAGCCGCTACACCGCCATGCCCATCACCCTTCTTTACCTTTGCGCGCAGCTGACCGAATTCGGCAAATGCGTCGTCGGCTTCCTGCTCATCCGGCGCGGAAGCTGGGTGAAGAACATCGTGACGAAGGAGGAGGTCGCGGTATGACGACACAAGAATACCAGCGCCGCTCCACCCTGCGGATTTTCCTGCACTACTTCAAGCCGCACCGCAGGCTGTTCTTTCTGGATATCGGCTGCGCCTTTGTGGTCGCGCTCATCGATCTCGCCTACCCGCTCATTTCGCGCTATGCGCTCTACGAGCTGCTGCCGCACAATGCCTTTCACGCCTTCTTCACGCTGATGGCCATTGTCGTCGCCGCCTATGTCCTTCGCTCGTGTCTCTATTATATTATCAGCTATTGGGGGCACACCTTCGGCATCCGCGTCGAAGCGGATATCCGGCGCGACCTGTTTTATCATATTCAGGAAATGGGTTGTGATTTCTTTGACGAGAACCGTACCGGCCTTTTAATGAGCCGCATTACGACGGATCTGTTCGAGGTCACGGAGCTTGCCCACCACGGGCCGGAGGATCTGTTCATTTCCATCTTGACCATTGTCGGCGCGCTCTGCGTAATGTTCACGGTGGAGTGGCGGCTGGCGCTGGTCGTGGCGATCATTATTCCGGTGTTCACCGTGCTGGTCGTTATGCAGCGCAAGGCCATGCGCCGCGCCTCCGTCGGCGTCAAGCAGAAGACGGCGGCCATTAACGCGGAGATCGAATCGTCCCTGTCCGGGATGCGCACGGCGAAGGCCTTTGCCAATGAGGCCGTGGAGCGGGCAAAGTTTGACCGCTCCAACAATGAGTTCCGAACCTCCAAGCGGCTGTTTCACAAGGCCATGGGACGCTTTAATGCGCTGATCGAATTTTTCATGTGCATTTTGTCCGTTTCGGTCATCGCCGTCGGCGGCTGGCTTATGATGGAAAATCAGATGGACAGCGTAGACCTCATCACCTTCAGCCTCTATATCTCTACCTTTATCAACCCCATCCGCAAGCTTGCCAACTTTGCCGAGCTGTTCTCGAACGGCTTTGCCGGACTTGGCCGTTTTGCAGACCTTATGCGCACCGAGCCGACCATGCAGGACGCGCCCGACGCGCAGGTGCTCTCACAGGTACGCGGCGAGATCGACGCAGACCATGTAAGCTTCTCCTACGGCGAGGAGGTCGGCGTGCTGCACGACGTCACGCTCCATGTCCCGGCCGGGCAGACGCTCGCGATCGTCGGCGCCTCCGGCGGCGGCAAGACAACGCTCTGCCAGCTGATCCCCCGCTTTTACGACGTGACGCAGGGCGCGATCCGCATTGACGGCAAGGACGTCCGTTCGGTCACGCAGGATTCGCTGCGCCGGAGCATCGGCATCGTGCAGCAGGACGTGTTCCTGTTCGCCGATACCATTCTGGAAAACATCCGCTACGGAAAGCCCGACGCAACGGAGCAGGAGGTCATTGAGGCCGCCCGACGCGCCGAGATCTACGATGACATCCTGCAAATGCCGGACGGCCTTCACACCTATGTCGGTGAGCGCGGCACGCTGCTTTCCGGCGGACAGAAGCAGCGCATTTCCATTGCGCGCATTTTCCTCAAAAACCCGCCGATTCTGATTCTGGACGAGGCGACCTCTGCGCTCGACAGCATTACGGAGGCGAAGATCCAGCGCGCCTTCGACGAGCTGGCCAGGGGAAGAACCACGCTCGTCATTGCGCACAGACTCTCGACCGTGCGCAGCGCCGACCGCATTCTGGTCATCTCGGACGGACGCATCCAGGAGCAGGGCAGCCACGAGGCGCTGCTCAGGCAAAACGGCGCTTATGCGGCGCTCTGCCGGACGCAGGAGCTGCAATAATTTCCAACCAATCCCGCACGCCGCTCTCCCACGCAGCATAGACTGCGTGGAAGACCAGACTGTCAATAAAGCCCGCAACCGTCAAAACGGGGAAATATTCTGACGAATTCCACGGGAAACGGATCCATTCTGTTTTTGGTAAAATCTAAATAAATACGATCCAAAAGTGGATTCTATTCATTGTTTTGACTTACTTCGGAACTCGCGCCCTACCGTACCTATGTACGCCTACGGGCGCGAGTTTCTCGTATTTCGGACTTTCTTGATAGCCTGCCGGCGTGTGTCAAAAGTTTTTTGACACGCCGCTCTCCCACGCAGCATAGACTGCGTGGAAGACCAGACTGTCAATAAAGCCCGCAACCGTCAAAACGGGGAAATATTCTGACGAATTCCACGGGAAACGGATCCATTCTGTTTTTGGTAAAATCTAAATAAATACGATCCAAAAGTGGATTCTATTCATTGTTTTGACTTACTTCGGAACTCGCGCCCTACCGTACCTATGTACGCCTACGGGCGCGAGTTTCTCGTATTTCGGACTTTCTTGATAGCCTGCCGGCGTGTGTCAAAAGTTTTTTGACACGCCGCTCTCCCACGCAGCATAGACTGCGTGGGAGATGATTTTTTATGGAATCCATGCAAACCGAACCCGTCTATGCCGTCGCCTACGTTTACGGCGCGCCGTCAAACCCCGACCTGTTCGGAACGGTCGAATTTGAGCAAACGCCGCAGGGCGTGCTGGTCACGGCGAAGCTGCAGGGTCTGCCGCAGACGCAGGGCGCCTGCGCAAGTGACATTTTTGCCTTTCATATCCATGCCGGCGCAGCCTGCGCCGGGAACGACGCCGACCCCTTCGCGCAGGCCGGCACACATTACAATCCCGGCGGCTGCGCGCATCCCGCGCACGCAGGTGATCTGCCGTCGCTGTTCGGATGTCGAGGCAGCGCCTACTGTACCTTCCTGACCTGCCGCTTTACGGTGCGCGAAATTCTCGGGAAAACGGTGATCGTCCACGCCATGCCGGACGATTTCACCACACAGCCCTCGGGAAACGCCGGAAAAAAGATCGGCTGCGGCGTCATTCGCCGCAGATAGGAAAGGTGCCCTATCTGCGCTTCGCGTCCCAACAGAAGCAAGGCCCCCCGGTGGTGCAGACCGCACCGCCGGAGCAGCGCAGGCGACCAATCCAGCCCGTAACCGTCAAAACGAGAAAGCATTTCTGACGATTCCCATGCAAAACGTATCCATTTTGTTTTTAGGAAGAATTCAAATAAATTATGTTTATAAATTATGTTTAAAAACGAGGATACAATCTATTGTTTTGACTTACTCCGGAACTTGCGCACTCCCTTACCTATGTACTTAGGCGGGCGCAAATTCCCTTGTTCCCCCAGCCTGCCAAAAGGTCTATCATCGCAAAAACCGGGAGCCGCGCCGCAGTGCATTGCAGCGCAGTCCCCGGTTTTCGTTTTTCCTCTCGGCGGAGCGTCTTGTTATCGCATTCCCAGCTGATAGAAGGCCACGGCGCTGGCCGCCGCCACATTCAGGGAATCCACACCGTGCGCCATGGGAATGCGCACCGTGTAATCGCAGTCGGCGATCGTGCAGTCCCGCAGTCCGTCGCCCTCCGTGCCCAGCACAACGGCAAGCCGTTTCTCCGCCGTCAAGCGCGGATCGTAAATCGGCAGAGAATCCTCCCGCAGCGCCATCGCGGCCGCCCGAAAGCCCATGCCATGCAGACGACTTAGATAATCCTCGTCCTTTTCAAAATAGGCCCACGGCACCTGAAAAACCGTCCCCATACTGACGCGCACCGCGCGCCGGTACAGCGGATCGCTGCAGGCGTCCGTCAGCAGCACGGCGTCCATATTGAGCGCGGCCGCCGAACGGAAAATCGCGCCGACGTTGGTCGGATTCATCACGTCCTCCAAAACGGCAACGCGCCGTGCCGAACGGCAAACCTCCTCGACCGTGCGCGGCTTTGGCCGCCGCATGGCACAGAGAATTCCGCGCGTCAGCTTGAAGCCCGTAAGCTGCTCCAAAACCGGAAGCTCCGCCGCATAGACCGGCACCCCGCTGCATTGCGTTAACAGCGCCCGTGCCTTTCCTTCGACATGCTTCCGCTCAAGCAGAAAGGAGATCGGCTCGCAGCCGCAGGCCAGCGCGCGCTCGATCACCATGGGACTTTCCGCAATGAAAATCCCCTGTGTCGGATCGGCGCGGTTCAAAAGCTGCCCCTCTGTCAGCCGGGCATAGATATCCAGCTCCGGTGCGGAGAAGTCCGTAATTTCGTAGTATGGGATCGCCATTGCTTCGCCTCGTTTCGAACGCATTGGGCGCGCCGCCGCGGCGCGCCTCTTTTTTTATCATAGCACACAAACCGCAAATTGACAAGCGTCCGCCCCGCCGCACCGGAACGCGGCCGACTCCTCCCGCCGTCCTTCTCACGCTTTGTTCGCATTTGGCAAACACGCGCCGCAAAAATCAACAATTTCCGCAGATAGAATTGTGAAAAATGTCGAAAAGAAAAAATGCTATGGAAATTTGGAATTGAATATGTTATACTCGTATTCGGTGGAAGTTGGATTTCCCCGCGTAGTTTATTTTTGTACGTTCGGGCGCTGCCCGGGCAACGCAATTTTTGGAGGAGGAACATTTTATGGAAACTTATGGTCTTGAAAAGCTTGGCATCATCAACGCCAAAGCCGTTTATCGCAACCTGACCCCCGCACAGCTCGTTGAGCACGCGCTTCGCCGCGGCGAAGGCACGCTGTCCAACAAAGGCGCGCTGGTCGTCAAGACCGGCAAATATACCGGCCGCAGCGCCAACGATAAGTTCATCGTTGACTCGGAAGGCGTCCATAACGAAATCGCTTGGGGCAAGGTCAACAAGCCCGTCTCGCAGGAAGGCTTTGACAAGCTCTACAGCAAGGTCATCGCTTATCTGCAGGACAAGGAAATCTTTATCTTCGACGGCTTTGCCGGCGCGGATCCCAAGTATACCCGCTCCTTCCGCATCGTCTGCGAGCTGGCCTCCGAGAACCTCTTCATCCGCAACCTGCTCCGCCGTCCGGACGCCGAGCAGCTGAAGGCCTTCCACGAGGATTATACCGTGATCGCCGCTCCCGGCTTCAAGTGCATCCCCGAGCTGGACGGCACGCGCTCCGAGGCTGCCATTATGATCGACTACGAGAAGAAGCTCGTTCTGATCGCCGGCACGCGTTATGCGGGCGAAATCAAGAAGTCCGTATTCTCCGTCATGAACTTTGAGCTGCCGAAGCAGGGCGTATTCCCCATGCACTGCTCCGCCAACATCGGCAAGGACGGCGACTCCGCCGTGTTCTTCGGCCTGTCCGGCACCGGCAAGACCACCCTGTCCGCCGACCCAAACCGCAAGCTCATCGGCGACGACGAGCATGGTTGGGCGGACGACTCCGTTTTCAACTTTGAGGGCGGCTGCTATGCAAAGTGCATCAACCTCAGCCCGGAAGGCGAGCCGGAGATCTACAACGCCATCAAGTTCGGCGCCATGGTCGAGAACGTTGTCATGGATCCCGACACCCGCGAATTCGACTTTGACGACGACAGCCTGGCGGTCAATTCCCGCGTGGGCTACCCTGTCGAGTTTATCCCCAATGCGGAGCTGTCCGGCATGAGCCCCTCCGTCCCCAAGACCGTCATCTTCCTGACGGCGGACGCCTTCGGCGTTCTGCCCCCCATCTCCAAGCTGGATAAGAACCAGGCAATGTACTACTTTGTCTCCGGCTTCACCTCCAAGCTCGCCGGCACCGAGATCGGCGTCAAGGAGCCGGTTCCCACCTTCTCCACCTGCTTCGGTGAGCCCTTCCTGCCGCTCGATCCGTCGATCTATGCCGCAATGCTCGCAGAAAAGGTCGAAAAGGCCGGCGCAAACGTCTACCTTGTCAACACCGGCTGGAACGGCACCGGCAAGCGCATGAAACTGAGGTATACCCGCGCAATGGTCACCGCTGCGCTCACCGGCGCAATCGAAAAGGTTCCCATGGTGCAGGATCCCCACTTCGGCATGATGGTCCCGACCGAGATCGAGGGCGTTCCCTCCGAGCTGCTCATCGTCGCCAACACCTGGGAAGACAAGGCTGCTTACGACGCCAAGGCGAAGGAGCTGTCCAAGAAGTTTGTCGAAAACTTCAAGAAGTACACCCATATGAGCGCCGAAGTCGTCGCCGCAGGCCCGAAGGCTGAATAATCTTTTACCGTGGCGGGCGGCCCATCGCCGCCCGCCCGCATTATCGTAATTTGGAGGAAAGAGAACATGGCACAGAAAGTACAATTTACAGAGACTGTCCTTCGCGACGCGAACCAGTCCCTGATGGCAACCCGCCTGCCCTATGCCGACTATGCCGAGATCCTGCCCACCATGGACAAGGCCGGTTATTATTCCGTCGAGTGCTGGGGCGGCGCGACCTTCGATTCCTGCCTGCGCTATCTTGGCGAGGATCCGTGGGAGCGTCTGCGCAATATTCGCAAGAATATGCCGCACACCAAGCTCCAGATGCTGCTTCGCGGCCAGAATCTTCTGGGCTACAAGCATTATCATGACGATGTCGTGGAGAAGTTCGTGCAGCTCTCCATTAAAAACGGCATTGATATCATTCGTATCTTTGACGCACTGAACGATTTCCGCAACCTCGGCACCGCACTGGAAGCCACGAAAAAATACGCAACGAAAAACACCGTAGCCTCCGGCTGCATTTCCTATACGCAAAGCCCGGTTCATACCGTAGAAAAATACATCTCCATGTGCAAGGAGCTTAAAAAGATGGGCTTTGATACCATCTGCCTGAAGGACATGGCCGGCACGATGAGCCCCTATGAGGCAGAGCATCTCATCAAGGGCATCAAGGACGCGCTCGGCGATATGCCGCTCATCCTGCACACGCACTGCACCACCGGCATGGCCTACATGACCGTGACAAAGGCAATCGAATCCGGCATCGACGTAATCGATACCGCGACCTCCTGCTTCTCCAACGGTACCTCCCAGCCCGCGACGGAGACGATGTTCTACGCCCTGTCGCAGTATGGCATCAAGACCAATCTGAAGGAAGACGTGATCAATAAGGTCAACGATTTCTTCAAGCCGGTCAAGCAGAAGTACATCGATTCCGGTCGAATCAATCCCAAGTCGATGGGCACCGACGCGCAGGCACTGGTTTATAAGGTGCCCGGCGGTATGCTCTCCAACATGATCGCAAACCTGACGGACATGCACGCCATGGATAAGTTCGACGCCGCGCTGCAGGAGATTCCGAACGTCCGCAAGGATCTCGGCTACCCCCCGCTCGTCACGCCGCTGAGCCAGATGGTCGGCAATCAGGCCGTAACGAACGTCCTTCTGGGCGAGCGCTATAAGCAGATCTCCAAGGAGATCAAGAACTATTTCAAGGGCGAGTACGGCATTGCTCCGGCGCCCGTCAGCGAAGCGCTGCAGGCCAAGATCCTCGGCGAGGGCGGCAAGCCCGTCGACTGCCGCATCGAGGACAGCAAGCGCACCGGTGAGGAATTCGCCAAGGCCAAGCAGGAGCTGGGCGACCTCGCCAAGAGCGAAGAGGATATCATGAGCTATATCTGCTATCCCGATCAGGCAAAGAAGTTCCTTGAGGATCGCAAGGCAAAGGAAGAAAACATTGCGACCTATACTATTGAAGCGCTGTAAGGGAGGAAGATGAAATGACGATTTTCGCTTCCGACACCAGCATCGGCGATGCCGGTTTGGTCTTTGGTCTGGGCTATGTGACCGTCTTTTTCGGTCTGGTTCTCCTGATGGCGGTCATTTATATCGTCGGCAGGATCATGGTCGCCAGGCAAAAGCCCGCTGCGGCCGCCGCGCCCGCGGCTTCCAAGGCCGACGTTCCCGCCGCGCCTGTCGAAAAGAAGCTGGCGCCCGGCGCGGCCGGCGAGCTCAAGCTCTACAATGTTGACGACCGCACCGCCGCTATGGTGATGGCCATCACGGCACACAAGCTTCAGAAGCCGCTCAACGAGCTGCGCTTCAAGTCCATCAAGGAGGTCAAATAAGAATGAAATATAAAGTTACGCTTCGCGGTAAGGTCTATGAGGTCGAGGTGGAAGGCGCACAGGCCATGATCCTTGACGAATACGAAGCCTACGCCCCCGCACCTGCGGCCGCACCGGCTGCAGCGCCCGTCGCCGCGCCTGCCGCTCCCGCTGCTTCGGCAGCCCCCGCAGCCGTTACGCTCGCCGCCGGTGAGGTCGTGAAGGCGCCGATGCCCGGCAACATTCTGCGCGTTGAGGTCACGCAGGGCGCAACCGTCAAGGCCGGTGATCTTCTCGTGATTCTGGAAGCCATGAAGATGGAAAATGAAATCCTTGCACCGCGCGACGGCACGGTCGCTCAGGTTGCAGTCAGCAAGGGCGCGACCGTCGACACAGACGCTCCTCTTGTTGTTCTCGCATAAGGAGGGCGGCAGATGAACGTTCTCGACACCTTGACAAAGCTGTGGAACGAATCCGGCTTTGCACAGTTTCTCGTCTCCGGCGGTTGGAAATCGCTTGTGATGATCGCGGTAGCCTGCGTGCTGCTGTATCTCGGTATTGTCAAGAAATTTGAGCCGCTGCTCATGGTCGGCATCGCCTTCGGCTGCCTGCTGACCAACCTGCCCGGCGCAAATGTTTACCACATGGAGCTTTGGGACGCCTATATCAATGAGGAAATCGGCCTCGGCACGATCATGCACGACGGCGGCCTGCTTGATATTCTCTACATCGGCGTCAAGGCCGGCGTATATCCCTCGCTCATCTTTATGGGCGTCGGCGCAATGACCGACTTTGGTCCCCTGATCTCCAATGTCAAGAGCCTTCTGCTCGGCGCTGCGGCGCAGCTCGGCGTATTCGTCGCCTTCTTCGGCGCGGTTCTGCTCGGATTCAGCGGCAAGGAAGCCGCCTCCATCGGCATCATCGGCGGTGCGGACGGCCCGACGGCCATTTTCCTGACGACAAAGCTTGCCCCCAACCTTCTCGGCGCAATTGCCATCGCAGCTTATTCCTATATGGCGCTGATTCCGATGATTCAGCCGCCTATCATGAAGCTGCTTACCACCAAGAAGGAACGCGAGGTCAAGATGGAGCAGGCCCGTGTTGTCTCCAAGACCGAGAAGATCCTCTTCCCGATCATTGTCACCATTTTCGTCGTTCTGCTGCTGCCCTCCACGGCTCCGCTGGTCGGCTGCCTCATGCTGGGCAACCTCTTCCGTGAATGCGGCGTGACGGATCGTCTTTCCGACACCGTGCAGAACGCCCTGATGAACATCGTCACCATCTTCCTTTCGACCTCCGTTGGTGCGACCACGGTCGCAAGCCGCTTCCTGACGCCGGATACGCTGAAGATCGTTGCCCTCGGCCTCGTGGCCTTCGCGATCTCCACGGTCGGCGGCCTGCTTGGCGGCAAGGTCATGTATAAGGCCTCCGGCGGCAAGATCAACCCGCTCATCGGCTCCGCCGGCGTTTCCGCCGTGCCGATGGCCGCGCGTGTTTCTCAGATTGAAGGTCAGAAGGCCAACCCCAGCAACTTCCTTCTGATGCACGCCATGGGCCCGAACGTCGCAGGCGTCATCGGCTCCGCAATTGCGGCCGGCTTCCTGCTTTCCGTGTTCGGCTAAGCGCCTTCTTCGAATGCGCGTGCTTGGGAAGGGATCCTAAGTACACCTCAGTGGAATCCGGTATCTTCACCACCAAGTCATGGTCTGAAAAAGGAAGCGGCATTGCCGTCTTCCGACCGGCCTGACAAGGAGCTTCCCATCATCCGCTTCCATGGTTGAGCCTGCCGTTCCCCGGAACCGGCGCGCACCTGTAAAATCACAAATCGCCGCATTTTTGCCCCGCCCGTATGCCTGCTGCAAGGCACTCGGCGGCCGGATCGCAAAAATGCGGCGTTTTTTTCTTTTTTCCGCGCCTCGCGGCACTCGGCACACCTCCCCGGCATACAATGGGTTAGGCGAAAACCCTTTCGCCGCAGGAGGTTTTGTATGGCACTGGTTGTTCAGAAATTCGGCGGAACCTCCGTTGCTACCGCCGCGCGGCTGCGCGCCGTCGCTGAGATCATCGCCCGCAGCGTCCGCTGCGGCGACCGCGTTGTCGCCGTGCTTTCCGCGCAGGGAAAAACCACGGATCGGCTTGTCCGGCAGGCGATGGAGCTAAGCCCCGCCCCTTGCGCGCGGGAGCTGGATCTGCTTCTGTCCTCCGGCGAGCAGATGTCCGTCGCCCTGTGCGCAATGGCACTGTCCGAGCTGGGCATCCCGGCGGTTTCCCTGACCGGCTGGCAGGCCGGACTTTTGACGGATAGCCGCCACGGCGACGCGCATACGCTTGCGCTCTGCTCCGATCGCATTGCCCGCGAGCTTTCTCAGGGCAAGGTCGTATTGGTCGCCGGCTTTCAGGGAATTGACGCGCACGGCGACATTACAACGCTGGGGCGCGGCGGCTCCGACACCACGGCAGTCGCGCTCTCCGTCTTTCTCCACGCGGACAAATGCCAGATCTTCACGGACGTAGACGGTGTTTATACCGACGACCCGCGGAAAAACCCGGACGCCGTCCGGCTGGACGTTCTGTCCTATGACCGTATGCTTTCCATGGCTCGCAGCGGTGCAAAGGTCCTGCACGAGCGCTGCGTCGCGCTGGCAAAGCAGCATAACGTCGAGATCGAAGTCCGCTCCAGCTTTACGGAGGGAGGCGGCACGCGCGTTTGCGCAACGGAATAGAAACGCCAAGGCGCTGCCGCGAGCTGCATTTCGCAGGCTGCGACAGCGCCTTTTCTCCCTCAGCGAATGGCCTTGGCATATTCCGACGGCGTAATGCCGAACGCGTCCTTAAACTGCCGGGAAAAGTGATGCACCGTGGAATACTGCAGAAGATCCGCGATCTGCGTAAAGTTCATCTGCCCCTCGCGGATGAGCGCCTTGCTCTCCTGCAGGCGCATTCTGCGGATATACTCGCCCGGCGAGATCTGCATGCACTTATGAAACAGCGAGGTCAGATGCGACGAGCTGATCCCAGTCGCGCGCGCGACCGTCGTCACGGAAAGCTTGCTGTATACATTTTCGCTGATATAGCGCAGCGCGCGATTGACGATCTCATTTTCGTTGTGAATGGAAATCGGCGTTTTCAGCCGATCCGTATCGCCGGACTGCGCCGCGCGCAGGATCCCAACAAGCAGCTGGGTCAGCAGACTCAGCACCATGTCGCCGCAGAAGCAGTCGTCCCGCTCGCACTCCTCGGACAGCGCCTTGACAAGCTGAACCATCCGCGAGGCCAGTGCAAATTTCCGATTATAAAGCGGCGAAAGATCGTAATTATCCATATCAAAGGTAACCGTCAAAAAGCTCGTCTCGCAGTCCATATCCGCATACTGCATATGCCACTGCTGCGGCCCGTAGATCATGAGGTCGCCCTGCTCCAGCAAAAAGTCATTGCCGCCCACGACGCTGTGGAGCCTGCCCTTATCCACATAGGTCAGCTCCAGCACGTCGTGCTTTTCTCCCTTAAAGAAAAAGCCGCGCTCCTTCTCCTGATAAAAGATCGTATAGATCTCACGCAGCCGCAGCTTGTGCGTCAGCTTGAAATCCGCCGCCGGCCGGAACGACGAAACAAGCAGGAACTCTGCGTCCTCCTTCTTGCCCATCCGAACCGTGCAGCTATCCCGGTACGGAACGATCGCAAAGCAAACGCCCGGCTTGAGACAGACCGGTTTGTCCAGATAGAAGCAGACCATCGGCTCCTCCGGCGCGTTTGCCACCGCGAGGATCGTCATGCCCTCCTCAAAGTCGAGATACAGCTCGCCGTCCGATACGCGGCAAACGGCGACGTTCGAGCCGGAATAGGTCGTCAGCTGCTCCTGCCACGGCGCGGTCTGCGGAAAGCCGCGATGCTCGGAACGATCCGCAAGCACCTTGCCATAATTCAAAAAAGACAATTTGTTTAGGTTTTGGATCATATTTCGCGCCGTCCTTTACCATTTTCTCTGATTGTACCACATAAATTGTCGGAACGCAAAGGCTTTTTCCCCATTCCCGCGTGGCTGACGTCCTGCAGCCGCGCCGCGCTTTTTCATGCAAAGTTTTTTTCTGATAGGGGCAGACATTTTGCAGAAAATATGCTATACTGGTTCCGTTCGTAAGGCCGAAAAAAAGCGCCTCCCGGTTTCCCGAGAGGCAAGCAGGTTGTGGGATTGGCAAAGCGGCACGCAAAAGTCTGCACCGTTTTGCCGGGATATGAAGTGTGCTCGCATTGGATAAGCTGTAGCCTAATCATAGCCCAGCGCCGCGAAAAAGTGTGCCGAAATCGGTCGAGCGCAGAAAAAATTCTTTGGGAAGGACGCATATATGATTCAGGTTTACGATCGCCGCAGGAAAGCTCTGGTCGATGAGCGCGAATGCGCCGTCGGCGGCATCCGCTTTCTTTATAACACGCGCACCGGGCGCATCCTGCTCAAAACAGTCATGTACCGCAAGTCCTTTTCCAACCTCTATTCTACCTATGAGAAAAGCCCGCTTTCCAAGCGGAAGGTCAAAAAATTCGTGCGGAAATTTCACATTTCCACCGCTGACTGCGAGCAGAAGAAATACCGGAATTTCAATGACTTTTTTACGCGCAAGCGCTTAAAATACCTCAACGGCACCACGCAGGACGAGCTTCCCGCCATTGCCGATTCCAAGCTGACCGTCTACTCCATCGACGAGGGCGTTCGTTTTTCGATCAAAAATTCCACCTATTCTGTCGGCGAGCTGTTGGAAAATCCCGCATATGCCGCGCGCTTTTCGGGCGGCCTTTGTCTGGTATTCCGGCTGACACCGGACGATTATCACCGCTATGTCTATCCGGACAGCGGCACGCAGGAGCCGACGGTCAAAATCAAGGGGATCCTGCACAGCGTGAACCCGATCTCCGCCGATAATAACGTCTATGTCCGCAATTCCCGCCAATGGACGGTTCTGCACACGGAGCACTTCGGCGAGTTAGTGCAGATCGAGGTCGGCGCCATGCTCGTCGGCAAAATTCGCAATCACTACTGCTACGGCGGCGCTTATTTCTCCAAGTTAGACGAAAAAGGCTACTTTGAATACGGCGGCTCGACCGTCGTGCTGCTGATTCCGAAGGACGTCGTGCAGATCGACGAGGATATTCTGCACTACAGCCGTCTTGGCATTGAGTCCAAGGTCACAATCGGCGACCGCATCGGTGTTCGAATCGGAGGTTAATATGGAAAAAACGTCCCGCGCCTATGCATTTTACCAGAATCGCGCCTGCGAGTATTTTCCCTGCCATGCCATGCCGGAGGAAAAGGATTTCAACTGTCTGTTTTGTTATTGTCCGCTCTACGCGCTGTCGGATCGCTGCGGCGGAAATCCCCGCTTCCTGCCGAACGGGATCAAGGACTGCTCTCTCTGCAGCCGCCCGCACTGCCGCGAAAACTATGATGAAATTCTCTCCGAAATGCCGAAAATTCTTGAGCTTGCCAAAAAGCAGCTGTGAAAAAGCCCCGCATTGCCCGAAGCAGCGTTCCGGCAATGCGGGAGCTTTTTCTATTATGAGTTCTCTGTTCCGTTCAATCGAACCGCGCAAGGCACCGCATCCCCTTACGGCCGCAGCGGCCGGAAATCGCTCTGTGATCCGCATAGTGCGGGATATGCCGCCACCCGCCGCAGGGGAGCTATTCGGCGCCGCCCTTCGTATCGCCGAGAAAGCGAAAGCGTGGCTGCCGCTTTCCGTTCCGCACGACCGTCTCTCTCCACATGGAGGCAGGTCTGACCCAAAGGCCGTACTCCCCGTAGAGCGCACGATAGACTACCATCTCCTCCCGCGTTTCGGAATGCCGCGCGGTAAAGAGCACCTCATATTCATTGCCCTTAAAGTGGCGATAGCGCCCGGGTCGGATCGGCGCGTCCTGCGGCGTCCGCTCCCATGCAGTGCCTCCGTCGCGTGCCCGCGCGATCAGCTCCTCGAGCTGCGCGCGCACCTGCCGATACAGCATCGCATCCGGGGCGGCAATTTCGTCCGCATGGATCATTTCCTCCAGTCGCTCCAGCGAAACCCACTGCGCCGCGACCGTCTCTCCGGGCTGCATGGTCAGCGACTCCACCGGCTGCTCACAGTGCAGCGCATAAATATCCCGGAAGCTGTTTCGCTCGCGTTGGCTTTTCAGCAGGGTCAGCGCCTCCGGTGCAAATGTAATGCCCGTTTCCTCGCGCACCTCTCGCCGAATAGCAGCCATGCTGCTCTCGCCGCGGATCGCGGAGCCGCCGGTGCAGGCCCATGTGTTGGGGTAGGACGGCTTCTGCGGGTCGCGCAGCGTCAGCAGAATTTCACCGCGCGCATTGTAGATCCAAGCAAACACGACAAGGTGATACTCCCCCGGCCGCAGCGGTACGCCGCGTACATGGGTGCGGCCGGTTCGCCGCCGTCTTTCGTCATAAACGTCCCATAGCTCCATTGCGCTCCCTCCCAGCGCGGCTTGTCCGCCTGCCGCTCGCGCAGGCGTCGCCTTTTTCCCTATTTTATTGTATTATAGCAACTTTTTTCCCTTCCCACAAGCCCTATACAAGAAAATATGCCGACACAGCGTCCCGCGGGACGCGTTTTCGCATCATTTTCCCACAAAACGGGTGGCACGCCGTCCGCTTTTCTGCTATAATCGGTATAGATGCCCAGCGTCTGCCCAAAGCGCTGCCCGGTCGGGGTGCAGTTTGTTCCCGCAAAGGTGGAAACTGTTCGGCAGGCAAATCAGGAAAGGAGCGGGGGTCCCATGCCATTTCAGATCATCCGGGAAGATATTATGCGCGTTCACTGCGACGCCATCGTAAACGCCGCGAACCGCAAGCTCTGCGGCGGTGGCGGCGTAGACGGCGCGATCCACGCAGCGGCAGGCGAGGCGCTGCAGGCAGAATGCCTGCGGCTCGGCAGCTGCGAGGTCGGGCAGGCCAAGCTTACAAAGGGCTATCGCCTTCCGTGCCGCTATGTGATTCATACCGCCGGCCCGCGCTGGGCGGGCGGAGGATCCGGCGAGCCGGAGCAGCTGGCCTCCTGCTATCGCGAGTCGCTGCGGCTCGCCCAGACGGTCGGCTGTGAATCCGTGGCCTTTCCGCTGATCTCATCGGGCGCGTTCGCTTTCCCCAGGGAGCTGGCGCTGCAAATTGCAATGGACGAAATCCGCCGCTTCCTTCTGGATAACGGCATGCTGATATACCTCGTCGTATTTGACCGGGAGTGCTTTCAGGTCAGCAAAAAGCTGATTTGGGATATCACGGAATACATCGGCGAGCGCTATGCGGCCACGCACCTCTGCACGCGAAACAGGCCGCTTCCCAGTCCCGCGCTTGGAATTGCGATGCCGCGCTGCCTCAGGCTGCAATACAGCCGCCGCAGGACTTAAACGAGCTGCTCAACACCATGGACGAGAGCTTCTCCCAGATGCTGCTTCGAAAGATCGACGAGCGGGGTATCAGCGACGCGGCGTGCTACAAAAAGGCCAACATCGACCGCAAGCTGTTTTCCAAGATCCGCAGCGACCCGCACTACAAGCCCAGCAAACCTACGGCGCTTGCTTTCGCCATTGCGCTGGAGTTGCCGCTCTGGGAAGCGCAGAATATGCTGAGAAAGGCCGGCTTTGCGCTCTCCCACAGCAACAAATTTGATGTCATCCTCGAATACTTTATCCAGCATCAGGATTACGGCATTTTTCGCATCAATGAAACGCTTTTTGCCTTTGACCAGCCGCTCTTAGGCGCATAAGGAGGAGGATTCCGCCATGATTTATACCGAATGGACAAAGAAAGCGCTGAAGCTGTGCTATTGCGCGCACAGAGATCAGGTGGACAAGAGCGGACTTCCCTATGTTTTTCACCCCTTCCATCTGGCCGAACAGATGCCGGATGAGAACACAACGATCGCCGCACTGCTGCACGACGTCGCAGAGGACACCGCCTGCACCGTCGAGGACATTGCCGCAATGGGCTTTCCCAAGGCGGTCACGGACGCGCTGCGGCTGCTGACGCATGATGACGCGCTCCCCTACCTTGACTATGTCGCAAGGCTGAAGCAGAATTCTATCGCGCGGACGGTAAAGCTTGCCGACTTGCGGCACAACAGCGCCGAACCAAATGCAAAGAGAATCCACATAATATTCGCCTTTCTTTTCTTTTTTTACACGCGGAAACCGCCGAATGGTTGGTATCGCTCCGCGTGATTTTTTTACAAAGCGCTCCTCCGCATCCTTCGCCGCACCTTTGCGCGGAAAGCCCGCATCCATGCAAATTGCGTGCGGCGCTGCGTTACAGCAAGAAAACCCTTGAATCAATCTCCTGCGGCAGGCAGTAAATTGATTCAAAGGTTTCCTTTTTGAAAATGGAAACAGTAAAAACTGTCCACTTTGACGCCTATGTGCTTGCTTGATTGGCAGTCTGAAAAAGCACCGATCCCCCGGCGCTCAGCAAGCCGGCCGCCGTTTTCTCTAAGGGCTCTCCAAATCCGCCCGATCGCATTCTTCCGCCAAATTCTGCAGCTTTTCTTCTGCAAGACAGCGGCGCGCCGCCTTCGCATCGGCCGCAATCGCATCCTTTAGTGCCTTGAGCGAAGCAAACCGTGTCTCGGCACGCAGGAACGACTGAAACTCGACCCGGATCGTCCTTCCGTAAAGGTCGCCTGCAAAATCCAGCAGGTTCGATTCGATGCGCACCGGCCGCGCGCCGACCGTCGGCGCAACGCCGACATTCGTCACCGCACCGTAGGCACGCCCCGCGCAATAGACCACCGTCGCATAAACGCCGAAGCGCGGCGCAAGAAGCTCCTCCGGCACCAGCAGATTTGCCGTTGGGAAGCCGAGCGAGCTGCCCAGGTGTGCGCCGTGGGAAACCTCACCGGTAAAGCAGTGCCGGTGCCCGAGATAACGCGCCGCCTCTAACACGTCGCCTTCCGCAAGCAGCTGCCGAATATAGGTGGAGGAGACGGTTCTTCCCTCCACCTGCACCGGTGCGATCACCGTCACGCCGACGCCATGCGCCGCGCAGCAGCGGCGCAGCAGCTCCGGCGTCCCCTCGCCGCGGTAGCCGAAGCGGAAGCTTTCTCCGCAGATCACATGCGCCGCACCATATTGCCGCACCAGCGTCTGCGTCACAAACTTCTGCCACGGCTGCTCCATGCGCGCACGGTCAAAGTGCAGAAAAATCACCTCGTCGATGCCGTAAAGCCGCCGCATCAGCGCCTCCCGCTCCGCGCAGCTGCTCAGAAGCTTCACGCTCCTTCCGGGAATCAGCGTGCCGGGATGCCGGTCAAAGCTGATTGCCGCCGCTTTCAGCCCCCGCTGCCCGGCAATGCGAACCGCCTCGCGCAGCAGCGCACCGTGCCCGAGATGCACGCCGTCAAAAAAGCCCAGTGCAATTACGCGTTGTTGTTCCAAGTTTCACACCTCAAAAAAGCTCTTGACCGTTTCCATGCGGCCGTTCTGCAGCTTACCCAGCATCAAAAACTCGCCCTGCTCGCTGTAAACGCGATAGCGTCCCTCCGCAGGCCCTGCAAGCGGAAACGCCGCCCCGTTGCGGCAGGCCTTTTCCGCACGCTTCGGCACGCGCACGGCGGGCAGCGCGGCAAACAGCGTGTCGACCGGCCGCAGGAGCGCACTTCGCTCCTGCTCCGCCGCCGCAAGGATCTCGTCCAGGGGATGGGCATCCGCAAGCGTAAAGCAGCCCGCCCGTGTGCGCCGGAGACTGCTCATGCAGCCGCCGCAGCCCAAAAACTCGCCGATGTCGTGGCAAAGCGTGCGGACATAGGTTCCCTTGGAGCAGTGCACGCGCAGACGCCAATCCGCGTCCGCGCCCTCCAAAAGCTCCATGGAGAAGATTTGAATCCTGCGCGGCGCACGCGCCACCTCTTTCCCGGCACGCGCCAGCTCATAGAGCTTTCTGCCGCCGATTTTAATGGCGGAGTACATCGGTGGGATCTGTTTGATCTCCCCCGTAAACGCCGCAAGCGCCGTGCAAAGCTCCTCTCTCGTGCAGGAAACCGGGCGCTGCATCACCGCCTCGCCGCTCGTATCCTGCGTGTTGGTGGAAAGCCCCAGCCGCAGCCCGGCAAGATACTCCTTCTCTGCGGACTCAAAAAACTCGACCGCGCGCGTCGCCCTGCCGAGAAAGACCGGAAGAACGCCGGTCGCCATCGGATCGAGCGTACCGCCGTGGCCGATGCGCCGCTCATGGAACACGCCGCGCAGCTTGGAAACCACGTCCTGACTTGTCCAGCCCTCCGGCTTATCCACAATCAATATTCCGTTCGGCATAGCCCGCCCCCATTACGCTTTCTTTTCAAACAGGCCGTCAATGACCTGCAAAACCGCCGCCTTTGCGCCGGCCATGTCCATTTGCGTCGTCGCGCCCGCTGCGGCGCGATGCCCGCCGCCGCCCAAAGGCGCGCAGATTGCCGAGGCGTCATAGCGCGGCGAGGTCCGCACGGAAAGCTTTCCGTAATGCCCCAGCGGCGTCTGCCGTACTACCACGGCGATTTCCACGCCCTCGATCTCCCGCGCAAAGCCGGAAATATTGTCAATATCGTCCTCCACCACGCCAAAGGAACGGAGCGTCCGTTCCGGCAGCACATTGACCGCCACCTTGCCCCCATGGTAAAGCTCCATCGTGCGGACAAGATACGCGTCAAGCTTCAGCCTCGCTAGGCGCTTTGTCATGAAAAACGCCTGATTGATCGCAAAGGTATCCGCACCGCAGTCCCGGCAGTCCGCCGCAGCGCGCAGCGTATCGGCCGTAACGTTGCTGTAGCGGAAGCAGCCGGTATCCGTCGAAATCGCCAGATACATTGCCTCCGCCATGCGCCTGTCAATTTTTACGGACATCTGCCGCAAAAGCCGCAGCACAATTTCGCCGCAGGCGGCCGTATCCGGCTCCACATAGGTCCGCGCCGCATAATCGGTGTTCGAGCCGTGGTGATCGATGCTCAGAAGCACGCGCTGCGTCAGGTGCGTGGAGGAATAGGAAAACTGCGCCTCCGAAGCAAGATCGACCGCGACAAGCAGCGCGTCGCCCTCCTTCTCACAGGTCAGGTTCTCCCAGAAGGGAGCCATCTTCGGCGTGAGCTGCGGATTCTGCAGGATGCTTGCGCACTTGCCGAGGCTGCGCAGGCCAAGGCAGAGCGCCGCCGCGCTGCCGACCGCATCCCCATCCGGCCGACGATGGGTCAGGATGACAAAGTCGTCCTGACCCATCAGCCATTCGGCGGCCTCATTCAGCGTCGTTATTTTCATCTTCTTCGTCCTTTGGAATGTCCAGTGTGGACAAAATATCCAGAATATGCGCCGCATGGGTAATGGAATCGTCCTGCACCCACTGCAGCTCCGGCGTATAGCGAAGCTGCAGGCGGCTGCCCAACTCGCGACGCAGATAGCTGCCTGCGGATTTCAGGCCCTTCATGCCGTCCTTGGCGCAGTCCTTATCAAAAAAGCTGACATAGACCTTCGCATAGCGCAGGTCGCTCGTCGTTTCGACGCGTGTAATGGAAATCATGGTTTTCTGCACGCGAGGATCCTTCATGCTGCGCAGAAGGTCTGCAAGCTCGCGCTGGATTTCTTCGTTAATGCGTCCGATTCGGTTGGATGCCATAGTTTTTCTCCTTAAAGGGATCCGGAAACCTGTATTCTGCTTCCGGATCCGATGTCAGCGGTAGATTCGGTGCTCAGCGGGGAATTTCCTCCATAATGAAGCACTCGAAAATATCGCCTTCCTTAATGTCGTTGTACTTCTCGATGGACATGCCGCACTCATAGTTTGCCGCGACCTCCTTCACGCTATCCTTGAAGCGCTGCAGAGAGCCGATTTGGCCTTCGTGAATGACGATATTATCACGCAGAATACGAACCTGTCCGTCGCGTGTGATCTTGCCGTCCTTGACATAGCAGCCTGCGATGGTGCCGATCGCGGAAACCTTGTAGGTCTGGCGAACCTCGGCGTGGCCGATGACGGCCTCGCGGTACTGCGGGGCAAGCATACCCTTCATGGCGGCCTCGATCTCATTGATCGCGTCGTAGATCACGCGGTACATTCTCATGTCCACATGGTCGCGCTTGGCTGCTGCGGCGGCCGCCTCGTTCGGGCGGACGTTAAAGCCGACAACGATCGCGTTTGAGGTGGAGGCCAGAAGAATATCGGATTCGTTGATCGCGCCGACGCCCGCGTGGATCACGCAAACGCGGACCTCGTCGTTGCTGAGCTTCTCGAGGGACGCGCGAACCGCCTCCGCCGAACCCTGTACGTCCGCCTTGACGATCAGGTTCAGCTCCTTCATCTCACCCTCCTGCATCTTGGCAAAGAGGTTGTCGAGTGTGACCTTGCTGGCCTTCTGCGCCGCAGCGTCCTTCTCGGCCTGCTTGCGCTGCTCGACGAGCTGACGCGCCATGCGTTCATCGGCAACGGCGGCAAAGCTGTCGCCCGGCGCCGGGACCTCGGCAAGGCCCGTGATCTCGACCGGCGTGGACGGTCCGGCGACCTTGACCGTGCGTCCCTTGTCGTTCGTCATCACACGCACGCGGCCGACGGCCGTACCGGCAATGATGATATTGCCCTGCTCCAGCGTACCGTTCTGCACAAGCAGCGTCGCAATGGGGCCGCGGTTTTTGTCGAGCCGTGCCTCAATGACCGTACCCTTCGCCGCGCGGTTGGGGTTTGCCTTCAGGTCGGCAAGCTCCGCCGTCAGAAGCACCGTCTCAAGCAGCTCGTCAATGCCCTCATGCGTCTTGGCGGAAATACGGCATACCTCGGTATCGCCGCCCCAGTCGGAGGGTACCAGTTCGTGCTCCGTAAGCTGGGTCAGCACGCGGTCGGGATTTGCACCCGGCTTATCCATCTTGTTGACCGCAACGATGATCGGAATTTTCGCCGCCTTGGCGTGGTTGATGGCCTCGACGGTCTGCGGCATAATGCCGTCGTCCGCCGCCACGACCAGAATTGCAATATCGGTGCACATTGCGCCGCGCGCACGCATCTCCGTGAAGGCCGCGTGACCCGGCGTATCCAAAAACGTGATTGGCTGACCGTTCAGCTCCACGGTGTAGGCGCCGATGTGCTGCGTGATGCCGCCCGCCTCGCCGGAAACGACGTTCGTCTGGCGGATCGCATCCAACAGCGAAGTCTTACCGTGGTCAACGTGACCCATCACAACGACGACGGGCGGACGGCCGACCAGCTCGTCAGCCGTGTCCTCATGGTCGTCAAACAGGCGCTCTTCGATCGTCACAACGATCTCGCGCTCGACCTTGCAGCCCAGCTCGGTTGCAACGAATTCTGCGGTGTCGAAATCGATCGTCTGGTTAATTGCCGCCAGAACGCCGTTTTTCATCAGGCACTTGATTACCTCCGCCGCGGTTTTCTTCATGCGGGAGGCCAGCTCGCCAACGGTGATCTCATCCGGGATCTTAACGGTCAGCGGCGTTTTCTTAATGATCTCCAGCTGCAGACGGCGCATCTTCTCCTGCTCCTCGTTGCGGGACTTTGTGCCGAACTTGCCCTTCTGCTGCTGCTTTTTCTTGTTCTTATTGTTGATCTTCTGCTTGCCGCCGGAGAAATTCTGCGCGCGTTCAGAGATCAGCACGTCCACGCGGTCGTCAAAGCGATCTGCGTTGACCGTAACGGCAGAGGTATCCACAACGCGGCGCTCGCGCTTGCGCTGCGGCTCCTTCGTAACGGTCACGCCGCCCGCTGCGGCTGCGTCCTTCTTCGGCGCGTCCTTCTTTGCGCCGGACGCCTCGGCAGGCTTCTTCTCCGCCGCCCGCGTGGCCGCCTCCGGCTTCTTTTCCTCCGCCTTGGGCGCGGGCGCAACCGCAAAGACCTGCGCCAGCGAATCGATCTGGTGATGCGCCGTGATATAGTCAAAGAGCAGGTTCAGCTCCGCATCCTCCAGCACCTGCTGGTTGCTCTTGGGCTTCTCAAAATATTTGGCGATGATGGCTGCAATCTCCTTCGGCTGCATTCCGAAATCCGCCGCGACCTCTCGAATTCTGTATTTCACTAAACTACTCATATAGCCACCTCCATGTTACTTCCTGCCGTGTTTGATGTTGTTCCGGTGATTTTTCGCTTCGATCTGCCGCTGTCTGACGCGCGCTGCGCGCACATCCAGCTCCGCAAGCAGCTCGCTGTACCGCTCCGGCGGCGTCAGCGTTTTCACGAAGGCCTGCGCCAGCCGGACGTCCGTAATGGCCGCCATCGCGCAGCTCGTCGTGCCGAGCGCACTGCCCAGCGTGTCCTTGGAAAACGGCACCTGCACATAGGGCTGCTTCGTCCCTGCGACGAAGCTCCTGACCCGGCGCAGCGCATGATCGGAGGCATCCTCCGCCACAAGGATCAGGCGCGCGTGACCCGCTCTGGCCTCCGCGCCGACCGGCTCCTCGCCCAGCGCAATGTTGCCGCCCTTTCGTGCCAGCGACAAAAGCCCCAGCGATTTATTCTGCTCCATCCTGCGCCACCTCCATCTGCCTTAGCAGCTCGTCCATAACCTCCTGCGGAAGCGGCGTGCCGAGACTGCGTGCAATCGCGTTCGATTTCAGCGCCTTCCGCAGGCACTGCGCATTCGGGCAAACGTACGCGCCGCGTCCGGGCGCCTTGCCCTTAAAATCGATCGTAACAACGCCCTCCGGCGAGCGAACCACGCGCACCAGCTCCTTCTTTGCCTTCGGCTCACGACAGCCGAGGCATTGGCGAATGGGAATTTTTTTCGGCATACTGCGCACCTCCGTTTCGGTTTTTGCGAAAAACTTATGCTTCCTCGACTTCCTCCGACGGCAGCGTCTGCTGCGCTTCCTCCTCCGCAAGCTCCTGTGCCTGCGACTGCGGCTTAATGTCGATCTTATAACCGGTCAGGCGGGCAGCCAGCCGGGCATTCTGACCTTCCTTGCCGATGGCGAGGGAAAGCTGATCGTCCGGAACGATCACACGGCACGCCTTCATCCCGGGCAGAACCGTAACGGAGACAACATCCGCAGGCGAAAGCGCCGAGGCGACAAACGCCGCAGGATCCTCCGACCAGACAACAATATCCATCTTCTCGCCGTGCAGCTCGTCAACCACGGCCGCGACACGCGTGCCGCGCGCACCGACGCACGCGCCGACGGGATCGATGTTCTCCTCCGTCGCATGAACGGCGATCTTCGTTCTGGAACCAGCTTCGCGGGCGATCGAGCGGATCTCGACCAGACCGGACTCGATCTCCGGTACGTTCAGCTCAAACAGGCGCTTGACCAGTCCCGGGTGGGTACGCGAAACCAAAATCTGCGGTCCACGGCTCGAGCGGCGAACCTCAACGACGTAAACGCGGATGCGATCTCCCTCCTGGAAGTGCTCGCCCCTGACCTGCTCGCTCGCGGCCAGCAGCGCATCGGTCCTGTCGCCCTCGCGGCCGATCCGGATCATCATGTCGCCGTTGTCCGGCGCAATGCGAAGAACCGTACCGGTAAGGATCTCATGCTCCTTGGAAGCAAAATTGTCGTAAATCATGCCGCGCTCTGCCTCGCGGATGCCCTGAATAATGACCTGCTTTGCCGTCTGCGCAGCGATTCGGCCGAATTTCTGCGTCTCAATGGGAACATTCACCAAATCGCCCAGCGCCGCGTGCTTGTCGATCCGCTGCGCAAGCTCCAGCGCGATTTCGGTTGCGGGGGAGATCACGTCCTCCACGACCTCCTTCTGCGCGTACATCTTGAGCTCCTTCTCGGTCAGCTCGACGAACACATTGTCCGTATAACCGTCCTTGTCCTTTTTATAGGCGGCAACGAGCGCCTGTGTAATGCGGTCGACCATATAATCCACGGGGATGCCGCGTTCCTTCTCAAGCTGGCGCAGTGCTGCAAAAATTTCTGCGTTCATTCTGTCTTTCCTCCTAAAAGTCTACGCGAAGCCGAACCAGTGCGACTTCCGATTTTTCAAATGTCATGGTTTCGCCGCCGACCTCGGCGGTGACGCGTCCGTCCTCGTAGCCGAGAAGGCGGCCGTTGAATTCCTTGCTGCCGTTTTTGGGCTGATAGAGCTTGATGAAGATCGCTTCTCCAAGATACTGTGCAAAATCGCGCGGCCGCTTCAATACCCGCTCCAGTCCGGCCGAGCAGACCTCGAAGGTATAGCTGTTTTCGATCGGATCCTTTTCATCCAGCACGGGATCGATCGCCCGGGATACGGCCTCGCAGTCGTCGATCGTTACGCCGCCCGGCTTATCCAGATAAATGCGCAGGAACCAGTCCGCGCCCTCGCGGACATACTCCACATCCCAGATGCTGCATCCGAGCTGCTCCACAATGGGCTGCGAGAACGCCCAAACCTGTTCGGTAATTTTCATAAGCTCCCCCTTCTAAGGCTGCATAGTCAATCAAAAAGAGAGGGGAGAACCCCTCTCTTTAGTAAAAATACTATTGATTGCTCATAGTATACCACCAAATGTTACCGATTGCAAGGCTTTTTTGAAAGAAAAATTGCAAAAACGCAAAGTTTTTTGTGAGAAACGCGGCGAAACCGAAAAAAGTTCGGAAACCGCTTTTCAAGCCCCCGGGAATGTGCTATACTTTTAAGGAGCCTCTGATGAAATCCGTAAGGCCGGCTAACCGCAGGACCCAGAGAATGCGAGACATATTTCCCGTTTTCCGGATCAAGGCCTTGGCGAAAACACTGCGCCGCCCGCCGCCGGGGAGGACACAGAGCGCTTTTCAAAAATCGGAATGCGCCGGGCGAATCGGCTTTCGCCGTCCCGCCCGATGCAAGCTGGGAGGCCATCATGAAAAAAAGATCCGCTGCCGCGCTGGCGGTGCCGTTGACGCTGCTTGCAGCGGGAATCGGCGCGCTTCTTCGCGGCTATCAGTTAAAAAACGCAATGGATGCGCAGGGACTGCTGCTTCCCGGCAACCGGACGCCTTTGATCTTGGCGATTTTCCTCGTTCTCACTGCCGCGCTGCTCGGTGTCCTCACTGCGAAGCTGCCCAAGCGCGAGCGTTTTGAAGATAATTTTTCCAACGCGCTTGGCCCCGTGATTGCGAGCTGTCTGTTCTCCGTGCTGCTGCTCGTCGGAAATGGGATGCTTTTGCCGCAAACGAAGGGCGCCGTCCGGCTCGTGCCGATCCTCGGCATCGTGGCTTCGCTGACGCAGCTTTATCTGCAAGTGCTTTGGCAAAAGGGTAAGGCGCCAAGTCCGGCGCTGCCCGCCGTCACCTGCATTTATCTGATTGCCAAGCTAATCTTCGATTTTAAGAACTGGTCGAGCGATCCCGTCATTCTGGACTATTGCTTCAAGCTCCTGGCGGAGATCTGCAGTATGCTTGCCTCCTATCATGTCATCGGCTTCTGCTTTGCCAAGGGACGCCGCCGCATTGCGGTATTCTGGTGCTGCATGAGCACGGTACTGTGCGCCATGAGCGTGGCCGACAGCCTCTGCGGCAGCATCCGTCTCGCCGAGGCGCTGATCTACGGGGGCATCGGCCTATGGCTGTTTATGTGCTGCCTGCAGCTTCTCGCGACGATCTCCAACGACGGAAAGTATCTGAAAAAGCGGACATAACGGAGCTTTTGCCGTCCGCCGTGTTGGTAACTCGTGCTCCTTCGAATCCATCTGCCCCGCAGCTGCGACCCCGGCCCCAAGGTGATTTGCACCCCTTCAGTTCGATTCCCGGCCACGCCCACTGGCTTAAAAATGGTATTTCCCCACAAACTGCCCTGCCGCTGTCACATGAGCGGCAGGGCAGCTTGTTTGTCCGCAAAGCGCAAAGCCGCCAAAGGCACTTCCCCGTTTTGACAGGTATCCCCACTGGATATCCAGTCTTGGAGATACCTATCCTGTTGACGGTTACGCGTCTTTATGGATAGGCGGATAGATAGTATCCTTATTTTTAAACGCAATTGATTTCATTTCCCTATAAAGTAAAATAGACACACTGAAAGGGAAAATCATTCAAATTGTTTTTCTCGTTTTGACGATTAAGGACTTGATAGATAGTCTGAGGCCGCCCCGAAGGGCGGCCTCTCGCTTTATTTGTTCTACTTGTTGGCTCGTACTCGCTTAGTCAATGGTCTGCGCAGTCAGAATGGTGATTCTGCCTTCGCCGCGCGGATTTGCATAGATGGAATCCGCAGTGATCTTTCCATTGAGCGTTTCGGTGATGTAACGGATCAGAACCTGGTTGTCAATTGCAACCTCCTGCGCCAAAACCTTTGCACCCTTGAACATCGTGTAGCCGTCGCCGCACAGAAGGAGCATGTAGTTGTGGCCGCCGAGGGTGTAGGTCTTGGTCACGTCGATGGGCTCGCCGCCGACCTTGACGTCCTTGACTCTGCGCTCGCCGGAAACGCCGGTGAACATGCCGTTTTCGTCCTTGGTCACCGTGCTGGGAATTCCGTTATCGATGGTGTAGGTGATGCCGGAAACCTGGAGGAAGCCGCCGGATTCGCCGGGGTTGGCTGCGGAGCCAAGCTCCAGTGCATCAATGATCTGCTGGCCGGTGACTTCGATCTTGCAGGCCGTGTTGCCGAAGGGATGGACCGCAATGATCTGGCCGTAGGTGATGTCGCCCTTTGCGATGTCCGCACGGACGCCGCCGCCGTTTACGAATGCGATATCGGTGCCGAGCAGGTCACGGTATGCGTCGGCGCACAGGTCGCCGAGGTTCGTCTCTGCGCTGCGGACCGCACGCTTGCCGGTGTCGGGATCCTTCGTCGTCAGCTCCACTTCCGTCGTTGCGACGACCGTGTTGCTGACCTTCTCGACTTCTTCTTTCACGGTCTCAACCGCTGCCTTGACCGTCTCGTCCTCTGCAATCTCTTCCGTGATCGGAACCAGCTCCGTCGTCACGCTGCCCTTGGTGATGACCAGCTTGCCGACATTCTCCAGCTTGGTGCCGGTCTGGGAAACCGCAACGTCCTCGCCGTTCTTGTTCTGCATCACCTTGGTGAAGGTGCTGTGGGAGTGGCCGTCGATCAGGGCGTCAATGCCGGTGGTGTGGGCAATCACGCTCTCGGACGTCCACGGCTCAGACTGCTCGTCAATGCCGAGGTGGCCGAGTGCGATGACGTAGTCGGCGCCGGCTGCGGTAGCTTCGTCAACTGCCTTCTGCACAACATTGTACAGCTTTTCGCCGGTTGTGTCGTTGCAGAAATCGTAGATCCAGTTGCCGTCCTTGTCCTGGAAGTAAGCGGGGGTGGACTTGGTGAGCGTCTCCGGCGTGGTGATGCCGACTACGGCAACCTTCAGTCCGTCGACCTCAAACATTTTGTAAGCGTCCAGAACGGGCTTATCCGCCGTCTTGTCCCAGAGGTTTGCAGAAACATAGGGGGTATTTTCCTTGTTGGTCACGATTTCGAGGAAACGGTCGAAGCCGTAGTCGAACTCGTGGTTGCCGGGAACTGCGAGATCATAGCCGACAGCCTTCATGAGGTCGACCATGCACTGACCCTTGGTCAGCGTCGTGGCAACGGAGCCCTGAATGTTGTCGCCTGCGTCGAGCAGCAGGTCGCCGTCCTTCACGACGGTCGCCAGACGGGCATAGTTCTCATATGCGCCGTGTACGTCGTTCGTGCTGTAAACGGTAATGGTGTAAGCTTCAAACTTGGTGTTGACGAACTTGTAGAGAATCGTCGCAAAGACTTCGCGGGTCGAGGTCGTCTTGGGTGCCAGAACCAGCTCCGTCGTGGAGGTGCTGTTGAGCAGGCCAATGGCAGTCGCCCACTCGAGTGCGGAAACCGCCCAGGTCGAAGCGTCCGCATGATCGACATATTCGTCCAGTGCCTTGGTAGCGCCGGTATCGTAGCCCTTGTACTTTGCATAGGCCTTCATGATCACGACGGTCTGCTGACGGTCAACCAAGCCGTTCGGGTTGAAGCCGTTGCCGGTACCGGCGACAATGCCGTTCTCCGCTGCCCATTCGACAGCCTTTGCATACCAGGTGTCCTTTGCAACGTCTGCAAAGCGGCCGGTGTATTCCATCTCGGGCTTGCCTTCCATTGCGTAGAGAACCTGAACGAGCTGTGCGCGGGTCATCTGGTTGCCGATGCCCCAGTTGCCGTTGCCGACGCCGGTCATCAGGCCGTTTTCTGCTGCATAGTGGACATAGTCATGATACCATGCTTCCACATTGATGTCGCTGTATTCTGCGCAAACACGGTCGGAGGTCACGATCTTGATGCGGCCTTCGCCACGCGGATTTGCGTAGATGGAGTCTGCCTTGATTTCGCCGCCCAGCGTTTCAGTGATGTAACGGATCAGAACCTGGTTGTCAATTGCAACCTCCTGCGCCAGAACCTTTGCGCCCTTGAACATCGTGTAGCCGTCGCCGCACAGAAGGAGCATATAGTTGTGGCCGCCGAGGGTGTAGGTCTTGGTCACGTCGATGGGCTCGCCGCCGACCTTGACGTCCTTGACTCTGCGCTCGCCGGAAACGCCGGTGAACATGCCGTTTTCGTCCTTGGTCACCGTGCTGGGAATTCCGTTATCGATGGTGTAGGTGATGCCGGAAACCTGGAGGAAGCCGCCGGATTCGCCGGGGTTGGCTGCGGAGCCAAGCTCCAGTGCATCAATGATCTGCTGGCCGGTGACTTCGATCTTGCAGGCCGTGTTGCCGAAGGGATGGACCGCAATGATCTGGCCGTAGGTGATGTCGCCCTTTGCGATGTCCGCACGGACGCCGCCGCCGTTTACGAATGCGATATCGGTGCCGAGCAGGTCACGGTATGCGTCGGCGCACAGGTCGCCGAGGTTCGTCTCTGCGCTGCGAACCGCACGCTTGCCGGTGTCGGGATCCTTCGTCGTCAGCTCTACTTCCGTCGTTGCAACGACCGTGTTGCTGACCTTCTCGACTTCTTCCTTCACTGCGTCAACCGCGGCCTTGACCGTCTCGTCCTCTGCGATCTCTTCCGTGATGTCGATCAGCTCTGCATGGATGCCGTCCTCGCCGATGGTCAGCTTGCCGACCTTCTCCAGCTTGGTGCCGGTCTGCGCAACGGTAACATCCTCGCCGTTCTTGTTCTTCATCACTTCGGTAAAGGTGCTGTGGGAGTGGCCGTCGATCAGGGCGTCGATGCCGGTCGTGTTGGCGATCACGCTCTTGGACGTCCACGGCTCGGACTGCTCGTCAATGCCGAGGTGGCCGAGTGCGATCACGTAGTCGGCGCCGGCTTCGGTTGCTTCGTCAACCGCCTTCTGCACAACGCTGTACAGCTTTTCGCCGGTTACGTCGTTGCAGAAATCATAGAGCCAGTTGCCGTCCTTGTCCTGGAAGTAAGCGGGGGTGGACTTGGTGAGCGTCTCCGGCGTGGTGATGCCGACTACGGCAACCTTCAGTCCGTCGACCTCAAACATTTTGTAAGCGTCCAGAACGGGCTTATCCGCCGTCTTGTCCCAGAGGTTTGCAGAAACATAGGGGGTATTTTCCTTGTTGGTCACGATTTCGAGGAAACGGTCGAAGCCGTAGTCGAACTCGTGGTTGCCGGGAACTGCGAGATCATAGCCGACAGCCTTCATGAGGTCGACCATGCACTGACCCTTGGTCAGCGTCGTGGCAACGGAGCCCTGAATGTTGTCGCCTGCGTCGAGCAGCAGGTCGCCGTCCTTCACGACGGTCGCCAGGCGGGCATAGTTCTCATATGCGCCGTGTACGTCATTCGTGAAGTAAACCGTGATATCCTTGGACGGCTCATCGCCGCCGTCGGTGAGCTTCCAGGTAGAGGTGATGACCGGATCGATCACACCCTTCATGATGATGTAATCCGTCAGGAGGTTACGAGCCTGACCCTTATCCTCGCCCTGGATCATATCGAACTGGGTGGAATAAATGATGCGGTCGGGATCGTTTGCTACGAACTCGCAGCCGTGCTCGTTGAGGTACTTTACATAGTTGCCGCCGCCGTTGTAGCGGTAGTTGTTCACAACGACCGTAAATTCGTCGTCCTCGGCAACCTCATTGCCATGATAGGTCATGGAAACGATTCTGCTGCCCTCGGGCTTCGTATAGTCGATCGTGTAAGAGAAGCCTTCGCCGTAGATGACATCGTAGTAAGTCAGATCGCCGGTCGAAACAGTGGGCTTGCCCTCTGCGTCGAGCTTGATCTTGGTTGCTGCGAACTCAAGCCAGGTGCGGACTTCCTTGCCGCTCATTCTGATCTGATAGAACCAGTTTTCAAAGCGGTAGAGCTTGAACATATCGCCGAGGAAGATATCGCCCTTGTCGATAATGTTTGCATTGTCGCCGGAGGTCAGCGGAGCAGAGATGGACAGCTGTGCCATCGTGTCGTCCGTCGTGTCGTCCGGGGTGTTCTCTCCGGTGCGGTCATATGCGCCCCAGAGCTGGACGGTGTTGATAAGATCCATGAATGCGGAGGGCGCCGTGCCGAGATTTGCCGCGGAGAAGTCAGCGGAAGCTTCGCCGATCTTCTGGAGCATGTACTCGTCCCACGTCGTATCCTCATAGGGCTTCAGGACAGCTGCCAGATCCTCGTCGATCCGGTAGTTTTCCATATTTTTCACTTCCGGCGTGATCTCGTAGGAGCCCTTAGTCACATTGTAAGCGACCTTGACTTCCGCGATTGCGCGCGCCTTGGTGTAGGGCTGAAGCACGGGGATATCCTTGCCGTCGCTGTTCTTGAAGGTCCAGACCTTGTTGCCATGCTCATGGCCGGAGAATGCGAACGCGATGGTGTTGGTCTGCTCGACCAGGCGCTCCATGAAGTCTGCGCCCTCATCGGAATTCACGCCGGAGTGGGCGACAACAACGATCATGTCTGCCTTTTCCAGCATTTCCTGTTCGTAGTGCTTGTAGGTATCAATGATGTTGGCAAAGTAGATGCCTTCCCAGTTTGCGGGAATGTCCCACTTCGGAATGTTCGGGTTGCCGAAGCCGATGATTGCGACCTTGACGCCGTCAAATTCCTTAATGACATAGGGCTCATAGCCGTTCCAGGTTGCCCAGTCCTTTGTCTCATCGGAGTTGGTTCTGCTGTCCAGATAGTTTGCCATGCAGACGGTCAGCTGCTTTTCGGTTTCCGTGGAGGGGGAGACCGCATACTTGAGCTGGCGCTGCAGGATGTTCAGGCCATAGTTAAACTCGTGGTTGCCTACGACCCACATATCATAGCCGATGGTGCGGAAGGCCTTGATCGCGGGATCGTCGACCTCGGGCTTATTGAATGCGTAGTAGTAGGTCATGGGAGCGCCCTGAATGGTGTCGCCCATATCCACAACATAGGTGTTGTCGCCGTATTCGGCGCGAACATCCTTGATGTAGGAGGCAATGCGGGTCAGGCCGCGCTTGTAGGTGCCGCGTGCGGACTCATCGACCGTGTAGTCCGTCGCGTAGATCTGACCGTGCAGGTCGGAGGTTGCCAGGAAGTCGAAGTTGACGATCTTGTCCTCTCCGGTCTCCCCGCTGCCGCCGCCGATCTTGTATGCCTCAAAGACAAAAATGTCGCCGCTGGGGCTATCGGTCTTGTAGCAGGAGAAGCAGTTCTTGCTTTCGAACCACTCCATATAGCCGGGCTTTGCAATATTGTGCACGTAGCCTTCCTCGGTGTATTCCCATACGCACTTTTCATCCGGAGTGGTCTTCCACTCGGTGCTGGTATAGCTATTCGAGGAGAGATACTTGCCGTCTTGCATCATGTAGAAGGTTTCGGTTCCCTCAATCATCTTAATGGTCCAGATGATCGAGGTCTGCGGGACGGTCATTACCCCATTGGTAACTGTTACGTCCACGCCGGCATTGTAAAAGCCGCTTGTGCCTTGCGTGTCGATCGCTTTGCCGCTTCCGACGTTATACCAGACGATCTGGTCGCCGTCCGCGATCGTATCGACCTTGGTTGCCGTTACCGTCTCGTCTGCAAATGCAAACGTCGGCAGCAGGGTCATGACCATGGCGAGAACCAGAAGCATCGCCATAAGTCGTTTTACGGTTGCTTTCATTATGTAGCCTCCTTAAAAATTTTCATTCAGAACGCAAGCGTCCTATCATGATGTGTATATTTTAACAATTTCCATAGTTTTTTTCAAGTGCAAGTCCAATATTTGGCGTTTCTCACAATACCAAAACAGAAAACGGCTATTCCGTAACTTTTTATTCAAATATTCATTCCTTTTCTTGCAAAAGAAGCGCATGTGTGAAACGAAATATTGACGATACACCTTTGCCGTGCGCGCCCCTCCGCCGGATTTCGTACCCTGCCGCACGGCAGCTTCCGCGGGAAGCGCGCGGCGGCTCCTCCTAAAAACGCGCGGTCGTTTTTCTCCTTCCGCCCTGGGCATGGTTCTTCCCTTCCCGCCCGCTGCGCAGAGCGCGAAAAGAAAACGGCTGCACGCGCAAATTTTTAGTTGACAAATGCAAAAAACTTGCTATAATAGCTCTTGCAGTTGCGGGTGTAGCTCATCTGGTAGAGCGCCACCTTGCCAAGGTGGAGGTAGCGAGTTCGAGCCTCGTCACCCGCTCCAAAACAGCACGACAGCTTGTCTGCCGTGCTGTTTCTTTTTCTATAATAAAAAACCGCTCCCCACGGCGTCTGCATGCGCAGACCTGCACCGTGGGGAGCGGTTTTTCGGCCCGGCTTCCCTTCGCCCGTGCGCCCGTTTTTCAAAACGGGCGCACGACAGCGTGTCAAAAACCTTTTTGACACGCTGTCAGGCTATCAAGAAAGTTCGGAATACGAGGAACTCGCGCCCGTCGGCGTACATAGGTACGGTAGGGCGTGAGTTCCGAAGTAAGTCAAAATAATAAATATCGTCCGATTTTTGATCCGTATTTGTTTGAAATTTTTCGAAAACAAAATGAATGCGTTTCACATAGAAAGCGTCAAAAATGTTTTCTCATTTTGACGGTTACGGACTTTATTGACAGTCTGCCGTGCTCCCGTTTTTCAAAACGGGAGCACGCACAGAAAGCCGTTTGGGCCGTTTGGTTTTGATTTTCACCCTATTGCCGCGGCAAGCGCCTTACCCACTGTTCCGACAGTAACGTCGGCGCGCTCAGATCATGCTCTCTTCCCAGCAGTCCGGCGCTTCAAAGCCCATCATCTTGACGATGGTCGGCGCAACGTTGGCAAGTCCGAACTTGCCGTCCTTGATCGTATAGCGGGTGTCCTTATCGTAAATGACAAAGGGTACGGGATTGAGGCTGTGCGCAGTGCGGATGCTCACCTTTCCCTTTTTGACCTCGGTCATCTGGTCTGCGTTGCCATGATCCGCCGTCACAAGGACGGTATAGCCGTACTTGTCCGCCGCATCCAGAATGGCCTTAACGCTCTTGTCTACGCACTCCATCGCGTAGACCACCGCTTCCATCACGCCGGTATGTCCGACCATATCGCCGTTGGGGAAATTGCAGCGCAGGAAGTCAAACCGACCGGAGGCCATCGCCGCGACCATATGCTCTGTGATCTCCTTTGACTTCATGGCAGGCGCCTTTTCAAACGGGATCACATCCGAAGGAATCTCTTCGTAAACCTCGAGCGACTCATCCACCTTGCCGGAGCGGTTTCCGTTCCAGAAATAGGTAACATGGCCGAATTTCTGCGTTTCGGACAGCGCATATTCGCGCACGCCGTGCGCGCAGAGCACCTCGGTCAGCGTATTTTTGATCACGGGCGGCTCGACAAGATAATTGTACGGGATCTTGAGGTCGCCGTCATACTCGAGCATCCCGGCAAACTTCACCCCCGTATAGTCGCCGCGGTCAAAATGGCTGAAGTCCTTACGGTCAAAGGCCAGAGAGATCTCCTGCGCCCGGTCGCCGCGGAAATTGTAGAGGATGACACTGTCGCCGTTTGCGATTTTGGCAACCGGCTCGCCGTCGCGCTCGATCACAAAGGGCGGAAGATCCTGATCGATGCAGCCCAGCTCAGCGCGATAGGTCTCAATGGCGTCCTTTGCCGACGGGAAGCGGCGGCCCTCGCCGCGAACGTGGGTTTTCCAGCCCAGCTCGACCATCGGCCAGTTGGCCTCGTAGCGATCCATCGTGATGACCATTCTGCCGCCGCCGGAGGCGATGCGATAGTCATAGCCGCCGCCGGACAGCTCGCGAAGAACGTCCTCCAGCTGCGCTACATAATCCAGTGCGGACGTGGCCGGCACGTCGCGGCCGTCCAGCAGGATGTGGCAGTAAACGCGCTTTAAGCCCTGCGCGTGTGCCTGCCGCAGCATGGCAAACAGGTGGTGGATGTTGGAGTGGACATTGCCGTCGGAAAGAAGGCCGAGGAAATGCAGCGCATGTCCCTCCGCCGCGTTCGCGGTCAGCTCCTTCCATGCCCGGGACTGATACAGCGCGCCCGATACGATGGATTCGTTGACGAGCTTTGCCCCCTGCGAATAGATCTGGCCGCAGCCGAGCGCATTGTGGCCGACCTCGGAATTGCCCATATCGTCGTCTGTGGGCAGGCCGACCGCCGTCCCGTGCGCCTTGAGCCAGGTGTGCGGATAGTCCTTCAGCAGCATATCGAGGGTCGGCGTCTTTGCCACCGCGACCGCGTCGCCGCTGCCGCCGTCGCCCTTACCGACGCCGTCCATAATTACAAGTACAATCGGTTTCTTCATTGCAGAATCCTCCTATGCGTTTTTCAGTTTATTTTACACGATATCCGTGGATCTGACAAGCTTTTTTTACGGTGCGCAGCGCATGGACGCGTCATACAGCGCATTTTTGGGAAGTCCCGTTTCCGCCGCGGCCTGCTTTGCCGCATCCTTGCGGGAAAGCCCCCGCCGACGCAGCTCCTGCAGCCGTTCCAGCGCCTCCTCCATGCTGGGCGCGTCGTTTCGCTCCTGCGTGCCCTCGACCACCAGAACGTATTCGCCGCGCGGCGCCGTCTGCTGATAAAGCGCGACCGCGCCCGCGATCGTCGTGCGGATCACCTGCTCATGCAGCTTGGTCAGCTCGCGGCATATCGCAATCCGGCGCTCGCCGCCGAAATGCTCCGCAAGATCGTCCAGCGTGGCCGTCAGCTTGTGCGGCGCTTCGTAGAAAATCATCGTGCGCGTCTCCCGCTGCAGTCCGGCAAGCTGCGCGGCGCGCTGCTTTTTGACCTGCGGCAGAAAGCCCTCAAAGGTAAACCGCGCGGTCGGCAGACCGGACACGCTCAGCGCCGTGATGGCCGCGCACGGCCCGGGAATCGCGCTGACCGGGATCTCATGCGCCGCGCACAGCCGCACAAGATCCTCTCCCGGGTCGGAGATCGCCGGGCAGCCCGCATCCGAGACCAGCGCGCAGCTCTCTCCTGCCAGGATCCGCTGCACAATGCGTTCGCCGCTCGATGCCTTGTTGTGCTCATAGTAGCTGACAAGGCTCTTTTTGATGCCGAGGTGGTTGAGCAGCTTCAGGCTGACGCGGGTGTCCTCCGCCGCAATGAAATCCGCGCCGGCCAGTACCTCCCGGCAGCGGTCGGAAATATCGCCGAGGTTGCCGATCGGCGTCGGCACAAGATAAAGCTGTCCTGTCATGCTTTCGTCTCCTTGCGATGATAAATTCGTTGATATTCCTCCGTTTCCGTGCCGTCGGCATGGAATTGGAGCAGATCCTTCTCGATTTTCAGGCCGGGCTTCCCGTTTCTGCGCGCCTCGAGCAGCACAAGGCAGACGTCCGACTGCGCGGTATGCCGCACCAGCCGCAGCCGCTTTGGCTCCAGGCCGTGCCCGCGCAGGCAGACCGCGAGGTCGCAGAGCCGTTCGGGTCTGTGGACAAGGAAAAACGCGCCGCCGCTTTTGAGGAGCCACGCCGCCGCGCCGCACAGCGCGTCGAGATCGCACAAAAGCTCAGTTCTGGCAATGCGAAGCGCAGGGCTTGCGCATTGCGCGCCGTCACCCTCCTTAAAATACGGCGGATTGGACACGACGCAGTCAAAGCGGTTTGCCGGGAGCAGCGAAGCAATCTCGCGCAGGTCGCCCCTTCGGACGTGAAAGCGCTCTGTGAGCGCATTTTCCCGGCTGTTTTCCTCGGCAAGCGCGCAGGCGGCCTCCTGAATTTCCACACCGGTCACCCGGCAGGCGGCGTCGCGCGCGCATAAAAGGACGCCGAGCGTCCCGCAGCCCGTCCCGAGGTCGCAGACCTCCGCCGCCTTCGGCAGACGGACAAAATCGGCCAGCAGCACGGAGTCGGTGCTGAGCCGGAAGGCGGCCTCGTCCTGACGGAGCGTCATGCCGCCGTGCAGTGTTTCCTTGAACATAGCTTCCTCATAGAGAACGAGCCTGTGCCGAAGCACAGGCTCATTATAATTTAAAATTACTCCTGCTCGATCGCTTCCACGGGGCAGGCTGCTGCGCAGGAGCCGCACTCCACGCAGGCGTCCGCGTCGATGACGTACTTGTCGTCGCCTTCCTCAATGATGCCGAGGGGGCAGGTGTCCGCACAGGTGCCGCACTTTACGCAGGCGTCGGTGATATGGTATGCCATGGTATGTACCTCCTATCTTTTTTTGCAAAGTATGCCATATATGCTTGCGCTCTTATTCTACCATGAAAAACGAAAAATGCAATGCTTAAATTCCGGAAAAACGTGATTTGAAAAAAGAATTTCGGTATAGATCCCGCCGCGCACGGCAATGATTTCAGGGCAAAGGAAAAAGGGGGCGGTCGTATGCGGCAATTTTCAGAGGAATCCGAGCAGCTGATCCGGGACGCGTTTGCGCTTGCCTGCGAATATGGGCACAGCTGCGTCGGCACGTCACACCTGCTTCTGGCGCTTCTGCGGCAGCGCTGTCTGCTGCCGGCAAGGCTTTTGTGCTGGGCCGGACTGCGTTATGAGCAGGCGGAGCGGCGCCTGCTTGCCGAGCGGGGGCGCGGCCGCAGACTTCTCCGACTTCCGCAGGGATTGACCGCCCGCGCGCAGCGCATCCTGACGCTGGCCGCCGCCGACGCCGCGCCGCGCCGGATCCTGCCGGAGCATCTGTTGACCGCGATCACGCGGGAGCCGGACTGCGGCGCCTGCCGTCTTCTCCGGCAAAACGGAATTGACACGACGCTGCTTTTCACAAATTTATGCGAGGCGCTTCGGGTGCGCGCGCAGACGGAAAGAGGGAATTCAATGCAGAGCGGGAGACTGCTGGAGCAATTCGGAACGGATTTGGCCGCAAAGGCCGACAAAATGGAAACCATCGTCGGACGGGAAGCGGAAATTGAGACGCTCATGCAGGTGCTTTCCCGGAAGCACAAGCATAATCCGGCGCTCATCGGCGAGCCGGGCGTCGGTAAGACCGCGATCGTCGAGGGCTTTGCGCAGCGGCTGGCCGCCGGGCAGGTGCCGGAGCAGCTGCTCGGCAAGCGCCTGTTCGCGCTCGACATGGCCAGCATGGTAGCAGGCACGAAATACCGCGGCGAATTTGAAGAGCGCGTGCGCGACCTTCTTCTGGAGGTGCGCCGCGCAGGCAACATGATCCTTTTTGTGGATGAGATGCACACGCTCATCGGCGCAGGCTCCGCCGAGGGCGCGATTGACGCGGCCAATATCATCAAGCCCGCGCTGGGACGGGGTGAGCTGCAGATGATCGGCGCGACGACGCTGCAGGAATACCGCAAATATATTGAAAAGGACGCCGCCTTAGAGCGCCGCTTCCGCCCCATTCTCGTGAGCGAGCCGAGCGAAGCGGAAACGGCGGGCATTCTGCGCGCGCTGCGCCCCGGGCTGGAGCAGCACCACAACGTGAAAATTTCCGACGAAGCCATCACGGCGGCGGTAGAGCTGTCGAGTCGTTATATCTCGGATCGCTTTCTTCCGGATAAGGCCGTGGACCTTCTGGACGAGGGCGCGGCGCAGGCATGGCTGCAAATGGGAAAGTCCGCGCAGAATGCTGAAAGGCGGGCGCTGCAGGAGCGGCTCGGTGCCGCCGTCCGCGAGGGACGCTATGAGCAGGCCGCGCTGCTGCGCGACCGGGTGCAGAACATGACAGTCACCTGCGCCAGACGGCCGCGCGTGGTCACGGCACAGGATATCGCCGCCAACGTCGCCAACCGAACCGGCATCCCCGCAGGGCTTTTGTCCGCGACGGACAAGCAGCGGCTGCGCACGCTGGAGTCTGACCTGAAGCAGTGTATTTTGGGGCAGGATGAAGCCGTCCGTCAGGTCGCCGCCGCCGTCCGGCGTGGGCGCAGCGGCCTTGCCGAGGCCTGCCGCCCCATGGCGTCCATGCTCTTTACGGGTCCGACCGGCGTGGGAAAGACCGCGCTCTGTCAGGCGCTCGCGCGCCTGATCTACGGCACGCAGGATGCTTTGATCCGGCTGGATATGTCCGAATATATGGAGAAGTTCTCCGTCTCCCGCCTGATCGGTGCGCCGCCGGGCTACGTCGGGCACGGCGACGGCGGCGAGCTGACGGAAAAGGTGCGCCGGAAGCCCTACAGTCTCGTTCTTTTTGACGAGCTGGACAAGGCGCATCGCGACGTCTGCGGTCTCCTGCTGCAAATCATGGAGGACGGCGCGCTGACCGATTCTCTCGGCCGCAAGGTCAATTTTAAGAACACCATTCTCGTCATGACCTGCAATCTTGGCGCGCAGGGCAAGCGGGAGCTTGGCTTCGGCGGCGATCTGCATGCCGCGGCCGCGAAAAGCGCCCTGCGCGAGGCCTTCCCGCCGGAGTTTCTCGGTCGAATCGACTGCGTTTCCGTATTTCACCCGCTGGAAGAGACGGCGCTTCGGCAAATTGCGCAGCGGCAGCTTGACGAACTGTGCGCGCGGGCGTCGGGTGTCGGTCTGACGCTGACGCTTTCCGCCGAGCTTCCGGGGCGGCTGGCCGCGCTGTGCTGCCGGACGCAAAGCGGCGCGCGGCAGCTGCGGCACCTCGTGCAGGCACAGATCGAGTCGCCGCTTTCCCTGCTCCTTTGCCGCCAGAAGCCGCCGCGCAGCGCGCAGATCCTGCTGGAGGGCGACGAAATCTGCGTGCGTTCAGAGGGGGAAGAGCTGTCCGTATAAGCGCCGCCCGGTCATAAGGAAAATTGCGCGCAGTCATTCCGCCGCTTTGCGGGCAGAGAGCGTGCCGCGCGTATTCCAAACGGGAAAGTACCCCTCTCAAAAAACGAAGGCCGCCTTACGGCAGCCTTCGTTTTCCAGTGTGCCAAAAAACCACAAAAACTCTCTGGTTTCTGGTATAATAAAAGAAACGGAGGTGTAATACATGGAGCAGCGGAAGAGAGACGGGCGGGCAGAAGTGGTAATGGTGGATCTGGAGGCGTTGGTACCGAAAGAGCATCTGCTGCGGAAGATCGAGAAGGTCATGGACTACGAATGGCTGTATAAAAGGCTGTCGCCGTATTACTGCCATGACAACGGCAGGCCCGGGACAGATCCGGTCGTTCTGATCAAGATGGTGCTCATACAGCATCTGTTCGGTATCCCGTCACTGCGGCAGACCTACCAGAGAATTCAGGATACTCTCTCCTACCGTTGGTTTTTGGGGTATGGGCTGCTCGATGAGATACCACACTTTGCGACGGTGAGCTACGCCTTCTGCAAGCGCTTTCCGGACGAACTGGCCAGTGAGATTTTCGAGCATATTCTCAACAAGGCGCTCAATCATCGAATGGTCGACCCGAGCACAATTTTCATTGACGGCACCCACATCAAAGCCAGTGCCAACAAGAAAAAGTTTCAGAAGGAACAGGTGGCAAAGGCAGCAAAGGTCTATTCCGGTCAGCTGCGCAAAGAGGTCAACGAGGAACGGCGGAAGGCGGCAAGTAAACAGGCAAAGCAAAACGGCGTTCATAAAAAGGTCGCTGATTTACCATGAAGAAGGCGTTGCTGTAAGTCGCTTTATATGCTATGCTTATCAGTGAGAAGTCGTTGGCAAACCGTGAGTTGTGGAGGTGAAAACAAATGAAGTATTTAGTTCTATTAGCAGGCTGTGGCCTCGGTGATGGTTCATGTATAGAAGAAGTAATTCTGACGTATGTAGCGCTTGATAAATATGGGTGTGATTACACTCCTGTCGCAGAAGATGTTTCCATCCAGTCTGTTAACCACTTGACAGAAGAGATGGCAGAAAAGCGGAATATCCTTATAGAAGCAGCCCGCATCGGTAGGGGATGCATTAAAGATATTCATGAGGTTGATTTTGCAGAATACGATGCATTGATCATACCCGGTGGAATTGGTTCATTGAACAATTATAGAGACTCCAATGTGATAAAAACGTGCGTCACACATTTTATTAGCGAAAAGAAACCTGTCGCTGCCATGTGTGCGGGAATCGACTTCCTCCGCCGTTTCTATGGAAGTAATCTATTGGCGCGTGAGATGAAAGAACTAACTGCTGAAAAATTCTGTTTTGATGCTGAAAACAATGTTTATTACACGCCCGCTTTCAGAAAAACCAACAGTAGCTATACGACACTATTAGGTATCGATTCTATGATTTATGCGTTGAAACAGGCACAAACATTACGATGAAGTCTGTTTTGTAGGTTTAATTGTTGAACAGAATAACTTACATTCTGCCCGCTGACTATGCCGTATGTGCAAAGCCAGCGGGCTTTTTATTGCCTAAAATCAAGAAAGGAGCGACCACCCATGACAAAGAAGAAAACGCCGCAGCCCACTCCCATTTTCGCCTATCTTCTCCGGGCGGCAAAACCGCATCCGCCCGCTCTATTCTAGGACAACTGCCTTCTCCCAGGCGATCCCCGCTGATTGAAGCGCCGCAAGCAGCGCCTCGCCTGCCTCCGGCTGCGCCCGCCAGGAAAGTCCGCAGCCCGCCGTGATTTTCGTCGGCGTCGGGATCAGCCGCCCGGGAAGCTTCCGCCCGTCCAGCAGCCGCTCTGCCGCCATGGCCTGCGTAGTTTCCGCAAAGGTAATGACAAGCGCCGACTCTCTTCCGTGCGTCAAGGCTTCACGATTCGTGCCGCGCTCGTCAGCTTTTCGGCAATGACATACATATTGGTCACGCTGCCGACCTGCAGCTTTTCCGTTAAGCCGTAGTAATTCAGGCAGGTGCCGCAGGTGAGGATTTCCACGCCGCGCCGCTCCAGCTCCCGCAGATCCTCCAGAGAAGCGGAGCCGTCGCAGGTCAGCGCCGCGCCGCCGTTGTAAAACAGCATGGTCTGCGGCAGCGTTTGCTGCTGCAGCAGCGCATAAAGGAAGCCCTTGAGCAGCGTTTTCCCCAGTTCCTCGCTGCCTTCGCCCATTGTAGCCGAGGAGATCGCCACCACGGTGCCGCCCGATGTCGGCACGCAGCATGCGGGCGCGGGCGCTTCTCCCTCGTCGGCTTTGCCGACCGTCAGCGTCACCTGAAATTTATGCTCTTCCAGCTGCTCCGTTTCTATGCCGTAGCCCTTCGACTCGGCAAGCCGCGTCAGATTCTGTACGGCAACCGGATTGTCCACCAGCGTCTGTACCGTGCCGCCCTCCGGCAGCTCGCGAATCGCATTGAGTGTTTTCACTACGGGCAGCGGACACGCGTCGCCCATTGCATTGACCTGGATCATTGTCGTTCCTCCTGCTTTCGCCGTTTGTCCGGTGCGCTTTTTCCTTTTGCGCTCAGAGCGTCTCCGGCTCCGCCGGGTCTATCACGGAGTCGTCGTTAAATACCCACTCCTGCACATTGACCACATCGTATTTTTCCTTCGTACTGCGCAGAACGATCTTGCTCAGCCCGGCGTTGATGATCATTCTCCGGCACATGGGGCAGGGCTTAAAGTGCTCTAACAGCTCGCCTGTGGATGCGTCCAGACCGACGATGTAAATCGCGCCGCCGATGCACTCCGAGCGGGCGGCCGAAATGATCGCGTTGGCCTCGGCGTGCACGCTGCGGCAGACCTCATAGCGCTCTCCGCGCGGAATCCCGAGCTTCTCGCGCACGCAGTGCCCCAGATCGATGCAGTTGGCGCGGCCGCGCGGCGCGCCGTTGTAGCCGGTGGATACGATCTCGTCGTTTCGGACGATCAGCGCGCCATAGCGCGCGCACAGGCAGGTCGCGCGTTCCGCAACGGTCTGTGCAATGTCCAGATAATAGTTTTCCTTATCAATTCGATCCATTCTGCTCTCCTCCGAAGGCGGGCGGCATCCGGCGCTCTGCCGACGGCTCCGCCGCCCCTAATCGTTCCGATTATACACCATCGTCCCGAAAACTGCAAGTGAAAAACGGCTATTTGTGGATTTTCAGGGAAAAATCAGCCGCATTTTTTGCGTTTTCCCTCCACTCTGCCGCCATCTGCGGTGCATCGCGAGGCCTTCCGGCCTCTGCCCGGCACGGGAAAAAGTACACCGGCGGCCGCTGTCCGATGATCGTTTTTTGCGCCGGGCGAAAAGGAGCTGCCCCGCGCTTCGCCGTGTGCGCAAAGCACAGGGTCGCCGCAATTTACGCACGTGGTCAGCCAATTGCGTTCTCTCTTGCATATTGGGCGGCATTACGGTATAATGAGCTTACATTTTAAGAAGCGTCACCGCGATCATGCACCCATATCATCGATACGCGTAAGGAAACGCGTTGCAAAGCGGAAAGTGAGAGGATTTGTTATGTCCATAAAGTACCTAATCGAACATGTGCTGTATCCTGCGATGGAGCACAAAAAGGGAAATCATGTGCGTGCCTATTTAGCCGAGATGAAAACGACGCAGTACCTGAAGGAAGAGGAGCTGCAGAAGCTGCGGCGGGAGCGGCTTTGCCGCCTGCTGCTCACATGCATTCATGACGTTCCGGCCTATCAGAGCCTGCAAATTACAGAGGAAGAAGTTCAGAAGGACCCGTTTCAGGTCCTGCAGCAGATTCCGATCCTCAGCAAGCGGAATTTCCAGCAGCATCCGGAGCAATATCGGAATCAGCAATACGATCCCAAGCAGCTGATTGCAAATTCTACGGGCGGTTCCACCGGCGAGCCGCTGAAATTCTACATGGATCGGTACGATGTGGAGCATTTTGAGGCCGCGCGTTGGCGCGGGCTGTCCTGGTATGGGATCACCCCGGGCAGCCGAAGCGTTATGCTTTGGGGCAATCCGATCGAGCTGTCGCAAAACGAGCAAAAAAGCGCACGCAGGAAGGAGCGGTTTTTAAAGAACCGAACGATCCTTTCGGCCTACGCGCTTACCCCGGAGAAGGTCGCGTCATATATCCCGTTCCTGAACCGCTATCAGCCGGAGTACATTTACGGCTATGCGACGGCGCTTTATACCTTTGCCCAGCTGCTGCAGCCGATCCGAGATCAGCTTCATCTAAAAAAGCTGAAGGTTGTCGTCTCCACCTCCGAAACGCTATATGAGCATCAGCGGACGGCGATTCAGGCTGTGTTCGGCTGCCCCGTGGCCAACGAATACGGCGCAAGAGACGCAGGCATTCTGGCGTATTCCTGTCCACATGGCCATCTGCACATGACGGCGGAAAATGTGATTATGGAGGTCGTCGACCCGGTGACGCATCAGCCGGTCTCCCCCGGGGAAAGCGGCGTCGTGGTAACGACGGATCTCAACAATCTGGCAATGCCCCGGCTGCGGTACCTGTTGGGCGATACGGCCACGCTGTCGCAGGAAAAGGCCTGTGCATGCGGCGTTACCCTGCCGATGATTGCAAGCCTGGACGGGCGCGAGGACGCCATTTTTAAGCTGCCGGACGGCACGCTGATGCACGGGCACTTTGTGTATCACCTTGCCGGTCAGTACGACTCCGTGGCACAATTCCAGCTGATTCAGACGGATCTGGCGCACGCCGAATTAAAGCTCGTCATGAAAAAGCCCTGTGAGGAGGACGCCAATCGTTTCCTGTCGGATCTGCAAAGGTTTATGCCGGGTGTCTGCATTACCTGCACAAAGGTGGATCAGATTGAGCCGAGCAAGTCCGGGAAGATTCGCTATGCGATCCGCCGGTTCCCGCTTTAAGCAATGCTGCGGAACTGCCGATGGAGGCTGCCATAAGCGCAGCGCGCGTATAGACACATAAAATACATGGAACGAGGTAAAAGACAATGAAAAGATTCCTCGCGCTTCTTCTGGCAGCACTTATGTGCTTCTCTCTTGTTGCTTGCAGCAATAACAGCAAACTTAAAAAATATGAAAAGTATGAAACGCTTATCAATTATATGGAAGCGGAAGATTATGAAAATGCGCTTGAGGAAATAATCAAGCTAAGCGGAAACGCAGACGCGCAGGGAGATAACGAACAGGAAGATAGCAAGCAGGAAGATACCCAGCAGGGTGAATCGGAACTCATCGCACACACGGTTGAAATTACCCTCGATAACTGGCAGGATTATTTTGAAATCAACCAGTATTTAAGCGTTTCCTACAACACGAATTCCTTTGATGAGGTAACGGACACATACCTTAGCCTCTTTACAATCCTTGAGCTTAAAGAGGAATATTCCAATGTTGAGATGGATTGGAGTGAAGGAGACTATATCGCCGTTGAATATGATTCGGATATTTGCGTCAACGACATCATCTACAATTTAGATGATTTCTCCTTTGAACTCATTGACTGCGTTTCCCATCCTGATGCGACAGTTAACGAAAGCTCGTTTTGGCGCGGGCGGACTTCTCAAATTCCTACCTATATAACTATAAGCCGCGATAAAATAGTCGATGGAAAAGTTGAGCATGATTCTATAGAATACGACTATTACAAAAAAGGGATGCCATTGGGTGGATACGGTGATTGTAGCGCCAACATTATACAGAACGAGGACGGAACGGGGTTTATTTACGAATGCCCCACAAACATTAAAATTACAAGAATTCAGGGCACACTGAAATACTACGAATAAAACAGGAAGCGGGGCGCACGCCCTCTCCTCGGCGTGTCAAAGTATGTGCAAATGAAGGGCATTCCCGCAAATATCCGTATCGCAGCTGAAAACTTATTACAGAAAGATGGAGAATAGACTATGAGAAAATGGATTGCGCTGCTTCTGGCGGCGGTAATGTGCCTGAGCCTTGCGGCTTGCGGCAACGGCAAGACGGAGGATCATTCGGGTACATCCCAGGGACAGACTACCGATCATTCCCCCGCAGGATACGAATGAACCGGGTAATGCCGAGTTGACGGAGCAGACCGTTGAAATCACGCTGGATAACTGGCAGGAGTATTTTGAGTTTCGCACTGTCGTGAAAGTACGCAGAGACAAATGACAATGATACACAGAAGCAGGATGTGCAAAGCACCGAACAGACAGAGACACAAGATGAGCGATTTATAGAGGGGGTAATCCAGATAATATTACTGAAAAATACGTTGGTGTATGGTATAGTAAGGATTTGAGCCACAAACTTGAGTTCTTTGAAGATGGCAGAATGATTTTTGATGATACTCTTGAGTGTCGTTGGAAAGGTTATAACGGAACAAGAATAGATATATATTGTGATGGCGAATATATTGGGGGAGGTGGACACGCTACGGATTTATCACCCGGCTCAGATATTGCGGAATATGATTACCCTTCTGTGCAACCTATGAAACCATATGACTATTTGTTCGGCGATTATTATCGCGACAAAACAAATTAAAGAATAGCGCGGGGCACATGCCCAATGTCACTAAGTTAAGAAAGGCTGGGTCTCGCGGAAATGCGGGGCCCGGTTTTTTTGTAACTATTTTCAAAAAACACTTGACAAATACAGTAAAATGTGCGGCCT
>CABQNH010000008.1 GCA_902465435.1 uncultured Eubacteriales bacterium | reverse complement strand
CTCTGATTCACTAAGTTCTACCGTGCAGGTGTCCAACTTGCACTTGCAATTTGCGAAAATAATAAACTTCATCTATTTTTTGAATCGCAATTTTTCAAAATTCTTCAAAAACAGAATGATACGCTTCACATAGAAATCGTCAAAAATGTTTTCTCATTTTGACGGTTACGGACTTTATTGACAGCCTGAGGGATTTCCCGCGGCGCTGCCGCGGGAAATCCCACAGCGTGTCAAAAAACCTTTTTGGCACGCTGGCAGACGATCAAGAAAGTTCGGAATACAAGAAACTCGCGCCCGTCGGCGTACATAGGTACGATAGGGCGCGAGTTCCGAAGTAAGTCAAAATAATAAACTTCATCTATTTTTTGAATCGCAATTTTTCAAAATTCTTCAAAAACAGAATGATACGCTTCACATAGAAATCGTCAAAAATGTTTTCTCATTTTGACGGTTACGGACTTTATTGACAGCCTGAAATCCCTGCGGCGGCGCCGCAGGGATTTCCTTAAACAATATATCAAACAATATATTGAAGCGTTTCAATTTGGTTTTTTCCGTCCAGATAAATGCGCGGAATGCGTTTATTGATGCAGCAGAGGATCTCATACGGGATCGTTCCCATCTGTGCGGCGAGCTGGGAAACGCTGGGGCGCTCGCCGAACACGGTCACGCGATCGCCCGGCTTCGGATTTGGAATCTCCGTCACGTCCACCATGCACATATCCATGCAGATTCTCCCCACGATCGGCACCGGTCTGCCGTTATAAAGGAAGCGGCCGCGGTTCGAAAAGCTGCGGGACAGGCCGTCGGCGTAGCCGATGGCCAGCACTGCGATGACGCGCTCCGACTCTGTCTTATAGGTTCGTCCATAGCTGACTGTAATGCCCTCATGGAAGGTACGCACCTGCGAAACCGTCGTCCGCAGCGACATCAGCGGCTTTAGATCCATATGGCCCTCCAGTTCATCCGACGGCGCGATTCCGTAGGTCGCGATTCCGGGACGGATCATATCGAGCGCGAATTCCGGGTAGAGAATGCTTGCCGCCGAGTTGCAGCAGTGGCGAATTTCCGGCGCAACGCCGGAGGCGCGCAGCGCGCAGAGCATATCCATAAACCGCCGGAACTGCAGGCGGGTAAAGGCGACCTGCTCCGGCTCCAGGGAATCCGCAACCGGGAAATGGGTAAAAATCCCTTCAATGATCAGATTGGGCAGCTTGGAAACGGTAACAATTTCCTCCACGGTTTTTTCGCAGTCGTAGGCAAAAAAGCCAAGACGGGACATTCCCGTATCCAGCTTTATATGCACACGCAGACGCCGTCCCAGCCCCTCCAGTCTGGCATTAAGCTGCTCGGCGTAAGCAAGCGAGTGCACCTCCTGCCGAATATTCATCTCCATCAGATCCTCCGCATAGGCGGCGGGCGTATAGCCCAGGATCAGGATCGGCAGCTTGATATCGCCCCGACGGAGCTGCAGCGCCTCCTCCACATTGGATACTGCCAGATAATCCGCGCCAAGCTCCTTCAAATGGTGGCTGATGGGAACCGCGCCATGTCCGTAAGCGTCCGCTTTCACGATGCCCATAAAGCGGCAGCTTGCGTCGACATGCTTTCTCAGCACCGTATAGTTGTGGGTCAGATTGTCCAAAGAGATATCCGCCCAAGTTCGTTTCAGTAATTTCATGTTCTTTTGTTCATTCCTTTTGTTCGGATACAAATGCAAAGTCCGTCAGCGTTATCTGCGCGACGCAGGTATGATTATAGCATATCTCCGCATAAATTGGTAGATGCTTTTCTGCATCCAACCAAGTGTCGACCGTCAGCCGGTCGGCATCATAGCCCTTTTCATAGGTCACGCGGATGCGGCCGCCGTCCGCGCCCGCCGCCGCAATGTATTCCTCGCGCCAGCAGAAAGAAAGCATCTCCGGCACGGCAATGGGACTGAGTGTTCCGTCCGCCGTCTCTCCAAAGGCGATGCTCATTCCGTCATAGGTGATCGTGCCGTCCTTCGGCGAAACCTCCGCCGTGATCCCGGCGATGGTTTCCGGTGCCGCCACCTCCACATTCGTACCGCCTTCCGTCTTGCTTTGGCAGTGCAGCGTAAAATCATAGACCTCCTGCCCCACCTGCGCACGAAGCTGCGCCTCATAGGTGCAGCCCGTGCTCTGCAGAAGCGCGGCGCGAAAATCCAGTGCCTCCTGCATGGCGGACTGCTCCCGCGCTTCTCTCTTACAAGCGCTCAGTGATAAAAGCATGAGACAGCACAGCGGCAGAATCCGCAGTCTTCCTTTTCCCTGTTGCACGCGCAAGCACTTCCTTATTTCAGAATCTGCGGAAGCGCCTCAAGCAGATCGCTGGGCGTCATGCTCGTTTCCCCGAGTCGATCCCGGCAGAGATCGCCCGCCGCGCCGTGCAGGTACGCCCCCAGCGCCGCAGCGTCCGTCGGCGCAAGCCCCTGTCCAAGCAGCGCCGTAATCATGCCGGCGAGCACGTCGCCGCTGCCGCCGACCGCCATGCCGGGGTTGCCCGTTTCATTGCGATAGGCTTCCGTTTCCCCGAAAATAAGCGTCCGGTGCCCCTTCAGCAGCACCGTTGCGCCGGTCTGCTTCTGCATTTTTTGCACGGCTTGTACCCGATCCCCGGAAAGGTCGCCGCCCATACGGCGGAACTCGCCCTCATGCGGCGTCAGGATCACGGGACATGCCGTCTTCCGCAGTACATCTATATGCCCCGAAACGGCATTTAGACCATCCGCGTCCAAAACAAGCGGTACCTTCGCAGCAAGCAGGATCGTCTCAACCAGCGAATCCAGCGCCCGGCTTCTGCCAAGACCGCAGCCCAGCAGGCAGGCGTCACAGGAAGCAAGCAGAGACAGCAGCAGCGGCGCAGCCTCCTGGGAAAAGCGTCCGGCTTCGTCGCAGGGCGCGGGAAAAATCACCGGCTCCTCCAGCTTTGCCGCCACGATCGGATAGATCCGCTCCGGTACGCAGAGCGTCACCAGCCCGGCGCCGCACCGAAGCGCACCGCGCGCGCAGAGCGACGGCGCCCCGGTATAGCCCACGCTGCCGCAGATCAGAAGTAGCTTTCCGAAGCTTCCCTTGTGCGCCTCGGGGTCACGCGGCGGCAGCAGCCTTCTGATATCCTGCCGGGTAATTGTCCTGAGCGCGTTCATTTGCGAATAAAGTTGGTCGGGGTCTTCGCCTCTCGCTCCGGATGCGGCATGCCGTCCAGCGCCTGGAGCATCCACGCCATATTGCGGCCGAGCGTCCGCATGGTCTGCAGTCCCTCTTTATCCTGCAAGACCTCCTGCGGCGTGTTGCCGTGCACGGAGTTCCAATACTGCGAGGATACAATCGGCATATTGCTGATCGTAAAGTATTTATTCAGGCGATCGAAGGTTGCACTCGCACCGCCGCGTCGGCAGGATACCACAGCCGCGCCGACCTTTCCGTCAAAGCGCGCGCCGCTTGAATAGAACACCCGATCCATGACCGCGCACAGCGCGCCGTTCGCTCCCGCATAATAGACCGGGCTGCCGATCACGACGCCGTCGCTCTCGCGCAGCTTCTGCGCAATCGCGTTGCAGGCATCGTCGTCAAATACGCATCTGCCAAGCTCCCGGCATGCGCGGCAGGCAATGCAGCCGTGCACTGCACCCCGGCCAATCCACACGATTTCGCTGTGTACGCCGCACGCCTCGAGCGCCTTCGCCACCTCGGAAAGCGCCGTAAAGGTGCAGCCTGCTTCATGCGGGCTGCCGTTGATCAAAAGTACCTTCTTCATAGAATTCCCTCCAAGCTCAGATCATGTTCCCTGGGCATTGCCGTATTCTTTGCCAGACGCATCCGCCGGAAGATTTCCTTCAGGCAAGAAGTTTGAAACGCAGTTCATATCGGATGTATCTCGCGTTTTTCAAACTGCAAAGCTGAGAAAAAGCTCCGCCGAAGAGCGCAGACATTGTTTTTCGGTATTGCCCCTGATTTTCCGCATTGTGCCGCGCTGCGGACGCGCTCTGCTTTCCAAAGCGGCAAGCACCGCCCAAACCGCGCACAGCTCCCGGAACGCGCTGCGACATCCGCGCACTGCAGATCGACCGTACCGCGCCATTCTGTAATATATTATAGCGTTTCTTTAGAAATCCGTCAATTTTTTTAGTTGCAAGTTTGTATTTTCTATGTTACAATGCGGTTGATATGAAAAAGGCAAGGAACAGGCTGTCTTGCTTTTGCAGAAAACGGTTACAGAGAGGGCGGGACGCTGGGAGCCGCCTACCGAGAAAAGCAGGGCGTTCTCCTGGGAGCTGCCGCCTGAACGCAGAGCAAGTAGGGCGCGCCGGTTTGACGCCGTTATCGGTCAAAGAGTGTGCCGTATTCGGCAAATGCGGGTGGTACCGCGGAAGGCTATCTTTCGTCCCCTTTTCTGGGAACGGAAGATTTTTTTATCGTTAAACCCAATTTCACAAGGAGATTGATCGTATGAAAGAACAATTAGAACAAATTCGACAGTCCGCGCTGGCGCGGCTGGACGCCGCAAAAGACGTCGCTGCCTTGGACACCCAGCGTGTAGCGATCCTCGGCAAGAAGGGCGAGCTGACCGCCGTCCTCAAGCAGATGGGCAAGCTCTCCGCAGAGGAGCGCCCCGTCATGGGACAGCTGGCGAACAATGTCCGCGCAGAGATCGAGGCCAAGTTAGAGGAGTGCAAGGCGCATCTGAAGGCGCGTGCGCTGGAGGCCAAGCTTGCCGCCGAGGCGGTCGATGTCACGATTCCCGGAAAGCCCGTCTCCATGGGGCACAAGCACCCGATGAACAAGGCGCTCGATGAAGCGAAGGAAATTTTCATCGGCATGGGCTTTACAATTCTGGAGGGTCCCGAGGTCGAGCTTTCCGAATATAACTTCACGCGCCTGAACGCGGATGAGGGGCACCCTTCCCGCGACCACAGCGATACCTTCTATATCACGCAGGACGATTCCGTCCTGCTGCGCACGCAGACCAGCCCGATGCAGATCCGCGCGATGGAGCAGATGAAGCCGCCCATCCGCATTCTCGCCCCCGGCCGCGTCTATCGGAAGGACGAGGTCGACGCGACCCACAGCCCGATGTTCCATCAGATCGAAGGCCTCGTTGTGGACGAGGGCATTACCATGACCGACCTCAAGGGCACGCTCGACACGCTGGTCAAGCAGCTTTATGGGCCGTCCTCCGTCGTCCGCTTCCGTCCGCATCACTTCCCGTTCACCGAGCCGAGCTGCGAGGTGGACGTGCAGTGCCACGCCTGCGGCGGCAAGGGCTGCCGCACCTGCAAGGGCGAGGGCTGGATCGAGCTGCTCGGCGCAGGCATGGTGCACCCGAAGGTGCTCGCCGGCTGCGGCATTGACCCGGAGCGCTATTCCGGCTTTGCCTTCGGCATCGGCCTTGAGCGTATGGCGATGCGCCGCTTCTCCATTGCGGATATGCGTTTGATTTTTGAGAACGATATCCGCTTCCTGAGCCAATTCTAAGGGAGGTAACACGATGAATATTTCGAGAAAATGGCTGCGCGAATTTGTGGATATTCAAGCAAGCGACAAGGAATACGCCGACACGATGACGCTCGTCGGTCAGAAGGTGGAAACCGTCACACGTCTGGACACGGAGATCAAAAACGTTGTCGTCGGCAAGGTTTTGTCCATCGTCCGGCATGAAAACTCCGACCATATGTGGGTCTGCCAGATCGACGTCGGCGCGGAGGAACCGGTGCAGATCGTCACCGGCGCGCAGAACGTCCGCGAGGGCGATCTCGTTCCGACCTGCCTGCACAACTCCTATCTGCCCGGCGGCGTACACATCACCAAGGGTAAGCTGCGCGGCGTCGCCTCCTGCGGTATGCTCTGCTCCTTCAAGGAGCTGGGCCTGACGCAAAACGACGTACCGGATGCCTGCGAGGACGGAATTTGGATCCTGAATCACGAGGACTGCCGCGTCGGTCAGGATATCAACGAGGTCATCGGCAACGACGACACCGTCGTAGAATTTGAGATTACCAACAACCGCCCGGACTGCTATAGCCTCATCGGCCTTGCGCGGGAATCCGCCGCGGCCTTCAACCTGCCGATGAAGCATCATGAGCCGGTTGTGAAGGGCGGCGCCGAGGGTGATATCACCGCACTTCTGGACGTCGAGGTTCCGGCGGAGGATCTTTGCCGCCGGTATACCGCGCGCATGGTGCGCAATGTCCGCATTGCCCCCTCCCCCAAGTGGCTGCGGCAGCGTCTGCGCTCGGCCGGCATTCGTCCCATCAACAACGTCGTTGATATCACGAACTACGTCATGGTCGAATACGGCCAGCCGATGCACGCCTTTGACTATCGCTATGTGAAGGGCGGCAAGATCATCGTTCGCCGCGCGGGCGAGGACACGGCGCTGACCACGCTGGACGGCAATGTCCGGAAGCTGACGCCCAATATGCTCGTGATCGCGGACGAGGATGAGCCTGTGGGTCTTGCCGGTATCATGGGCGGAGAAAACAGCGAGATCGTCGCCGATACGGTAGACGTCGTCTTTGAATCCGCAAACTTTAACGGCACCTCGATACGCCAGACCGCGCTGGCGCTCGGTATGCGCACTGACGCCTCGGCAAAGTTTGAAAAGAACATTGACCCCATGCTGACGCTTCCCGCCGTAAATCGCGCCTGCGAGCTTGTGGAGCTGCTTGGCGCGGGCGAAGTGATGGACGGCGTCATTGACGTGCTCAACGAGGTCCCCCAGCCCGTCACCGTACCGCTGGAGCCGGATAAAATCAACCGCCTGCTCGGCACGCAGATTTCGGAAGCAGATATGATCGAGTATCTGCGCCGTCTGGAAATATCCGTGGTAGACGGCCAGATTCAGGTTCCGTCCTTCCGTCCCGATCTGCGCATGATGGCAGACATTGCCGAGGAGGTCGGCCGTCTGTACGGCTTTAACAATATGCCGACCACCATGTTCCGCGGCGCGACCGTGCGCGGCGGCTACAGCAAAACGCAGCTTTTAGAAAACACCGCCTGCGCGGCGGCACGCGCCATGGGCTACAGTGAAATCATCACTTACTCCTTTGTCTCCCCGACGATTTTTGATTCGATCCGTCTGCCGAAGGACAGCCCCCTGCGCAAAACTGTGAATATCCTGAACCCGCTGGGCGAAGACAGCTCCATCATGCGCACGACGGCGCTTCCCTCCATGCTCGGCATTCTGCGCAATAACTTTGCCTATCACAACAAGGCCGTCAAGCTCTACGAGCTGGGCAAGATCTACCTGCCCGTCGAGGGTGAAACGCTGCCGCGCGAGCCGAAGGTCTTCCTGCTCGGCACCTACGGCGCGGGCGAAACCTTCTTCTCCCTGAAGGGAGAGGTCGAAGCGCTTCTGCGCGCGATCAACACGAAGGAGCCGACCTTTGAAGCGGAAAAGAACAATCCCAGCTACCATCCCGGCCGCTGCGCGAATCTGCTCATCGACGGAAAAAAGTACGGCGTATTTGGTCAGATCCATCCGCTTGTCGCAAAGAATTACGGCATTGACTGCGAGATCTACTGCGCCGAACTGGATTTCACCGGCCTGAATGACGTTCTTGCGCCGGAGAAGACCTTTAAGGCGCTGCCGAAATTCCCGGCCGTCACGCGTGACCTCGCGCTGGTCTGCGACGAGCAGATTACGGTCGCTCAGTTAGAAAACTGCATTAAGGCCGCAGCCGGAACGCTCCTGCGCCACATTGCGCTGTTTGATATCTATCGCGGCGCCGGTATTGCCGAGGGCAAGAAGAGCGTCGCCTTCAGTCTGGAGCTTCGCGCGGAGGATCGCACGCTGAACGACGCCGACACGGAGCCGCTCATCCAGAACGTGCTTGCCAGCCTGAAGGACACGCTGGGCGCAACGCTGCGCTGATTCAGGCCGTGATCCCCACCGGAACGTCCTGTCGGCATTCCCGCAGCACTGTATAAAAGGACAATACATGGGAAGAATCCATAAAAATTCTTCCCATGTTTTGTCCTTTTCCACTTTACTTTCCGCCGAAATTAGGCTATGATATAGGCATAAAGAAGAAAGGAGAATTGCATTATGAATGACAATACCATCAAATTTGTCGTACCGGACGACAACCGCGCCCAGATGAAAGAGATTTTGACCTCCGTATACCACTCCCTGAGCGAAAAAGGATATCATCCGATCAATCAGATCGTAGGCTACCTCCTTTCTGAGGATCCGACCTACATCACGAACTACAACAACGCCAGGAGCTTGATCTGCAAGCTGGATCGCGACGAGCTTTTGCAGGAGCTTGTCCGCAAATACCTGTTCGACTAACACGATCAGGAAACGGGGGCTTTGCGCCAGCGTAAAGCCTCCGTTTTTCTATGCCGCACCGCTTCTTCCCTCCAACAATAACATCCATTTCCCTTGCACCGCACCATATCTGGGCCAATTGCAGCTCGTTTTTTGCAAATCATTACAAGATGTAGTTATTTTGCCGTAGGGTATTGACAAAGCAAAAACAATGTGTTACAATTTGGTTACATTTTATCAGGAGGAACACTATGTCTGAGAAAAATGAAACCCTGAGCTATAAGGGGCATCCTCTTATGCGAAAGGATAATCTAATCTATTATGGCTCCATGGCCGATTCCCATATCGTCATGCTGCAAATTCTGGAGACCAAAAAGGTTGACGACCTCGATGTTGCCACAAAGGTTTCAGTTCAGCTGCAGCTCACCGATCCGAACGCGAAATCCCGTGACCGTATCGTGAAGAAAAGCGAAAAAGACGGCCTTTACACGGCATTGGATGTTGGCTGTGTCTGGCTGGAACGCGCATTGGCAAAATAAATAGATTATTGTTGGAGGTACATAGTAATGAAACGGTTCAGTAGAGTATTGGCAGCCCTTTTGATTGCCGTCACCCTGTTCACCCTGCTCCCGACGGTTAACGCCGAGGCAACCGAACTGAAAACCGCAGTTGGTATTGTAAACTGCAATGGCCTGCGCCTACGCGCAAAGCCCAACACCGACGCCGATATCCTCGCAACGGCAAAGCGCGGCGATTACGTCGTCGTGATCCGCAAGGTCGGCGAGTGGTATCTTGTGGACTATAATCTGCAAAACGGCTATATGCATGAGGATTACCTCAAGCTGAAGGATCGCGAAAATGTTGAGCTTGGCTACGGCACCGTAAACCCCGCCGTCTGCAATATGCGTTCGAAGCCCAGCACCTCCTCCAGCATCGTCGATCAGGTATCGCGCAATGAGAAGGTATTCATCTTCGGCTTCAACTGCGGCTGGTATAAGGTCAAGTATGACGGCCAGATCGGCTACATCCGCTCTGATCTCGTCTCCCTGCAGGAAAAGCCCTATGAAAACAGCGGCAAGGCCAGCAGCTCCTCGTCCGGTTCCTCTTCCTCTTCGAGCAGCTCCTCGTCCGGCAGCACAAGCGCCTATGTCAGCGCAGGCCAGAAAATCGCGGCGACCGCACAGAAGTATGTCGGCTATCCCTATGTCTGGGGCGGCACTTCTCCCTCCGGCTTTGACTGCTCCGGCTTTGTTCAGTATGTCTACAAGCTTTACGGCTACAGCCTGAACCGCACCTGCCCCGCGCAGCTCAGCAACGGCTATTCCGTCAGCAAGGCAAACCTGCAGCCCGGCGATATCGTTTTCTTTGAGAACACCTATGCAAGCAGCGCAGCGGCAACGCATGTCGGCATTTACATCGGCAACGATAAGTTCGTCCACGCGGCAAATTCCCGTTACGGCGTCATCGTTTCCAATCTGTCTGACAGCTACTACTCTTCCCGCTACGTCGGCGCGCGCAGAATCGTCGGCTAAATTCACAAGCATATCAAAATCCGGCAGAGAGCATGAACTTGCTCCTCTGCCGGTTTTTTCGCACCTTCTTGCGGCAGGCGCTACTCCCGCCGTGGGCAAGACCGCTTTGGAGCTGCGAGAGTATTCGACATGATTGAACCAAGTTAAACGGGAGAAATCACCGGCTTTGCGTGATTTCTCCCGTCTTCAATATCTCAGGCGTTTTTCCGCCCTCGTCGATTTCGCTGCGGCTCTCCGCTCCACTCAATGATTGCGCGTGCAAAGGCGCTCCGCCAGCGTCCGAAGGAATTCCGTTTCCGAAAAAGCGGAAAGTGCCGAGACGGCTCGCTCCGTCTCCTCCTGCACAAGCTGCTCACACCGCGCAAGACCATAGAGCTTTACAAAGGTATTCTTGTGCTCGTCCACATGGACTGCCTTCCCCAGCGCCTCCTGCGAGCCGGTCACGTCCAAAATATCGTCGCGGATCTGGAAGGCCAGTCCAAGGCTGTCGGCAAATGCACCGGCCGCGTGAAGCTGCTCCCCGCTCCCGCCCGCGGCATGCACGCCCAGCTGGCAGGCCGCCCGAATCAGGCAGCCGGTTTTGCGGGATTGAATTGCAAGAATCTCCTCTTTCGTGCAGGGGCGCGTCTCGGCATCCATATCCAGCACCTGACCGCCCACCATGCCGCAAGCGCCCGCACAGGCGGACAGCGTCCTCCCTGCCGCCACGATCCGCTCCGGCGGCAGCTCCGCCAGCGAGAGCATCTGAAATGCCTCAGTCAGAAGCGCATCTCCGGCCAAAACGGCCGTTGCCTCCCCATAGACCTTGTGATTGGTCAGCCGACCCCGGCGATAGTCGTCGTTGTCCATGCACGGCAGATCGTCGTGGATCAGGCTGTAGGTATGTACCATCTCCACCGCAGCGGCAAAGGGAACCGCTTTTTCCGTCTCGCCGCCGGAAATCCGGCAGAATTCCAGCGTCAAAATCGGACGAATGCGCTTTCCGCCCGCAAGCAGGCTATAGCGCATCGCTTCAAACAAGCGCTGCTGCGGCTCCTGCGGGTTTTGTAAAAGCGCCGCAAAAAATTGTTCCAACGCAAGGCGATCGGCCTGCATTTTTTCCTCAAACCGGCTGTGCATCGTCGAATTTCTCCTCTCTGGGCGTTCCGTCGGCAGTCTTAACAAGCTTTGTGACCTTCAGCTCCGCCGCGTCGAGCTGCTTCGTGCAGGACGCAGCAAGCTTTGTGCCTTCCTCAAAAAGCTTCAGCGCCTCATCCAGCGCCGCGTCGCCGCGTTCCAGCTTTTTAACAATTTCCTCCAAGCGCTCCATGGACGCTTCAAACTTTTGTGATTGCCCGCTCATTGACACGAACCTCCGTTACTTTTGTCATTACCTCGCCGTCCTGCACGCGGACGCGCAGGCTTTCTCCCTCGTGAACCTCCGTTACGCTGCGCAGCACCGAGTCATCGGCAAGCAGCGCCATGGAGTAACCGCGTGACAGCACCTTTAAAGGGCTCATCGCGTCGAGCGCCGCTGTCAGGCGAACCAGCTCCGCCCGCTTTCGGCTGCATTGCAGACGCATGGCGGATTCGAGGCGCTGATAGAAATGGTCGATCGCCAGAAAGCGATCGGCAATATAATTACGCGGCGATTGCAGCGCGCGGCTCTCCGCAAGCGTCCGCAGGCGCTGACGCTCCAGCTTCAGACGCTTGGTCAGTGCGGATAGCATCGCGCTCTGCAGCGCGGCAAGCCGCTGCCGCAGCTCATTCTGATCCGGCGCGACCAGTTCCGCCGCATTGGAAGGCGTCGCCGCACGCAAGTCCGCTACATAGTCCGAAATGGTCACATCCGGCTCATGTCCCACGGCGGAGATCACCGGAATCCCCGAAGCAAAAATCGTGCGCGCGACATTCTCATCGTTGAACGCCCAAAGGTCTTCCATGGAGCCGCCGCCCCGGCCGACGATCAGCACATCCGCCACCTGATAGCGGTTGGCGTAACGAATCGCGCCGCAAATCTCCGGCGGCGCTTCCGCGCCCTGCACACGCACCGGAAGCAGCTTTACCTCGCTGAGCGGATAGCGCTTGTGCAGGATACGCAGCATATCGTGCACGGCCGCGCCCGCTGCAGAGGTGATTATACCGATACGGTGCGGAAATCGCGGCAGGGGTTTTTTATATTGCGGTTCAAACAGTCCCTCTAGCCGCAGCTTCTCCTTGCGCTGCTCGAAGGCGACATAAAGGTCGCCCACGCCGTCAGGGGTCATAGCACTGCAATAGAACTGATACGCCCCGTCTCTCGGGAACACCGTAACCCGCCCCGACACGATCACCTTCATGCCGTTCTCCGGCCGGAAGCGCAGCGAATAGGCGCCTCCCTTGAACATGACGCAGCGAATTGCGCCCTCCGCGTCCTTTAGGGAAAAATAGTGATGCCCGGAGGGATACACCTTATAATTGCTGATTTCGCCGCGAACGCAAAGGTTTTGCAGCAGGAAATCTGCGTCCAGCTTCTGCTTGATATACGCATTAATTTGCGAGACCTCAAAAATTTGCGAATTCACAGCGTTCCCTCCTGCAGATAGGTCAGAACAGCAATGCCCATCGCATTGTCCGTTGCGTATTCCGGAGGGCAAAACACAGCGTCAAAGTCCGCGCAGCTCTCACGCAGCAGCGAATTGGATGCAACGCCGCCCGAAAAGACGACCGGCAGCCCCGGATACTGTGCAAGCGCCTGCTTCGTCGCCGAAGTCACGGCATGAATCACGGAGCGCAGCGCAAACTGCGCCGTTTCCTCCGGATTGCCGGTCTTACGGAAATAATTCTCCACCTGATTCTGCACGCCGGACAGCGAGAAGCTCGCCGCCGCCGTTTTGACGCGGAAAAAGTCGCTTCCCTGCGCACGGCGGCTGCATGCGTCGATCGCGCGCCCCGCCGGGAAGGGGAAGCCAAGCAGTCTGCCGGTTCGGTCGATAAGCTGACCGGCCGAAATATCCGTCGTTCCGCCGATTCGCTCGGCGTGCACATTCCGCGTCTCCGGTGTCACATAGAGCAGCTCGGTCGTACCGCCGGACAGGTGCCAGGCAAGGTGCGGCCTGTACAGCAGCTCCGTGCGCCCGGCAGACCACAGCGAGGCGGCAATATGCCCCTGCTGATGGGAAAAGAAATAGATCGGTACACCAAGACACTGCGCAAGCACTTCTGCCTGAGACTGCCCCGCCAGGAAGCAGGGCATATAGGAACCATCTACGGCGCGCGGCCGCGTTGAAACGCCAATGGCGTCGATGGTTTTTCCGTCCAAATTGCGAAACAGCCTGCCGGAAAGCTCCGGCAGGCGTTTCACATGCGCGAACAGTGCATCAGACTGGCGCAATCCCAACTCGCCTTCCTTGACCTCAAGCAGTCGGGAACAGTTTTGCCCATTGCATCCGTCAAAGGATGCAATGGAGGTGGTATAGTTGCTGGTGTCGATTCCAAGGGCGATCATACGTCCGCCTCCGGCTCCGCCGTCTCACCCTGCACGGCTTCCTCAGTCTCCTGATCCTCCGCAGTTTTTTCCTCCTGCGTGCGGACAAACGCACCGAGAACACCGTTGACGAAGGCTGCTACCTCCGCATCCTCATACTTTTTGGTCAGCTCTACGGCCTCGTTGATGGCAACAGCCGTGGGAACGTCCTCCACATAGAGGATTTCATACATTGCAAGCTCCAAAATCGCCTTGGTCAGCTTTGCGATTCGGCTCACGCGCCAGCCGATAGCCAGGCGCTCGATCTGCGCGTCCAGTTCAGCGCGATGCTCCGCTACGCCGCTCACACAGCCGCGGATATAGGAAAGCTGTTTGCGATTCGGCTTTTCCTCGTAAACATCGTTTTCCTCCGCCAGGCAGGCGTAGTACGACTCGGCCATTCTCGTATCGACGACCTCACCGGCAGAATCGCCGGTGCAGTCCATCGCATAAATCAAATGCGCTGCAATTTCGCGCACGGTTCTTCTCGTCATGGGCAGCTCCTCGCTCTGCGGGCTTACGCCTGATTCTTTATCACGGCAATGCCGCCGATGTGCACATTGGCAGCGCTGACCGTCAGCCCGGTCATGGATTCCACCGCAGACTTGACCGCAGCCTGCACATTTTTGGCGACCTCGACGATCGGCGTGCCGTATTTTACGCAGATCGTGCAGTCTACCGTTACGGTCTCCTCGCCGCAGACAACCTTGATCTCTTTTCCGGCCTTGAAGCCCAGCATTTCGGGAACGGATTTTGTATCACGAACATAGACGCCTTCCACATCGCGAATTGCCAGTGCGGCAACGGAAGCGATCACATCCTCGGAAATGTTGAGGCAGCCGGCGTCGCTGCATTTTGTCATGTAGGATTTCTTTTCACTCATTGTGTTTTCCTCCTTCAATGATTCCATCTTATTGTAACACATTTCAGGAAAAAAACAAGCCATAATTGCTTCATGGCGCAGCTTTTTGCGCTCAGGCGTTCTTCTCTACCCCAATCACCCGAATCTGCGTCATCTTGTAGCTCGTCTGACCCGTGACGATATCCGCGATGCGCGCAACGTCCTGATCGGTCAGCCCCTCAGCCGGTGCGGCGACCGCAACGGAAATTCCGTCATCCGTCATATAGGCTACACAGTCCTGGTAGCCCTTTGCGATCACCAGGCTTTCGATCTGAGCCTCGGACAGCGCCATGGAAACGAGGCTTTCCAGCTGTGCGCTGGACTTTGCCGCATCCTCACCCTCGGCATAGGAAATCGTCTCCTGCAGAAGCTGCACTGCCTCGTCCCGCGCCGTCTGGCGGCTCAGCCGCACCTGCGCGAAGTAGTCGCCGCCTGCCGTATCGTTCAGGCTGCCGACTGCCGACGCATTGTCGCCGCTTTCGGCAATGACAAGCGTATCGTCTCCCAGGATCTTCTCCGCGTCGAGCGTATCGACAAGATTCTTTGTCTTCCCCGCTCCGTACACCCAGTTCAGATAGATGCCCGCACATACGAACACCAGCACCGCCGCTACAACGGCGTTCCGTTTCCACGCTTTCATACAACATCCTCCTGTTATTTCATTTTGACAACTGTGATCTTATCCGCGCCAAGACCGGTCAGTCCCGCAACGGCGTTCACCAAATTCAGCCGGACGGCGGCATTGTCCGCCCCCTCCGCGACAACCAGCGCGCCAAGATACACCGGGTACACCGTTTTCACGACCGCCGGTTCCTCGTATGCGCTGCCGCGCGACAAAATCACGGTCTTTTCGGACGAGGTGTTTTTTGTGCTCTGGTCATCCCGCTCGGTTGTGATCTCCTGATCCGTCTGATATACCGTCTGCGCACCCGTCTTGACCGTCAGCATAACCTCCACCCTTCCCGCGCCGGAGATTTTAGAAAGGATGCCTGCAAGCCGCTTTTCCTCCTGCCGGCAGTAGTCCTCCAAGGTGGCCGTCTCCGGTTCCGCCTGATTGCTTTGCACGCTGCTCTCCGACTTTGTCTGCCGCTTGCCGGGGAGCAGCAGCAGAAACACACCGATCAGCAGCACAAGCGCCGGATATTTCAATTTTTTCAGCTTCCGAAGCCACTGCTCCGGAAGGATTTCCTTTCTCATGCGTGCCTCCAAGTCTGGTTTTCCTTTTGAATCCCCAGCGCCGTTTCGATCTCCTGCTCCAGCTTCTGCCGCTGCGCCTGCGTAAATACGCCGGAGATTCGGACGGACTCGGGCACGGGATAGTCGCCGTCGCAGCGAAGCTGCACCTTTACCGTGACCGCCGCGCCAAGCTCGCCCGCTTTGTCCAAAATATATGCTTCCGCATTCTGCTTTATGATTGCAATGAGCAGCTCTTCGCTGTGCTCCTGCGCAGTTGCCGCCTGCTGGGACGACTCCTGCATAAGCTCGCTGAAAAGGGTCTCAAAGCTGTCTCGCCGCAGCGACGCCAGCGGAGCAAGCGCCGTCAGCATGATAAACGCGCCGCAGCAAATGCGCAAAATGCGCTTTGCCGCTTTCGTTTTGGCAAAGCTCAGGACAATGCAGACGATCAGAGCCGCCGCAACCAGGCGCAGAAAATACCCCGTCACCGCACTCATCCGCTCACCGACCTCAAAAAGCAGACCACACAGACCAGCAGCAGCAAAGAAAACACCCCCATCATCGCGAGAAGATATCCCAACGCCGTCGCCAAATCCGAAAGCAGCGTCGTATGCTGCTTCTTTCCAACCGTTCCGCTCAGTGCGGCGGTAAGCTTCAGGATCAGATACTGCGCCCCGATCCGCAGGAAGGGTGCACAGCACACCGCCAGAATCGCCAGCATACCGAACACGCCGATCGAGTTGCGCAGGATCCCGGCACTGACCAGCACCGTCTCGGACGCATCGGAAAGGATGCTGCCCACGACCGGCACCGCGCCGCCGACCGCCAGCTTCATCGCCTTGATCTTCGCGGCATCCGCCGCGCCGGTGACCAGATGCGTCACGCTCAGGTAGCCGGTGAAGAGCGTCAGCACCACCTTCAGGCAGCCGGATATCACGCTGCCTATCAGCTCCTTCAGCTTCTCCAGAAGCGGATGCTCCATGGCAGCCTGCGCCGTGGCAAGCGCAAGGAAAAGGGAAACGAGCGGAAGCAGCAGCTTCGTCATGAGCCGCAGGAGAAGCTGCGTGCCGAGCAGCGTCGCCGCATAGATGGCCGGTCCCGCACGCACGCCGCCCGCCGCGACCGTCGCTGCGGACAGCGCGGGGAGCAGGAAGGCAGAATAGTCCGAAATAGTCTGTATCGTCTCTGCCGCAACCGATACCATACTGCGCACGCTGACCGCGCACAGGCAGGCGATCCCCAAGGCTCCCACCAACGTCACCGCGTCAAACTGCGCTCCGTGCGACATGGTATCCATCACTGCGCAAAGCAGCACAATGGCAAGCGCGCCGCCCGCCAATGCCGCCGCGCCGCCAACTGCCGTTCTCGCCTCTACGAACGCGCCGGACAGGATCTCGCGCAGCGTACCGGAAAACTCCTGCGCATCACCAAGATCCCCAAGATACGCCTGCGCCTGCTCCGGCAGCTCCGATAGCAGCTCGTCCGTCTCTACGATCTCCGGCTGCTCGTTTGCCGCCGCAGGCAAAGCAAGCAGCGGGAGCAGCAGCAGTACCCAAATCAGTTTTCTCAATTCATCCTCCGGCCATCTTTTGAATCATTTCAAACACGGCGGTCAGCAGCGGCAGCGCAAGGTAAAGCGCGGCCAGACTGCCGCATAGCTCGACCATTTTTGCAATTGCCGTATCCCCTGCATCTGCACAAAAGGTCGCGGAAATTTGTGTCAAAAAGCAGATCCCAGCCGTTTTCCACATGGGCCGCATCACGGCGTCGCCCAGCCCCGCATAGCGCTGCAGCCGTTTGACAAACTCCAAAACCGGATACGCCGTCCGCAGCAGAAGTACGCCAATCCCCACACAGCAGGCAATCGACAGCGTCATCGCCAAATCGGGATTTTTTCTCTTCAGCACGGCGACCAGAATGCAGCTGAGCACTGCCAGAGCCGCCGCCTGCAGCAGCGCAGCCATCAGAACTGGAACAGCGTCTTGACCAGATCGAACAGATCCGCAATGCGCTGTACCACGATCATCAGAACGACGATCAACCCCGCAAGCGTCGTCATCGTCGCCTGTTCCTCGCGGCCGGAGCGGACAAGCACCTGATTCAGGATCGCCACAATGATTCCAACCGCCGCAATCTTGAAAATTAAATCTACATCCATTGCATCACATCATTAAAATGATAATGGCAAGCCCGGTGCAGATACCGAGCGCCTCGTAGCTCCGGCAGCGCGCGCGCCGATCCGTCTCCATGCTCCCCGCAAGCTGCCCGATCCTCGCCAAAAGCAGATCCAGCAGCCGGAGCTGCCCGTCCAGATCGTAACGGCCAAGCGTCTGCCCCAGCTCGCGCAGTCCCGCAAGCAGCTCGTCCGGAAGCGCAAGCCCCTTGGTCTGCGCAATGGCCTGCGCCATAAGTGCGCCGCATGAAGCCTCGCTTTCCTGCTTCAGCAGCACCGCCAGCCTGGAAAACAGCGCGGAAACCGCTCCCTGCGTTGCATCCGCCACGACCTGCGTCAGCTGCGGAAGCTTGGTCATCGTGTAGCTCAGCTCGCATTTCATCAGCTCCAATGCGCTTCGCAGCTGAGAAAGCTGCGCGCAGCCCCTTCGCACGCGCATTGCCGCGCCGAAGCCAACTGATACCGAGCTTCCTAAAATCAGCAGCATTCCGATCCATTTAATCGTCATAGGGAATCCTCATTGTCGTAATCTGTCGGTTTTCGCCCACAATTGCCAGATTTTCAAACAGTCTCGTTTCCAGCAGTCGCCGGTAAACCGGCCGCCTGCGCAGCTCGTCCAAACCCGTTGCGTGCGCCGTTGCAAGAAACAGCACGCCGCAATAAGAGACCTGCTCCATTGCGGCAATGTCAGCCGCAGCCGTGATCTCATCCACGGCGATCCACTGCGGATTCATGCTGCGCAGCAGTCTTTCCATGGCAAGCGCCTTGGGGCAGAGACAAAGCACGTCCGTTTTCCGCCCGATTTGAAAGCCCGGGCTGCCGTCGCAGCTCGCCGAAATTTCATTTCGCTCGTCGGCCACGCTGACGCGAAAGGAGAACCGATCGGAGAGCTGCCGAATGCCCTCCCGCAGCAGCGTTGTCTTCCCGCTGCCCGGCGCGCCAATGATCAGCGTGGATTTGGGATTCGCCCAAATCATGGCGGCCAGCGGCTCGCCGATTCCAGAAACCTGACGGGCGATTCGAAGGTTGACGGAGGAAATGTTCTTCAGCGCATACGGCACGCCTTCCTTCATGACCATCTCCCCGCACACGCCCAGCCGATGTCCGCCGGGCAGCGTCAGGAAGCCCTCGCGCAGCATTCCCTGCGCTGCATACGCCGAGCGCTCCGTTGCCGCGTCCAATACGGCGCGCAGCATTCCGGCGTCCACCGGGATATTCTCCCGGCCATCAAGCAGGTTCCATTCCCGACCGCCCACCACGATGGAAGCCGGCCTGTCCAAACGCAGACGCAGCTCCTCCATGCGGCCCTGCTCCGCGTCCGGCAGTGCTGCCAGCGCGCTGCGCACCGGCTCCGGGCAAACGCGCAGGATCATGCGAATTTCCTTTGTCATTATGTACTCAACTCCCGATACATCCTATGAGGGACAGTCGTACAATATGCCGCTGGGAATTCCGTTCCCGCAATTTCACAAAAGCGGAGTCCGCCGTAAGCAGCTTGCCGCAGTCTGCCGGGGCTGCCCAAAAGAAAAACCAGGACTCCATTTCCGGAATCCTGGTTAACACCTGGTCAATAAGCTTTTATTCATTTTTCTGTCTACCTGACAGGGCGGACAGGGCGCGGTTCTGTCCGGCATTTTGGCTGCCTATCCAAACCGAAACGCATTCTAATTATCTAATTAGAATGCTCTAAGCTGGCAGTGCGGAAAAAGGCTCCCGCATCAGCGCAGCTTTTGCGTAATCGTCTGCAAATACTGCCCGTATTCCGTCATGCCCAGCTCTTTCCCGATTTCCTGCACGCGCTCGCTTGAAATGAAGCCCTGCTGCCAGGCGATCTCTTCCGGGCAGGCGATATAAAGTCCCTGCCGCGTCTGCACCGCCTCGACATACTGCGCCGCATTCAGCATTCCGTCCGGCGTGCCGGTGTCCAGCCACGCCATGCCGCGTCCCATCAGCTCCACATGCAATTCACCCATCTGCAAATAGCGCTCGTTGACTGCGGTGATCTCCAGCTCGCCGCGCGCAGACGGCGTCAGGGTCTTGGCGATCTCCATCACGCGATTGTCATAGAAGTACAGACCCGGGACGGCATAGTGCGACCTTGGTTCCTTCGGCTTTTCCTCGATCGACAAAACCCGGTTGTTTTCATCAAAGGTCACAACGCCGTAGGCCTGCGGATTTTTAACGGGATATCCAAATACAGTCGCGCCGCTTTTCTGCTGCGTCGCCTTCTTCACGATCTGCTCCAGATTCCCGCCATGGAACAGGTTATCGCCGAGAACCAGACACACCATATCCTCCCCCACGAACTGCTCGGCAATCAGGAAGGCGTCGGCGATTCCGCGCGGCACATACTGCACCCCATAGGAAAAGGAAACACCAAGCTGTGCCCCGTCGCCAAGCAGGCGCCGGTAGGCCTCCACATCCGCCGGTGCGGTAATCACCATGATCTCGCGGATTCCGGCCATCAGCAGCACGGACAGCGGGTAGTAAATCATCGGTTTGTCATAAATCGGAATAAGCGGCTTGGACACCGCTTTCGTCATGGGATAGAGGCGGCTTCCCTTGCCGCCTGCCAAAATGATACCCTTCATACGCGCCTCCCTACAGTCCAACAAATCTCATAAGCCGTTCTCTTGCCTTTGCAGAATCGGCATTCTGCTCCCGTAAATACCGCAGCTCCCGCCTTGTCTTATCGCGCTGTCCGGTCATTGCGCTCCCCGCACGGCGCAGCCAGCAAATCGGCAGCAGCCATTTCCGTCGGTTCAGCACCGGATAGGCGCTGCACATCGCCGCGCGCGGCGGAAACATGCGCCGCAGGATATACCCCACCTTATTTTCCTTCTGCCGCCAGACACGGTCGGCGACCTTGTTTTCTTCCTTTCCAAACGTACCGCTGCCCAGAATATAGTCGCCCAGCGCCGCAAGCGCGGGGTCGTCCGGCTCCTCTCCGAACCACACGCGGGAGAGCTGCTCCATGCGCTCTGCAAAGCGCAAAAGTCCGTTGTCCTTCAAAAGCCGCCGCAATTTTTTCTCATCCAATTGGCAGGTCCTTCGGATCAGGAAAAGATCCAGCACCGCGCGCAGGCCGATCCCCGCAAAGGCGAAGTGCTTTGCCGCGTGGCAAAGAATGTAGGTATAGTGCACCTCCGGCGAAAGGCGGCGGAGAAAGCGGTAATCGCCATACGGCTGCGCAAACTCCGGCAAATGCCGCAGGAACTCTTCCGCGCCGGTAAACCGCCCCTCCTCCGCAAGCTCGCGATGCAGCTCAAACGGAAGCCCCAGCTCATTGCGGTAATAGTCCGTCGTCCCCGCGTCGAAGCGCTCTGCGCGATAGCCGCAGCGCTCCATGGCCTGCCGCGCCTTCTGCGCCATAGACGCATCGAACAGCAGATCAACATCCGACATATATCGCATCTCCGGTGCCGGATAGCAATGCTTGATAAAATATCCCTTGAGCGGGATCGCCCAAACGCCCGCCTCCTCCAGCGCCGCAAAAACGCGCCGCGTTTCCGTCTCCCAAACGGCTTCGCGTGTAGCCGCGCCGAGCGTGATCCGGCGCAGCATGGGATTCCATTCCGGCAGATCCATCCGCTTCGTGGCATAATACAGAAGGTTCTCCACGCTGTGCTTCTGCGCAAGCAAAAATACCGCGCCGAACTCCGCCGACGCGATGGGCGGCGCCGGCCGTCCCCCCACGGCTGCGCGAAGCAGTGCAAGCAAATTGGATTCCGCCTTTGTCATGAAAACGCTCCTATTCCTCTTTGGGCTTTAATGTGATTTCTGTAATTTCCGGGAGATTCCACAGCCGCGGCACACTGCCGTGCCCGGCAAAGCCGCTTGTAATGACCATCGTCGTATCGTCCAAACGAAACTTTCCCTTGTCATACTTCGGCCACCAGCCCTGATCGGGCACATAAACGCCGCCGAGCAGCGGCAAACGGATCACACCGCCGTGTGTATGGCCGCAGAGCAGCAAATCGACGTTCCAGTCAAGGTATGCGTCATAAAACAGGAAGCTGTCCGGCCGATGGCACAGGAGCACCGTCGGCAGCGTTGTCTCCTCAAACTGAAGCAGAAAGTGATAGGTTGTCGATCGGTGCCATTGGTGCAGCGTCTTTGTGTGCCGGAAGGCATAGCGGTAAAGGCCGCCGACCCGTATTAGCTGCCCGCCGAGCGAAAGCTCCCGGTAGCTTTCCTCGAGATAGCAGGCGCCCGTCCGCTCCACCGCCGCCTGTATGGATTCGCCATAACGTGCCTGCCATGCCATTTCCGAGTTGCCCGGAGAGTAGCAGACGGGTGCAATTTCGCAAAGGCTCCGCAGCAGCGCGCAAAGGCGCTCCAATTCGTCTGCATCTGCTTGGGATGACAGCATGTCGCCGACGATGGCAATCAGCTCCGGCTGTTCTTTACGGATTTTTTCAAGCAGACGGCTTTGATTTTTTCCAAATTGCCGCCCGTGCAGGTCGGACAGCAGTACAATGCGCACTTCGCGTTCTATGCCCGCCGTTGGAACCTCGTAACGCTTTACCGTCAGGCAATTTCGGCTGAACATAAAAGACAGGAACAGTGCCATGAGAAGAGCAGCCGCCACGCACCATACCCGGCCTCTGCGATACCTCGCCATAGGGTTTCTCCTTATCCGCTCCGTCTGTTCTCTTGAGAATTTCTGACTCCATCGTCCAAGATGGAATGCAAAGGATTCCTTGCCGATCCGATCTGCGGACAGGCAAGCCCCGCCGTCCGCCGTTGGGAATTGACGCAAAGACTCTCTTACGCAATGGGCGCAGGCCACGCCTCGGATCACCGGAAAGCTCACACGTTGCCGCGCTTCTCATCGGACTTCGTCCGCTTTGAGCCGCGCAAGCCGTTGATCACTCTTCTGGCGAAGGCGCGCAGCGGTCTGCGCCATTTGGCACGATAAAACTGATACGGCACATAGACCCATGCCAAAAGCGGGATATGCCGTTTGTTTTTCTTTAATTCCTCGTGAATCTCACGATACAGCGGCGCTCGGTCGGGATCGACTCTTGGATGCTCTCGGACAAGCATATACGCATACAGCGACGCATGGTGCTTTTGATAATAGGTCAGGTCAAACGCCGTCTTTGCCTGCTCCAGTCTGCCGATCGCATCCATTGCCATGATCGTTCTCCGGCATTTCTCGCATCTTCCGCAGTTTTTGGGCGGATTGCCGTCCATGCACGGATAGACCCATTCGAAAATCTCCGGATAGTCCGCAATCAGGCGCGTTTTTTCAACGCGCGTCATCGTATTGCTGCCGGAGAAAAAGCGCAGCGTCTCCGTAGAAATGCATTGCATGGTAAGAAGGTCATAGCTGGATGACTCGCTGACGATCGGGTCAAATGCCAAAATGCTGGTAGAGGAAGCGAAATAGTAGCAGGAAAAGTACTTCTGCAGCGCCAGCACAACGGAATTCGTCAGGAATGTCACCACGGAGCTGAAATCCATGCGGACAATCTCCGCAACATTGGAATCCACATACAAAAAGCGATACTGAAAACGCTTTGAAAAATCTTCCGCCATATCCACATAGCGCCGATAGGAGTCCGACTTTTTCTCCACCTCGTCGCCATAATAGCCGGTATTGAACAGAGCCAGCGTATCGATCTTATAGTGCGGCCTCGTCTCCTCGATCCCGTGACGGATCAACGTACTCAGGCAGTCCACACCGCAGGAAATTCCCGTGCCGACATGTCCTGCGTTGGCAATTCCGTCACAGGCTGTCTCCGCCTCGATGCCGATCGCATGGTACTGCGGGGAAAGCCCGCACAGAAACGGCATTTCATAGGTCTGGAGACTGTGCAGCAGCGCCTCGGAAACCGGCGCGTGCAGGCGGATATCCTCGCCAAGCAGCAATGCATACGGAAACAGTGCGACCAAGAAGGCATCCGCACGTTCTGTGCAGAAATACGCGCCATACTCCTGCGTGGTCTGATACCAGAGCGTCTTCTCCATGCCGTCCCGATGGATCACAGCGGAAAGACGTACCTCCGTCCCCATCTTCGTAATTTCAGGTGCAAATACTTCTATCATGACGCACTTCCTCTTTTCCTCCGCAATCTGCGCAGCGGCGCGCGAACCAGCTCCTTTTCGCGCGGGTCAAAATCCAGAAGCCAAACGCCCGCAAAGAATACCAGACAAAAAGCCACGCCATAGACCGCGAGGGACAAATAGCCCTGAATCTCGGCAAAGAGTAAGATCAGGATGCCGCATACGACAGCCGGAACCGTCCCTATCAGGAGCCGAAGCATCTGCCGCAGAAAAACGCCGATGTCAATTCCGGCTTTCCTTTTCAAATAAATATTCTTAATGATCCACTGACAGAGGAAGAAGGCCACGGTCGTACCGATGGCGCAGCCCAGTGCGCCCCAACGGATGCACAGCGGTATGGAAAGCGCGAGATTACCGATCGTTCCGACACATGTGATGCGAGTATATTGCTTATGATAGCCCTTGGCCCGCAGGATCTCCCCGGAAACCGCTTCCGTGAGCGGCAGAAGAATTCCGCTCATTAAGACGATGCCGATCCAATAGGAGGCCGCATATTCGCTGCCGGCCCAGATTTTGATAAACGGCCTTCCCAGAAATACATAGCCAAGGAAAATCAGCATCACGATATAAAACTGCACCCGGCCGACGCGAAGCATCAGTTCGCTGCTTTTCTCCTCACTTCTCTTCTCCTCGGCAAGCGCATGCACGCGCGGGGTAAACACATTGGCAATGACGTCGGAGAAGGTCAAAAAATAGCTGTTGAGCTGCGCCGCGACTCCGTAAATTGCGATCTGCGCTGAGCCTTGGAATACGCCAAGCAGGAACTTGTCCACATTCCAGCTGATCTGGTCTGCGATCATAATAAGGAACACATAGAAGGAATAACCGCCCATCTCCCGAATCAGCTTGAAGTCCATGGAGCGGAAATCAAACCCCGCCCGAAGAACGCGCAGAACATAATACACAGAGGCTGCGCCGGTTACAAGCGTCAGGAAAAGATTCACCATAACAAGTGCTTCCGAATGATAGCCCAAAAGAAGGAGCAGCAGCACAAGGCAGGGATTCAAAACGCGGCGAAGCATGATCAGCAGCTTCAGGAAAATGAACTTCTCATGTGCTGTAATAATCGAGTCAAATACGCTCAGCGGAAATGACACCGCCGTGCTGATAACCAAAATGATGAACAAACGCTCTGCCAGTGCCAGCTCGTCCGGCGTCAGTGCCTTGAACAGCTTGTCCACATTCATGGCAAGAATCATGCCCAGGATCAGTGCGGCCACACCCATTACGGAAAACAGCAGAAGATACATGCCGTTCAGGCGGCGTTCTCCCTCCTGATCCTTCCTCGCTGCAAAGCGGGAATAAAACCGCACATAGGCGCTTCCGAATCCCAGACTCAAAAGAGACAGGTAGGCCACCGTGGAGGCGACCAGCGTGTAAACGCCGTATTCCTCCTGTCCCAGCTTGCGCAAAAGAATCGGCGTATACACAAGCGACAGTACCGTAGACAGACATACCGATAAATAGGATAACACAACGCCGAGCTTGCGCTGGTTGCTGTTTGAAATGCTTTTCATTGTTTCCCCCTGAGCAAACGCTTCATTTTTGATAGGACGCGGCGGTAGAACGGACGCCGCAGGCAGGACTCCGTCAGCCTGTCAAAGGATTTTCCCGCGGAAAGCCCCGCAAAGAAACGCGCACGATTCCGGTGCGGCTGCACGGAATGCGTCGCCGCCGTATTGCATTGCAGCGCTTCCTCCATGGGAACCTCCAAAATGTGCAATCGCTCCTTACACGAGCGCAGCAGCCGCGCAGCCGCCGCGCTGCGAACCAGCAGCAAAGAAACGCCCTTGTCATCCTTCAACGCGGGCAGCATTTTCTCCACGCCCCAAAAATCCGCCAGCGTCACATCACCGCAGCGTGACGTACCCTTGAAGCGGCAATCGGAGCAGGCGTCGTTCAGGAACAAATTCGCCAAAAACCCCCGCAGATAGCTGTCCTCATGCAGACTTTTTGCGTACTGTCTCCCATTTGCAAAGCGGAGCTTCATGGAAAAGCAGTTCCAGCCTTGGACTTTATCGCGAAACGACGCGCCGACCGCCCTTGCCCCCGCGTCCTTCTCGCGGCAGGCAAGGTACTCCCGCCAGACCATCGGCGAGGGCACACCGTGACAAATCAGATCCACAGTAAGCAGGTTATCATAGGGCTTTCCCAAATAGCGGGTCAGGCCGGCGATCTGGCACGGTGTTCCCGAGAAGAGGACTGTGCGTCCGGCCGAAAGCTGCGACTTAACCTGCGCAAAGCAGTCGCCCAGCGCGCTCTGCACATATTTTGAGCCGCGCAGCGCAGCCAGCTCCTCACTGCTTTGCGCCATGCCGTGCACGACCTGCCGCGCTTCGTTCATGTACGCGCCGAACACCACGCCGCCCTCCGCCAGAACCTGCTGCGCCAAAACGCCGAACACGCCGCCGGAGGAGCTGTCATTGCGCAGTGCCTCGCTCTTGGCATAGGCCGCGTAGATCTTTTCTGTCTCTTTTCTGTCCGGCTCATGAAGCACCGGGCATATTTTTTCACACAGACCGCAGTCCGTGCAATTTTCGCTTTTCCTGACCGGCTTAGAAAAGCCCTGCGCGTCCGGCTGCATGGTAATGCAGCCCCTTGGGCAAATTGCCGCGCAGGCTGAGCAGCCGGTGCAGTGTCGGGGATCCGTCATTCTGTCTTTGTTCCTTTCTGCGCGCTTCTCGCAAGTGCCTGCTGCAAATAGCACAGGCTCTCCCTCCGCAGCGCATCCAGCTTCTCCCGGATCGCATACGGCGGCAGCTCGCCAAAATCTGCATGGCCGCAAAAAATCCGCTCCCGAAGTCCCAGCTCATGAAAAAGCGTTTGAAAGCGCGAGGTCATGTTTCCGTCCTCGTCCATACGCTCAAAGACCGTAAACGGTCGCTCCAGCATCGCCGCGAAAACGGTTCCGTGGTAGGAGTCCGTGCACACATACTCTGCATGCTCGATGAGATACACAAAGGCGCGCGGATCGGCGGTGTAATACTGCGGCTGCTTGATATCTAACAAATTCACGATTTCGCAGCCGCGTTTCTCCGCCAGTGCACAGATCGCCTTCCAATAGCGGCGGTCGATATCTCCCAAAAAGTAGGTCAGTACATACCGCTTCTGCGGTACATTCTCCGGTTTTCTCGCAAACTCCCGCCACTGCGCCGCAGAAAGCAGCATGGTTGGATCTGCGACGACCGGCGCTTGTCTGCCGCAGAGCTGCGCAATCAGACGCGCACCCTGCTCCTCGCGCACGGAAAGCGCCGCAAAGGAGGAAAGCCATGCGGCATACTGCGCCGCAAGTGTCTGCGGGATCTCCGCAACACCAAAGCTCGGCGCATATGCAATACGCTTTTCCATTGGCGCAAACTGCAGAAAGCTCACGCCGGACGTAAAGCGATAGGTCGGGTTAAAAACCTGATCGCTACCGGAAATAAACGCGCCATACGACTCCAGATTCAGACCGCTTGCCGCCTCATCCTCTATGGCTTCCGGTGCAAAGCGCAGGCTCTCCCGCTCAAATGCGGCAAAGGCATCCATTCTCTTTTGCTGCGCGCGGCGGATCTCCGCGCGGTGCACCAAGGCGTATAGACCGTCCGTAATCAGGCCGGTCTTTGTGTTTTTCAGGTGGAAGCGATAATGCAGGCGGCAGCGCGCCGCGTAACGATACCGTTTCCACCCGGTCGGCGCCGCAGTGTCCTGCGCGCCGACGCCGATCCCCTTCGTCACTCGGTTCTGCAGCGTCAGCGGCTCATATCCCAGAGAAAGCAGTACCGCCTGCAGAGCGTAATTCTGCAGCTTATTTCCATAATTTGTTCCGCCGTTCAGCGTTACGATTCCAACCTTTTTCATTGCTTCTCCAATTCACGATCTCTCAAAGATGTGCTGCAATTCCCACAAAAAGTCTGGGTGAAAGGCAGCACAGCCTGCAAAGGAGCTTGGCCTTCCGGCCGGTGTCCCTCGATGCAAGATACGCAGTCCTGTTCTTCCGCACCACGCCGCCCAGCATGGGGATATGCTCTGCTCCCGCACCGCTGCGCGCAATGGAGCGCAGCGCGTAAATGCCCATACCCGCCTGTGAGGCCCTAACCTCCGGGACAAGCTCCGGCCAGCTCTGCGCAGCGATCTCCTCTACGCGCGAAAAGGCCGTCAGCCCGCTCAGCATTCGCGGCGAAAAGCCGTTTTCCGACACGTTGCTTCCATGAATATGATAGTGGTAAAGCGGGACGGCATGATAATGCACGCTTCCCGCAGCGGCCTGTAAATACGCCGCCACAAACAAAACGTCCTCACAGTAGGCAATGTCCTGTGCAAGGCGGAGTCTGTATTTTTTAATCACGCTGCTGCGAAACAGCTTGTTGGGCAAAAAGCCCTTGTAGTATTTTCCCGACAGCAGGAAGGCTGCCGCCTCCGCCGCAGTCAGGCGATAGCTTTTTCCATCCGCATTCTGCGGCGCCGGCGGCTTTCCCTCCGCATCTACAAAAACGCCGACGCAGGAAAGCACGGTATCCTCGGTATCGTACAGGTCGATCAGCTCGGAAAACAGGTTCGTTTCTACGGTGTCATCGCTGTCCACAAAGCCGATGAATTCCCCCTCGGCCGCAGCAATGCCGCAATTTCTCGCTGCGCTGACACCCGGCGTTCTTTGTGTCAGGATTCGGATCCTGCGATCCCGCTGCGCATAGCGCTCACAGATCTCGCAGGAGCCGTCCGTCGAGGCATTGTCCACAAGCAGCAGCTCAAAATCCGCAAACTGGCTGCAAAGAATGCTCTCGATGCAAGCCGGCAAAAACTGTTCCGTATTATAAACCGGAACGACAATAGAAAGCTTCGGCACGGCAACCTCCTACAGCTTCAAATAGTAATCCTGCAAAAAAGCGGCCATTGTCTGAATATTGAACATGCTCTTTGCAACCGTCTCCGCCGCCGCGGCACGATGGTCATTTTCTGCGCTTGCCGCCGCATAAACCGTCTCCGCCCACTGGGAAACCGGCGCATCAAGCGGCAAAAACTGCATGGTATCCACGACCTTGGCCTCGTGCGGCACATTTTCCGAAGCAACGACCGGCAAGCCGCTGCACTGTGCCTCAACCGCCACGATGCCCAATCCCTCAAAAAGGGAGGGGAAAAGGAACAGATCCATCGCGGCATAAAATCCACTCAGATCGGAATGCAGACCGCCGAAAATCACGCTGTCCTCCAGTCCGAGTGCTGCGGTTTTTTCCCGAATCGGCTTTTCCAGCCCGCCGCCGCCGAGCAGCAGCAGCCTAGTGTTGGGATGTGCTTCATGCAGGCTTGCAAAAACCTCCAGAAGAAAGCGATGGTTCTTTTGCTCTGCAAACCGTCCGACGTGACCGATGCACAGCGTATCGTCCGATAGCCCCAGAGCCGCTCTGCAGGCAGTACGCTTTTCCTGTGAGAACGTAAACTGCTCCGTGGAGATTGCATTCGGCAGTACCGTGAATTCGGCGTTTTTCCCGAACAGGTACTCTCCGGCGTCCACGGAACACGCAAAGCGCTCCGTCAGGCAGCGGCGGTTCAGCGCGCGCATATACGCGACCAGCACGGACATCGGGAACGGATAGGTGCAATCGGCAATATGGCAGTGGGAAATCCGGTGCGGAACACCGGCCCGCTTGGCCTGCTTCAGGATCAAGCCATTGTTGTCGCTCTTGTGGCAGTGTACGATCGTATATTCCGGATGCGCCTTAAAAAAGGTATACAGCTCCCTTCCATAGCCGCGGAAGCCGACGTGACGCGGCCCGTTCACCATATACATTCTGCCGCCCAGCGTCCGGATTTCTTCTGTAAATTTGCAATCCGTCGTGTTATGGCAAAGGAAATCAAATTGTATTTTTTCCCGGTCGAGCTGTCGATAAATGGTCATCAGCAGCGTCTCGACCCCGCCGAAATCCATCGTTCCGACGACATGCAGAATTCGCAGTGCGCTCATTTCTTTGCCTCCTTTGCAATCAGATGCAGCATATCGGCCGTGTTGTCTCCGAACAAGGCCCCCTCATTTACGATCTGCGGGAACCAAACACTCTGATCCTTGCAGTTCACCTCAATGAGGACCACATTTTCCTCCCTGTCCACCGTAAAATCCCATGAAATGATCCCCAACTGCGGGATTTGGCTGTGCAGTCTGTGCGCCGCTTCGATCATTTCCGGAATTTTGGGAAGCGTGATTTCCGAAAAGCGTAGGCCGCTGTCCGGGTGCGCTTCGAATATCTCGCAGCAGTCCCCGTAGCCAAGTCGATAGGCACGCTTTTTGAGTTGGCCGTCGTCTCTCACGCCAATGCAGAGACCGCCCGCATGAATGTTATCCACTGCGGATTTTCCCGTTCCAACGCGCAAAACCAGCTGTGCATGAAACACCTGATTCTTTGCAAGATAGGTGATCAGCCGAATCGTACTGACACAGGACGGCGCAAGCTGCCGCAGCTGCTCACAGGGCTGGATCTTCTCCTGAATGACGAAATTCCGCCCGCAGTGCGCAAGCAGCGCTTCCAGCGAGCGGCCGCTTTTCTCATCGACGCCGTCATGGAAGCGCACGACCTCCACGCCCTTGCCGGAGCCGGTATCAACCGTCGGCTTCACGACGGCGTCGCCGATGTCCCTGAGCGCCGTGAGCATTTGCGCGCGGGAAAGCAGTTCATGCGTTCCGGTGAAAAAGCTCCCGTTCGCGCAGCCAAAATATGTTTTCGGCGCGCGTACCTGGGGCACGGCCGCCGTCAGCAAATCCAAAAGATTTTTGTCGCTGAGCACCTCGCAGTAGTTGTCCGGGTTCAGCCTTCGCTCCAGCTCTGCGGTATAAAGGATTTCCGGAAAATACTGCACATCGAAGCGCCCGTTCATGCTTTCATACAGTCGGTGCCAGTCCGAAGGGAAATCCCGTCCGTAATGCGCACGCCAGAAGGTCGTATATTGTGCCTTTTGTTCCTCCGACCAGCTTACGTCCCGAAAAATCGGACGTTTTCTGCGGATTGCTCTTTGCTCGGAAAAGCGGATCTTTTTGTGCTCCAAGCTGCCTTCCAGACGGCGAAGGCTCCCGGAAAGCGATCGATACAGCCCCATCTATCTTTTCGCTACAGGGAAACTGTAATCTCCCACAAATTGTAGCGTCCTCCTCCCATGGAAAGTTTATAGCCCTCGTCCCCGGTAGATAAGTCAAGGTTTCGAATAGTGTCCTCTGCCGAGAGGCGTGTGATTGTCTCGTTGATCAGCAAAACGCCCGGGCTATACCGCGCAAACTCGCTGGAAATCGCAAGCTGCGGCACAACCAGCGTCGATTCCGTCGTAAAGCCGCGCAGATAGGCCGCAACTTCGCCGTCGATCCGGACGATTGCGCAGCAGCTGTTCGGCAGACAATCTGTTCCGCGTTCTATGCTATCGAATCGGCTGCGCACTCTGTTAAAGAGCAGGCGAAGCTTCGTCTGCTCGCGGCGTCTTCCGCAGCCCATCTCCGCACAGCGAACGCTGTGTACCTCCTGAAGCTTCTGCTTCAGCTTGGAAGGAAGCGGCCTACCGCAAATCATCTCGAACGTGAATTCCTTCCCGTCGGTGTGCATTCGGTTATAGGCTGTCCGGATATTCTGCCGGACGCTTTTACGCAGGGCATGGTAATAGGCATCATAGCCATCCGGAAACGGAATGTTCACACATACGACTGCGCTTTTCTCTCCAGCATCCAGAAAGGTGCGATAGAGTCTACTCTTCTCGGAAAGCTTATTCAAAACAAGCTTGCTGTCATGCAGTTCTTCCCGAAGCAGCTCCATGCAGGCCGAGAGCTGTGCGTCGCTCAGATCCTCCGAAAAAATGCCGTCCAGCTCGCCGATAATCGTTCTGTCTGCTAAAAAGCGGTAGGTACGGCTGCCGCGCCTGCCGCTGTATTTCAAAGGGAGGAGCCCAATGGGACGCCCGTCATCGTAGAAGGCAAAAATCACGGTATGCTGACCGAGCTTTCTTCGCTTTAACGCTTCGCAGCGCTCATACAGCTGCTGAAAGCGTCTCTGCACATAGGCGGAGGCATCTGTTCTATCCCGCAGCAAATCGTCCCACTGCACACCGACAGAGCGAACACGATGAAATTGTTTCATTGTGACTGACATGCTGTTTTCTTTCCTCTCAGTGTTTGGTAAAGCTCCAGATTATAGTTCGGCGTCGGCAGCGTCAGCTTCGCACCGACCTTGTAATCCCATTCATCCGGTTGAAAATTATAGAAGCCGCTTCCGTCAAAAAAGGTAAGCTCCCCAAAGTAAATCTTTCCGCCGCACTCATAGAAATCCACGCGCACGCTCGGGAACGGCTTGCTCAGCTCCCGCGCCAATTCGATCATTTGGCGCTGCGTATCTCCAAAGTGCATGGTAAGCTCCGTGCTGTGCGCCTGACTATCCGACATAGGCAGCAGCTTTCCCGCACAGTCTACATAAATTCGCTTGTGGTTCGTCGCCCGGTTTTCATCGATCTGGATATAGCCCGGCTCTCCGTGGAAGCAGAAGATTTTAAAATCCCGCAGCTCGCCGGAATCGTCCTCCAAATACTTTTCCACGATAATACGCGGCTTTTGATTCTCATAATTCCATTCGCGGCCAAACCAGTAAAGATTCTGCTTCATCCAGCTTTTCATGATTTTCTTCCACCAGAACCAGTTGACCTTGGATTTGTCCCGCACGATCAGGTTCCACCCGCTTCCGTGCGCGGCCTTCAGAACGAACTGCTCCGGCAGCACAGCAGGATCCACATCCTCTGCGCGGTCATAAACCGCGATCAGCTCGTTGAGCAGCTCGCCATAGCCCAGCTGCTCCAAATAGGCGCGAACCTCATACTTATCCGAGCAGACGCGCGCCAAGTCGTCCCGCCAGAACAGCTTCAGCCATTGCAGCTTTTCCGTATAGCGCTGCGGATCGGCGAGATTCAGCTCGCGTCCCAGCGCACGGTATTTTTTGCAGATAAAAGTATAATCGTCATAGCGCCGCATTTCCCGCTGCCCGCGCCAGCGCCAGTATTCCCGCCGGGCAAGCGTGCCGACCGGCGACTTCCTCAATGCACCAAGCATTCCCATATCAGCTTCTCTCCCAAATCCAGTGGAAATATCGCAAGGACGAACTCTTACTCACTTCCGTATACCAATAGACGTAATACAGCGCAACAATTCCGATCCGAAGAAACGTCTGCACTGCGCGGTTATCCTTTCGGATCAGCTTCGCCATGGCCAGCGGCGTAAACACGTTCGTATAGATGCCGAGGCGCGCCAGGTAAGCGCTGTTTGACGTTGCGATCATCGCCGCGCCGTTCATGATCAGCGCGTTAATATAAAAAGCATCCTCACTCGTGACCTTGGTGTTAAAATACAGCACAAAGCAGAGTATGGCAGGCGCACAGGCAACTAAAACACGGAGGATGTTTACAGACTTTGCATAATAGCCCTGATCCCCGATCGCCATATCGGTCTCCTTCAGGAAGCCGATGAACTTAAAAACCGTGTCATAGTTCGCCGAAAGCAGCATTGTTCCGCCAACCAAAAGCAGAATATTCTTAACCGACAGGCGGTTGTTCAGAATAAAATACGGAACGATCATAACAATGGCAGAGCGATGGGTGCAGAATGCCAGAAAGACAACAAGGGCATACTTTTTGAAATTCCGCTCAAAGATATACCGATGTCCCGCAAAAACAATAGCCGCCGCCAAAAACTGCCGCACGCCGTTGAAGGAACCGTGCCAATTGCCGACAAGGATAAACAGCAGCGTCGAGAACAGGAAGCTGCTGCTATACTTATACTGCGGGACCAGCAGCAGACACATGGTGAGAACGGCGCACGCCATAACGAACCACGCACCGTCCGAGGTAAACAGACAAAGCGTTGTTGCAATCAGCGGAAGCATCGGCTCGTTCAATGCAAGCAGGGATCTTTTCAGCGCTTTTCCGTAGGAATTCAGGCCGTTATAGTAGGCGTAATAGTCCGTTCCGACATAATAACGCAGGCCGGACGTAATTGCAAGCGTCGCAATAATAGAGAAAAGCCAGAGCTTTGTAATGCCGCGATAGCGCGCCGCTTGTCCTCGGCGCGGCAGCTCCTGCGGCTGCATTGCGATAGAGGCGCAGACACACAAAACGCTGACGATCAATAGGATCAGGTAATACGGCCGCATGCCGATGGTGGGACTAAACATTGTGCCTCCGCTCCTGTAGTTTACGGTAAAGATAAATCACGCGGTATGGGACGACAGACTTCGCAAACACCATAAAAAACGGTTTTATCAGCCAGCGTCCCGGGAAGCCCAGCAGACGAAAGCCGATCCGCGTCGTCTTATATGCGTTCCATCGTACCCGGAAGGTTCTGCGCCGGATCGCATTCATGTCCTCGCGCACGAAGTACAGCGGCTCACGCAGATTGCAGCCGCGAAAGCCCGCATGAAAGAAGCGAAACCAGAGATCATAATCCTGCGCACGCTTCGTCCGCTCGGAAACCGTATAGCCGTTCAGTTGGTCATAAACCGCGCGATAGGTTAAAATCGTCGCATGGTTAAACGGCACGATGCTCCTCATGCTGTATTTGTCTACCTGCTCCGGCTTATAGACCACGTCGTGCAGTTCGTCGCCCGAGAAGCGCCGCATCGACGTGCCGACAAGATCATACTCCGGGTGCTCCCGCAAAAAGCGCACCTGCTTTTCAAAACGGTCGGGTGCACAATAATCATCGCCGTCCATGCGGGCAATCAGCTCCCCGGACGCCGCCGCAAGGCAGTGGTTCAGCGTATACGCCAGCCGGGAATTCTCTGAATTCTTCAGCAGCTTGATCTTCTGCGGGTATTTCTCCGCATAGCGCTTCGCAACGGCATAGGTGTCATCCGTTGAGCAGTCATCGCACAGAATCAGCTCCCAGTTTGAATACGTCTGCGCCAGAATGGAATCGATCGCCTGCGGCAGTGTGTCCGCGCAATTATAGATCCCCATGATCACAGAAATACTTCCGGTGTTCATTTTCATTGCGTAATTACTCCAAGCTTTTATGATCCTGCGGTAGAACGCCGCAGCGTTTTCAGACCGTTTTGTTTATAATCAGTCGGAACTTACCGCTTGCATCCTTTGGGATCTCCTCCACAACGTGAATTCGGATCTCCATATCCGCTCCCAGAGAATAGTGCAGCTTGTCCAGAATGATCTGATTCATGCTTTCCCGATAAGCGTCATCCGTCGCAAGATACACATCCACGCTGTCCAGATCATTTTGAACAAACTGCATTTTCTTCATGCAGTTTGCAAACTCCGCACTGACGAGAGACATATAGATCGATGTGAATCTGCCGTTGGACTTTGATTGAATATAATCCAGATTTCTGCCCTCGATCTGCTCGACAACCGGCATGCTGCTGCCGCATTCGCAGCGCTGCTCTTGCGCGAGAAATGCACGGTCGCCGATCTCATAGCGGATGAGTGGCGTTCCATGCGATTCAAAGCAGGTCACGATCATATTGCCGTCATCGCCGAACTCAATCACGCCGGTATCCATGCAGTAATGCAGCCTTCCGCAGCGGCACTCCGTAATAAAGGGCGCGCCCTCACTGGAAGCGTACTGATCCCGACACGGACACCGAAATGCCTTTTCAATCGTCTCCTTGTAATGCGGCAGCAGCGTTTCCGCGGTCGGGAAAACCGCAATCGGCTGAAAGCGCAGCGTAATATGATGCTTCAGGATATAGCGCGCGACCTCATAAATCGCCGAAGGATAGCCGTCAATTGCCTCTGGCCGGAAACGATTGAGATTTTCAACATAATAAGGGATATTGTCTCCCTTGCAGTGATAGCCGGAATAAATTCTCTGCTTAATTGCCCAGTTCGTTCGCCAGAACACCTTTTTCTTTTGATTCGGCGGCACGATCTTCGACGAATTAAAGCTTGCGCGCTTCATTTTCATCGGGAGGAAGCCATGCTGCATCTTGAAGGCGTCCAAATACGCCATTCTGCGCTGCATATCGGATTGCAGCCAGCTAAAGTTCAGGGATGTTCCGGTCGTTCCGCTGGTCGAGGTTTTCAGGCGCTTTCCCGGCGCCTTGGAATACATCGCACCGATATTTTTCCGAACGGTTTCCTTCGGAAGCACTGGAAGCTTTTTCAAGTCATCCACTGTCCGGATATCCTCCACGCGGATGTTTTTATAGAATTGCCGATAGAAATCCGTATTTTCCGCCGCAAACCGCACAAGCTCCGATACCCGCTCATTCTGGTACGCGCAAAGCGTCTCATAGGACGCACCGGCGCGGCTGCTATACTCCTTTACCGCCCTCCGGTACACCTTTCCGTAGCGTTCCCGCTTATAAATCAGTCCTTGCGCCGTTGTGAAAAGGTTCTGTAAAAAAATCGGGCTGCGATTATAAATTGACATCAATCCCATGCTTTATCCCTCTTCGTGTTCCTCCTGCGGCGCGGCGCATCGGCGGCGGAACCGCGTCCTTCCTCCCGGGCAGCACGCGCCCTGTTCGCGCAGGGTATTCTCTCTTATCTTCCCTGGAATTGCCGGATGCGCTCGTCCACAATTTTTCCGTCCCGGATCGCAAGCGCGTGCTCTAACACGGGACACGGCTTTTCCTCGATCAGATCATCCAGATACTTCGCGGTCTCCTTTGAAATATCTATCGACGCGGTCTTATAGAACAGCGACGGCGTATGGTCGACCACATAATGCAGGACGCCGTCCTCAACGTAAGTTGGATTCTCAATGGTAGTTGGAATGCTGCTCTCGATCCCGCCGCAGCGGTCGCAGCTGATGTCCACGATCATGGCGCCCGGCTTCATGCGCTTAAGATCCTCGCGGAAAATCAGGTGATCCTTGCGGGAAACATCCCACAGCACCGCATTCACCACAACGTCAAATTGAGGCAGTTCCTTGCGAAGCAGCGCCTCCGTGCGACGGCTGAATACGGTAACATCCGCGCCAAGCAGCGTCAGAATTCGCAGCGCGCCGCTTGCAACATTGCCGCGTCCAACCAGCGCAACCTTTGTGTGATAGGGCATTTTCGCATAGCACTGGAAGGCATGAAGCACCGCCGCCTCTCCGGCGATCTCGTTGTTCCGCCAGAAGCAATGCCGCCCTGTATCGAACATATCCTCCCACGCATAGCCGGTCAGGCCGTTGCGAAGGAACGTGTCCGTAATATCGCGATTCTGCACAGCGTGAAGCCAACCGAAGGCCGTCTGTCCGTGCATATCCTTGAGATATTCCGCGTCGCCGATCTTTGGGTCGCACAGAATTTCCTGCCTGAGGACCGTCTCTCGATCCGCAACCTCCGCGCCGGCTTTCCGGTAATCCTCATCGCTATATCCCAGCACATCGCCGTAGCCTGTCTCAAAAATCAGGCAGTCCTTGTTGCGAATGCGGGAAATATCCTCGGGAATCAATGCGCGCCGATGCTCGTTTTCTTTGTGCCCGATGGGAAAGCCGACCTTTTTCATTACAGATTCTCCTTATACCACGCAATTGCAGCCTGAATGCCGCGCTCAAAGCTCCAATCCGGGTCGTAGCCAAGGAGCCTTCTCGCCTTGCTGATATCTGCGTTGGAATGCTTGATGTCACCGGGACGCTCCGGTCCGAAAATCGGCTCTACATCCACACCGAGCGCCTTGGTAAGGCCGTAATAGATGTCGATCAGGTATTCCCTGCCGCCGTAGGCAATGTTATAAGCCTCGCCCGTCGCTTCCTTCGGGGCCGTGCAGGCCTTCAGGTTGGCCTCGATCACGTTCTCGATATAAGTAAAGTCGCGGCTCTGTCTGCCGTCGCCGTGGATGGTCGGGCGCTCGCCAGCCAGAAGCTGCTTCAAGAATTTCGGAATAACCGCCGCATACGCGCCGTCCGGATTTTGCCGTCTGCCGAACACGTTGAAATAGCGCAGGCCGACGGTTTCCAGTCCGTAATGCCGCTTATACTGCTTTGCCCACTCCTCATCGCATCGCTTGGTCAGCGCGTAGGGCGAAAGAAGATTTCCCTCGATGCCCTCCTTTTTCGGAAGCGCAGGCTCGTCGCCGTAAACGGAGGAGCTGGATGCATATACGAAGCGCTTTACCCCATTCTGCCGGGCGGCCTCCATCATGTTGAGCGTGCCCTGAATATTGTTGGCGCAGTAGAAAAGCGGCATCTCAATGGAGCGCGGAACGCTGCCCCAGGCAGCCTGATTGAGCACATAGTCCACGCCCTCGCAGGCACGCAGGCAGGTGTCCAAATCCTTAATATCGCCGCGAAGGAAGGTATAGTTCTCATTTTCGCGGAAGGCCTCGACGTTCTGTACCTTTCCCGTGGACAAATCGTCCAGACAGCGTACCTTGCAGCCCATATTTAAAATCGCCTCGCAGAGGTTCGAGCCGATGAAGCCCGCGCCGCCCGTAACTAAAAACACCGTTTCCTTCGGAAAGTGCAGTTCAGAATACCCCATGGTTACAGCCTCCAGTAGTAATAGCCTGCCGCTTCATATGCCTCGCGGCTCAAAAGTCCCTTGAGATCGAGCAGGACTCGCTTTCCCTGCGGCTTGAACATTGCCGCAAAGTCCTCCGCCGTCAAGGCTTTGAATTGCTCGTGCGCAACCGCAAGAATGACCGCGTCCATCTCCCGAATCTCAGACAAAGCCACAAACTCTACACCGTAAAGGCGCTTTGCCTCCGCCGCGTCAGCCGCAGGATCCGCAATGACGGGCGTAATGCCGTATTCCCGCAGTTCCTTATAAATGTCAATGATTTTTGTATTGCGCGTATCCGGGCAGTTCTCCTTGAAGGTAAAGCCCAAAATCGCGACCTTTGCCCCCTTCACAGGAATATCTGCCGCAATCAGCTTTTTGACCAGATTTTCCGCGCAGTATTTCCCCATATCGTCGTTGATCCGGCGGCCGGAAAGAATGATCTGGCTGTGATAGCCGAGCTGTTCCGCCTTATAGGTCAGGTAATACGGATCGACGCCAATGCAGTGGCCGCCGACAAGGCCCGGATAAAATTTAAGGAAGTTCCATTTCGTCCCGGCTGCGCGCAGCACAGACTGCGTATCAATGCCCATTTTGTTAAAAATAATGGAAAGCTCGTTCATAAAGGCAATATTGATATCGCGCTGGCTGTTTTCAATGACCTTCGCCGCCTCGGCGACCTGAATGGACTCCGCACGGTGAACGCCCGCCGCGACGACCAGCTCATAGACCTTCGCGACCTCGTCGAGCGTCTCCGCATCCATGCCGGAGACGATCTTCGTAATCGTCTCTAAACGGTGCACCTTATCACCGGGGTTGATGCGCTCCGGCGAATAGCCGATCTTGAAATCCACGCCGCACTTCAGGCCGGATTCCCGCTCCAGGATCGGAACACAGATCTCCTCCGTCACGCCGGGATACACCGTGGATTCGAACACGACAATACTGCCCTTCGTCAGGTTGCGGCCAAGAATTGTGCTCGCGCCCTCCACCGGCGTCAGGTCGGGGGTGTGGTCGTCGTTGACCGGCGTCGGAACGGCGACGATATGGAATTGTGCCTCGCGCAGACGCGTCTCGTCCGCCGTAAAGTCCACCTTGCAGGCGCGAATGGCTTCGTTGCCGACCTCCTTCGTCGGGTCAACGCCCGAACGGTACAGTTCGATTTTTGCAGCGTTCAGGTCATAGCCGACCACATCAATTTTCTTGGAAAAGGCAACGGCGATCGGCATTCCGACATAGCCAAGGCCAACTAAGGACAGCTTTGTTTCATGCGCAAGCAGTTTTTCATAGATCGACATATTAGGATACCCCCACTTCGGCAGCAGTTACCGCCTCGATTTCTTTCAAATATCTTTGTATGACCAGTTCCCGGTCAAATTCCCGCTCCATTTTTTCACGACCGGCGCGTCCCATGGCCGCGTGCACTTCCTCGCTCTGGGCAAGGAAACGTTCGACTGCAGACGTCAGGGCGTCCGCATCCTGCGCCGCGAAGGTGTAGCCCGTCACGCCGTTCTCAATGGCCTCCCTGCAGCCGGGTATGTCGCTTGCAAGGCAGGGACGGCCCGCGGCAGCGGCCTCCATCAGCACGTTTGCCATTCCCTCATGATAGGACGGATGGATCAGGCAATGGGCTTGGGTCAGGAGCGTATGTACCTCGCTCTGCGTTGTCTCGCCGTGGTAAATGACGCGTTCTGAGCCTTCATACCGTTTCAGCGTCTGGCGATACCGCTCCTCCTCCACCCAGCCGACAATGTGGAACCGCGCCTTTGGGCAGTGCGGCACAACGCGCTCGACCATGGCAAAGAATTCGTCAAAGCCCTTATCCTTCCGCAGCCGCGATACAATGATAAAGTCCACATGCTCCCGCTCCGAAGGATAGGCACAGAAGCTGTGCAGCGTAAGATTGACGCCGGAGCCGGGCAGAAGCGCCGCCTGCGCCCCGACAACGCCCAGCTCACGAAATGTTTGCAGATTGCCTTCATTTTGGAAAAATACGCAGACCGACCGGCGATAGGCGCGCTTCTGCAGGGCGAGCATCAGCTTTTTCATCAGCCCATCCTTCTGCAGGACGCTGCCAAGCCCCGTCACATTGTTGATAACGGGAACATGCAGCTTTTCCGCCGCCATGCTGCCGTAAATATTCGGCTTGACCGTATAGGTCAGAACAACGTCCGGCCTGCATGCCTTGATTTGCCGCCGATATTCGGACTGCAGGCGCAGCTCCTTGATTGGGTTCGTGCCGTGGCGCGAAATCTCTGTGTTCACGACCTTGCAGCCCATGCTCAGGAAGCACTGGTTGCGGGAATCCTCCGGCAGCGACAGCGTCACATCGTGCCCCGCCTGAAGAAGCGCCTGCACGACCTCCATACGAAAGTTGGCGATCGTCTTATAATCGTTTGCAAGAATCAGAATTTTGCTCACAGCAGTGCAGCCTCGATTCTTTGTGCAATTTTTTCCGCGCTCATGCCATAGTGGTCACGCAGATATTTCTGCGAGCCGACGATGCAGGAGTAGGTATCCTCCAGGCCGATGCGAAGCAGCCTTGCCCCCTTCGGCGCCTCAGCCAGAACCTCCGCGACCGCGCTGCCAAAGCCGCCTACGACGGTATTTTCCTCCACGGTCACGATCCATGCAAAATCCTGCGCGCAGCGCAGAACCGTCTCCCGGTCAATCGGCTTGACCGTCGGGAAGGTATAAATCGCAGGATTCACGCCGCGCGCCCGCAGCCGCCTTGCCGCGCCGTCCACCTCGTCGTAAATCGCACCGGTCGAGAAAATTGCAACACGCTCACCGCTGCACACCGGAAGCGCCCTGCCGATCGCAAAGGGCTCCGGCCGCTCGCGGATCTGCATTTCTCCGCCGCGCCCGAGGCGCAGATAAAAGGTTCCCTTTGTTTCGTACATTGCACGGACGCAGGCCTCCGCCTCGTCCGCGTCGCCCGGTGCGAGCACCGTCACATCCGGCAGTGCGCGCATCACGGAAAGGTCCTCCGTCGCATGATGGCTCATGCCCAGCGAGCCGTATACAAAGCCGCCGCCGACGCAGATGATCTTAACGTCGCCGCCATGATAGGCGCAGTCGTTTCGAATCTGCTCCAAGCAGCGCAGCGTCGGGAAATTACCGATCGAATAGGTAAACACAGTCTTTCCTTCCCGCGCCATACCTGCAGCGATCCCGGTCATGGCCTGCTCGGCAATGCCGGCGTTCAGGAACTGGTCGGGAACCGCTTCCCAATAGGGCTTCAGGACGCCGAAGCCGAGGTCGCCCGTAATGAGGACGACATTTTTATCCTTTTGGGCAAGCTCCACAAGCGTTGCAATCGTGCGGCCTCTCATTGTGCATCCTCCTTTTCGTAAGGATCGGTGATTCCGGCGGGCATGGCCTGCCGCAGCTCCCGGACGGCGTCGTCATATTCCCAGCCGTCATGTGGGAAGCGGTAATGCCAGAGGATATCAAACTCCATGAAGGAAATTCCCTTTCCCTTCACGGTATTTGCAAGGATCACGGTCGGTCCGTCCTGCCGCTTTGCCTCGTCAAAGGCCGCGTGCAGCGCCGCGTGGTCGTGGCCGTCGATGTCGCAGACGTGGAAACCGAACGCGCGCCACTTCTCCGCGAAGGGAGAAAGCCGCAGCGTGTTATCGCAGAAGTCAAGGCTCTGCATCTTATTGTGGTCGACGATGACCGTTAAATTGTTCAGTTCGTGGTGGCTTGCAAAAAGCGCAGCCTCCCAGTTCGAGCCTTCGTCGCATTCGCCGTCGCCGAGGACGACATAGACTCTGTGCTTTTTCCCGTCCAGCTTCGCCGCCATAGCCATACCGACCGCGACGGGAAGCCCGTGGCCGAGCGAGCCGGTGGAAAACTCCACGCCGGGCACGCCCTTATGGGAAACGTGGCCGGACAGCAGGCTGCCGTCCTGATAATGCGTTTTCAGGATCTCCGGGTCAAAAAATCCCCGCTCCGCCAGCGCCGCATAAACCGCCGCGCCCGCGTGTCCCTTGCTTAGAATAAAGCGGTCGCGCGTATCCAGCTTGGGATCCTGCGGATCGACGTGCAAAACGTCCGTATAGAGAACAGCCAGAATATCTGCCACAGATAAAATGGACGCAATGTGGCTTCCGCCGGACAGATGCGTCATCTCAATGCCGTGTCTGCGGATTTTCCATGCCATTTGCTCACTTGTCATGGTTTTACCCCTCCCATCATCGCCGCAATCGGGAAATCTCCCGGTTTTTTACTTTGAAAGGCGCGGCAGCACAGGCGCGCCGCAGCGCCGATTTAAGGCAGCACCGAATCATTCAGCAAGCTCGCCTTTGCCGAATCACGGTTTGAAATATGCCGGAATCCCCGGTGTATTTCAAGCTTTTCAAGCCGATGGATCGATAAACCCCATCCGGCAAAGGTCGATGCTCAATGACGCGAAATTGCCCTTACGCTTTTTCCTGTTCTTCTCCTGCATTCTCGCCGGAAACCCGCTCCAGCGACGCAAGCTCCTGCGCGTCCAGCGAGAAGCGCATTGCCTCCACGTTGCCCGCGATCTGCTCCGGGCGCTTCGCGCCGACGAGCACGACGGACTGCGGCAAATAGTCCAGAATAAAGCGGATCGCCGCCGCCGCGGGCGTTGTCGCGTGCGCCTCAGCAGTTTCACGCAGGACCTCCACGATCCGCAGGTTTTTTCCCAGCTTTTCGCCATGGAAATTCACATAAATTGCGCGGCTTCTCCGATCATTGGCGGAAAAGCTGCAATTGCGGTCGTATTTTCCGGTCAGAATTCCCTGACCAAGGCTGCCCCACGTCATGGGCGTCAGCTTCAATTCGTCTGCCAGCGTCCGGATATCCGCCTCATGACTGCGGCAGGCCAGCGAGTATTCATCCTGGAAGCTCGTAAAGCATCCGGCAAATTCGCGCAGCTCCGCAAGATCCTTCTCAAAAACATTGGAAAGGCCGTAGGCACGGATTCTCCCCTGACGCTTGCACGCTTCAAGCTTCTCAACGACCGCTTCCAGCGGCGTCACGCCGTCGCGGTAATGCACCTGATACAGGTCGATATAATCCGTTTGCAGTCTCTCTAAACTATCGTGCAGCGCACGCTCGATATATGCGGGCGAATTGTCGTAAAATGTCCTTCCGTTTTCCACACGCACGCCGAATTTCGATGCGATCACAACGTCCTTCCGCCTGCCGCCGAGCGCCTGCGCCAGCGTCCGCTCCGACTGCCCGAGGCCATAGGTGTCCGCCGTATCAAAGAATGTTACCCCCGCGTCGATCGCCGTATGAACGGCGGCAAGAAGCTGCTCCTGCTGCACCTCGCCCCAGCCGTAGCCGCCCATCGGGCAGCCGCCCATGCACAGTCGCGAAACGCGCAGGGAGGAATTCCGCAGCGTTATGTACTCCATTATTTATTCTCCTTTTTCCGGAAAAGAAAGCGAAACGCCTTCTTCAGCACATCCCAAATCGTCACGAACAGCAGCTTGCAGTCCGTTCGGAACGACACGGTGCGCGCATATTGAACCCGCAGCTCATTTTTGCGCTTCAGGACGTATTTTTCGTACATTTCATCGGCATTTTCTCCACCGACGATCTCATCCAGATTGATAAACTCGATGGAGCTGTAATCCGTGATCCCCGGCCGCACCTCATGGATCAGAAGCTCGTCACCCTGATACTGCGCGGTATAGCGCAGCAGCTCCGGCCGCGGGCCGATGAAGGCCATGTCGCCCTTCAGAATATTGAAGAGCTGCGGAAACTCGTCCAGCTTGGTCTTGCGCAGCACATTGCCGACCCGCGTAATGCGCTTGTCGTTCAGCGCAGTCGTTCCGCCGCCGATCTTGTCCGCGTTTTTGACCATGGAACGGAATTTGAAAATGCGGAAGGTCTTCCCATGATAACCGCCGCGATCCGCGCGGTAAAAAACCGGGAAGCCCGAGTCCACGACAACTGCGATCGCTAAAATAAGATAGATCGGCCACAAAATGAAGAGGAACAGCAGTGCCAGCATGAAGCCCAGCACGCGCTTGACCACCCGGTTGTAAACACCGTACGCGCCGATCTTTTCCCGCTCGGCAATGTTTTTTCCGCTCTGCGTCATTCTCTGTACCCCGCTGCCATTTCCCTGCAATTCTGGTGATAGGTCGGCACGATCTCTTGGATGATTTCCCGGATATCCGCGGCATTCCTCTCGCAGGCCGCGTGCAGCCGCTCCAGATTGTGTGCGAAGGCTTCCTCGTCAATATCCAGCGGCTTGCCGATGTGGATCAGCTCGTTTGCTGTGGAGCGCAGCCCCTCTTCCTTCATCAGCATCTCCTCATACAGCTTTTCGCCGGGGCGAAGGCCGGTATACCGTATCTCGATATCGACGTCCGGTTCAAAGCCGGAGAGGCGGATCATATTCCGCGCCAGATCGTCGATCCGCACAGGCTCGCCCATATCGAGCACAAAGATTTCGCCGCGCTGCGCGTAGCTGCTGGCCTGCAGAACGAGCTGCACCGCCTCGGGAATGGTCATAAAATAGCGAATAATATCCTTATGCGTCACCGTGACCGGACCGCCCTCCGCAATTTGCCGCTTAAAGAGCGGGATCACGCTGCCGTTGCTTCCCAGAACATTTCCAAACCGCACGGCAACAAACTTCGTCTTGGATTTATTGGCCATGCTCTGAATGATCATCTCACAAACACGTTTGGAGGCGCCCATCACGTTGGTCGGATTGACCGCCTTGTCCGTAGAGATCAGGACGAACGCTTCCGCGCCGAAGCGGTCAGCCGCCTTTGCCACATGCAGCGTACCGAACACATTGTTCTTGATTGCCTCGTTCGGGCTGTCCTCCATCAAGGGCACATGCTTATGTGCCGCCGCATGAAACACGATCTGCGGCCGGAATTCCCGGAAGAGCGCATTCACGCGCTCCGTGTCGCGCACGGAGCCAATGCGCACCTGCAAATTCAGCTCCGGATAGCTGCGGTGCAGCTCCTGCTGAATGTCATAGGCGTTGTTCTCGTAAATATCAAAAATCAGAAGGCAGCGCGGTGAAAACTTTGCGATCTGCCTGCACAGCTCGCTGCCGATTGACCCGCCGCCGCCTGTCACCAGCACGGTCTTTCCGCGCAGATAGCCGGAAATTTCGCTCATATCCGTCTTTACGCTGTCGCGCCCCAGCAGATCCGTGACGTCCACATCCCGAATACGCTGAATATTGACCTCGCCGTTGGCGAGCTGGAAGATGCCGGGCAGCGTTTTGAGCTTGCAGGGCGTTCTCTGGCAGATTTCCAGAATATCGCGGCGCTCCTTCACCGTAGCGGCAGGAATTGCCAGCACGATCTCCTCAATGCGGTACTTTTCCACCAGACGCGGAATGTCAAAGCGGTTTCCTAAAATCCGCACATTGCGGATATAAAGCCCCTGCTTGCTGCTGTCGTCGTCAACAACGCCGACCACATTGTTCTGCGAGCGGTCGCTCGTCTGAAATTCCCGCAGAGCGACCATACCCGCGCTGCCCGCGCCGATCAGAAGCGTCCGCCGCTTGAGCTGCTTTCCGGTGTGCTCCCGCCGCAGAAGAATTCGCACAAGGCGATAGCCAAAGCGCGACGCGCACAAAAGAGCCGTCAGGAACAATGCGTTGAGCAGCGGATAGCTGTACGGCAGTCGAACGACCCCGCACAGCACCAGAATAAACTGCACGACGAAAAGGATCGCCGCAGCGCACACGATATGGATCAGCTCCTGCACGCCGGCAAACTCCCACAGGCTGCTGTAAAGCTTCAAGGGGATAAAAATCGCGATCGCGAATATGCAGTAGCAAAGCAGATATACCGCGCCGTACTGCCGGAACCAAAGATACCAAGCCTCGCCATGCACTGCCGCGCGCGAAAAATCAGAGCGCGCGAAAAGGCTGAGCAGCGTAGCAAGCCCCAGGATCAGAATGTCCAGCACAACCAGACACAGCACCCGAACCGCCTTTTTCAAGGAATCCTGCGTAATTGTAATTTCCACCTGTTGTTTTCCCTCTTATCTATAAATTAGCGTGCGAAATCTCTCACTTCTCCTGCGTTATTTGGAAAGCCGCGTGTTCTTCGCCTGCCGCACCCGCCGCAGAATATTCTTGGGCTTGGTAAAAAGGATCCTCAAAAAGCGGTGCAGCCAGCAGGCCGGAAGAAGCACCGGCACGCGGCGCAGCACCGGGTAGATCCCGCACATATGCCGATACGGCAGAAACGCCTTGGAAAGAAAGACCCGCGTCTTTGCAAGCAGCAGGCTATCCGTATTCTGAAGCTGCCGCCGCAGCTCCCCCTCTTCAAAGTTCTCCAGACTTCCGTAGGTACAGCCGTGGAACAGATAGCGCTGCATCTCCTCCGCCTCGGCGTCCAGCGGCTTGCCGCCAAACCATGCATCTGCAAGCGCGCGTGCCGTTCGGTCAAATTTCACCAGCTTCAGCTTCTTCAGCTGCTTCTGGACGAAGGTCCAGTCAAGCGTCTGCCCCCGTCGGCGCAGAAATACGGCAAGATCTGTGATATACCGGATGCCTCCGCCGGAGCTGAAATAGTGCTTTGCAAAATGCGCCAGCATGAAAACATAGTAGTCTTCGTCGGAAAAGCGATATTCCGAGGTGTCGCCCACCTGCTTCGGCAGCCGCCACGGATTCTTATAGTAGTTGTAATAATGGTATTCCGGCGGCATCAGGCCGGTATGCAGCTCCACGCTGAGGTAGGGCTTCTCAAAACCGTAATGGTATGTAATGATCTCTTTCAGCCGGAACCCCTGCGACTGCATCAGCGCGGTCAGACGTTCGATCTCTCCCGAATCGATCAGAATATCGATGTCGCACATCTCGCGCAGCTCCGGCAGCGGATAATACGCGCGCAGGATCCAGCCCTTGAGCGGCATAAAGCGGAATCCGCCGGCAAGCAGCGCCTGCCGCAGCTCGTCATAGGAAACGACCTTCTTTTCCGCCGCAATCACGTTCTTGACATAAAACTGCTGCCACTCGCTCAGAACCTCCGGCTCCGGCAGGGCTTGCAGATCCTTGGCCGCATGGAGCGCAAGGCAGGAAACGCTGTGCTTTTTTGCCGTCTGAAAAACGTCCCGCCATGCAACGTTTTCCGGCTTCTCCGGCGGCTTTTCGCCGGTCAGCGCGCTTCGCAGAAGCGAAACGACGTATAGGTTGGTCTGTAGCTCCCGATCCATTTCTACCTCCGGACAAATTTGTCCGCCTCATTCATCCTCAGGCTTCTCCGCGCAAGGCAGGAAATCCCATGAAATTTGAACAAAAAATTCCGATTTTCATCATTATATAATTATAGCATCATAGATATCAAATTGCAACGAAAACTTGCGAATCCATTTGCAACAGCGCGAAGCCATTTTCCGAAAATGTGCAGAAAAAGATACAACCCCGTGCGCCGCCCGCGCCGGGATTGTACCTCAGTCGATTTCTGCTTCCTCCGGATTTACAGCGGCTCGTCCATCAGACGTTCGAACTCCGCCGTTACACGGTCGAATTCCTCCTCCGTCTCGATGTCCTCCAGCTCAAAGTCGTCTTCTGTCTCCTTATATCCGTAAAGATATACGTCCTCCGAACCGTCGAGCGCCTCAAGCGCAATGTATTCGCGGCCCTCAAAGTCAAAAACGCCCATGATGCCGCAGTCAAACGCTACCCCGTCGTCAAATTCCAGATGGATGATCTCGTCTTCCTGATAGTCATTCTTTCTTTCGTCCATTTTGGTACCTCCTTCGTTCCATGATAGCTATATTATACACGTTTCCCGACAGGAATCAATCCAAAAACTGTCGAAATGCCGTCGGAAGCGCGTATTTTTCCGCCAGCTCCTCACGCGTTGCCCAGATAAACTGCGCGGGCTGTCCGGTACAGGAGAGATAAAAGCCCTTCATATTCCACTGAACATGCGTGAAAATGTGCGTTTTTTCCACCGTTTTCAGCAAATGACGCACATGCACGCCCCATTGCTCGGCAAGATCAATCGCCTGCTGCTCCGACAGTTCGCCCTCGGTGTCCGGCAGCTGCCACAGGCCTGCTAAAAGCCCCCGCGTCGGCCGCCGTGTCAGCGCAAGCCTCCCGTCGCTCTGCAGGATCAGCACGCTTCGCTGCTCCTGACGGCGCGCCCGCTTTTCCCCGCGAACCGGGAGACTTTGCTGCCTTCCGCTTCGGCAGGCCTCGCAAAGCGTCCTCACAGGGCAAAGCGCACATTTCGGCACGCCGTTCGGCAAACATACCGTTGCGCCAAGCTCCATCAGGCTTTGTGTGAACAGTCCGCAGCCCTCCTGCGGATAGACGGCCGCCAGTGCCGCCGTGACCGCGCGCTTCGTGGGTATCGCCGTGATCGGCTCGCTGCAGGCCGTCAGCCGCGACACAACGCGCAGCACATTGCCGTCCACGGCAGGCGTTGGGCGTTCAAAGCAGATGGACGCAATTGCACCGGCCGTATAGTCGCCGATCCCCGGCAGTGCGCGCAGCCGGGCAAGATCGTCCGGAAAGGCACCGCCGTATTCCTCCACAAGAATTTTTGCCGCTTTTTGCAGGTTTCGCACGCGCGAATAATAGCCAAGCCCTTCCCAAAGCTTCAGGAGCTGCTCCTCCGGCGCCTGCGCCAGGGCGGAAATATCCGGAAGCTGCTGCAGGAAGCGTGCATAGTAGCCGCGCACCGCCTCGACGCGCGTCTGCTGGAGCATGATCTCAGAGAGCCAAATATGGTACGGCTCCCGATCGCGCCGCCACGGCAGGTCGCGATGCGACTGCGCATACCACGCAAGCAGCCGCTGCGGCAGCTCCGGCGAAAGATTCAGTTCCATACTCACGCACCTCCCCGGAATGCCTTAAAATTTTGTCTCTTATACAAACGCTTACATCACGCAGCGCAGCAGTAGACAGACTGTCCATGCCTTTCCTGACGCTGCAATATAAATTCTTTTATTATTTTAGTTCATAATCGAAAACTTGTCAAATACGCAAAAATAGTTCGTGCAAAACCGCAAAGAATCGAGTATAATAGTGGTAATTGACGCAAGGAGACTGCATATGGGCAAGCTGCAAGACAAAAAGCTGTTCCTTTTAGACATGGACGGAACCATCTATCTGGACGAGGATCTATTTGACGGCACTGTTGATTTTCTCAATTATGTCCGCGATTCCGGCGGCCGTTCTCTGTTTCTGACCAACAACTCCTCCCGCAGCGTGGAGAAATACATAGAAAAAATGCGCCGCCTCGGCATTGAAACGAGCCGCGACGACTATCTGACCTCGGTCGACGCAATGATTTCCTACCTGCACGCGCATGGTCCGGATCGGAAATTCTACGGATTCGGCACGTCGGCCTTCCGCAGTCAGCTGCTGGAGGCCGGATTCCGCGTGACGGATCGCTTGGAGGAGGATATCGACTGTCTGCTCTGCGGCTTTGACACGGAGCTGACCTTCCAGAAGCTTGAGGACGCCTGCATTCTTTTGGAGCGCGGCGTGGATTTCATTGCCGCGAATCCGGATTGGGTCTGCCCGACCTGGTACGGCTATGTACCCGACTGCGGAAGCATCTGCAAAATGTTAGAAACTGCAACCGGCAGGACGCCGCGCTTTATCGGCAAGCCGCAGCCCGACATGGTCTATCTTGCCCTGCAGCGCACGGGCTATTCCCCGCAGGACGCCATTGTGATCGGCGACCGCATTTATACGGATATTGCCTGCGGCATCCGCGCAGGCATCGATGCCGCCCTTGTCCTTTCCGGCGAAAGTACTCTGCAGGACGTGGAAAAAAGCGAGATCAAGCCCACGCATATTTACAAAAATATAAAAGAAATCTATAAAACCTTAGCCTTCGGCGGAAAAGAGGAAACAGAATGAGGCTCAACTACAAGCGCACCATGTTCATCGGATTTGCCTTTATGTCCATTTGTGCCTTCTGGCAATTCTACGATCAGATCATCCCCTTTATTTTTGAAAACACCTTCCATATCTCCACATTCTGGACAAACGCCATCATGGCAATCGACAACGTGCTGGCGCTCTTCATGCTGCCGCTGTTCGGCTCGCTGTCCGATCGGACGCATACGCGTCTCGGCAAGCGCACGCCCTACATACTTCTCGGCACGCTGGTTGTGGCGGACGCGCTCGCCATCATGCCGTTTGCCGAACAGATGAAAAACTTCTGGCTGTTCTTCGGCTGTCTGCTCGTTCTGCTGCTCGCCATGAGTACCTACCGCTCCCCTGCCGTCGCTCTGATGCCGGATCTGACGCCGAAGCCGCTGCGCTCCAAGGCCAATGCTATCATCAACCTGATGGGCGCGCTGGGCGGCATTTACGCACTCGGTATGATCATGGTGCTCTGCAAAAAGGAAACCGGCAGCGGCGGAGAATCCAGCTTTGTCATCGGCCAGTCCTTTGTCGGTATTTTTATTGCAATTGCGATCTTCATGGTCGTCACGGTCACGCTACTGCTTCTGACCATTCACGAAAACAAGATGTCCGCTGACCTTCCGAAGGAGGAGCCGCAGGAGGAAGAAGCTCAGAAGCAGACCGGCAGCAAAATGCCGCGCGATGTCTATAAAAGCCTGCTCTTCATTCTTCTCTCCGTATTTCTTTGGTATATGGCCTACAATGCCGTTACCACCGCCTTCTCCCGCTACTGCTATGACCTCCTCGGGGCAGATCCCAGCACCTCTTCTTCTTACCTGATGGCAGCGACGATCGTCGCAACGATAAGCTATGTGCCGCTTGGCTTCCTCTCCAGCAAGCTGGGCAGAAAGCGCACCATCCTCATTGGCGTCACCATCATGACCATCTGCTACGGCATTGCGTTTTTCCTGACGCACGCATCCTTCCTCATGTATCTGCTCTTTGGCCTCGTCGGCATCGGCTGGGCGGCCATCAATGTCAATTCCTTCCCCATGGTCGTCGAGCTGAGCAGCGCCGGGGATGTTGGAAAATACACCGGCTACTACTATACCGCCTCCATGGCCGCACAGATTTTGACCCCGCTTCTGTCCGGTCTTCTGATCGACAAGCTCGGCTTCGGCTATCGCGTCCTTTTCCCCTATGCCGTGTTCTTCTCCGCGCTTGCCCTTGTTACGATGCAGCTTGTCCGCCACGGCGATGTAAAGGCGGAGCGCCGCAGCATTTTAGAATCTTTTGACGTCGAGGATTGATATCGTACTATGGATTTTCTGACCATTCTTCTTTGTATTCTTGCCGCATTGCTCCTTCTCTGGCTGCTTGCACTGCGCGGCAGAAAGAGCGGCGATCCAATCGCGCGCCTGTGCGGCTATTGCTACGCCCACCGCGGTCTGCACGACCAAGCGCAGCAGATTCCGGAAAACTCGCTGGCTGCCTTTCGGCGCGCCGTGCAGCGCGGCTACGGCGCAGAACTGGATGTTCATCTCTCGAAAGACCAGCGGCTGATCGTCATGCACGACGAAAGCCTGCGCCGCACGGCAAACGACGATCGAAACATTGGGGATTTGACGCTTGACGAATTATCCGCCCTGCGTTTAGAGAATACGCAGGAAAAAATTCCGCAGCTTTCCGAGGTGCTTTCGCTCTTTGAGGGGAAAACGCCGCTTGTGGTCGAGATCAAGCCGGTAGGCGGCAACCACAAGGAGCTGACCCGCCTTGTTTGCGAGGAATTAGACAAGCATCCGGACCTCACCTACTGTATTGAGTCCTTTGATCCGCGCGTCCTTCTCTGGCTGAAAAAGAACCGACCGGAGATCCTCCGGGGACAGCTCGCCACCAACTTCCTGAAGGAACGAAACGGCTTGGCTCTTCCGCTTGCTTTCTGCCTTAAAAATCTGCTTTTAAACTTTTTGACCGTCCCGGACTTTGTCGCCTATGATTTCCGCTACCGCCGCTGCGCCAGCCTGCGTCTTTGCAGAAGCATCTACGGCGTGCAGGAATTTTCATGGACCATTCGCAACCCCGACGACGCACGCACCGCGCAGTCGGACAATGCCGCTATTATCTTCGAACACTTTGACGCGAAAAAGCCTGCGAAATAGCGCTGTGCTCCATAGCACAAAAAGATAGTCCCGCCAATTCTGGATTCCCAGAATTGGCGGGACTCAGGCTGTCAATAAAGTCCGTAACCGTCAAAATGAGAAAACATTTTTGGCGTTTTCTATACGAATCGCATCTATCCTGTTTTTGGAGAATTTCAAACAAATACGGTTCAAGAAGTGAATAAAGTTTATTATTTTGACTTACTTCGGAACTCGCGCCCTACCGTACCTATGTACGCCTACGGGCGCGAGTTTCTTGTATTCCGAACTTTCTTGATAGCCTGCCAGCGTGTCAAAAAGGTTTTTTGACACGCTGAGTCCCGCCAATTCTGGATTCCCAGAATTGGCGGGACTTTTGCCATCCATCAAGTCCGTAGCCGTCAAAACGAGAACGCACGCGTAACGGTTACGGACTTGATTACAATTTAAGGCCGCACTTGCCCAAAGACAAATGCGGCCTGCTGTGGCACGCCGGAAGGGACTCGAACCCCCAACCCTCAGAACCGGAATCTGATGCTCTATCCATTGAGCCACCGGCGCCCGTGCGACAATTATTATAGCAGACGGCCGCGCAATTGTAAAGAGAAACCTGTCAAAAAGCGCCGGAATTATTTTTGCGCCGCACCGGAAGCCCGGCGCGGCGCAGAATCTCACTTTTTACAGCGGTAGACTCTCGCCTCATACGGCCGCAGCAGCTCCGGCTGCGCGTCCTCTGCGGCATAGCTGCACAATAGAAGCTCCGCATTCTCCGGCCGCAGCCGCCGCGGGAGGGAGATCGGCTTCTCCGAGAAGGAGCATACGACGAGCAGCTTGTCCGTTCCGTCCTCGCGGGTATAGGCATAAAGCCGCTTGGAGTGATGCAGCAGCTCGCGATAATCGCCGTCGCGCACAACCGGCAGCGACTTGCGCAGCGCAATGGCCCTGCGGTAGAAATTCAGCAGCGAATCCGGATCCGCTTCCTGCTGCGCAACGTTGATTTCCTTATAATTCTCATTTACATAAAACCATGGCTTGCCGCTTGTGAAGCCCGCATTCGCCTCCGCCGACCACTGCATCGGCGTTCTGGCCGAATCGCGCGAGCTGCGCCAGAGCCGATGCAGCCGAACGTCCTCCGGCTTATTCTTCGCCGCATTTTCATACTGCCAGCGCGTCTGCACATCCTCATACATCCTCGGATCGTCAGGCCGCCAGTTGGTCATGCCGATCTCCTGTCCCTGATAGAGGAAGGGCGTTCCCTTCTGGAAAAGGTACGAAACGGCCAGCATCTTCCCGCTTTCTGTGCGGAACTTTTCGCTTCCGTAACGCGAAATGACACGCGGATGGTCGTGATTTTCCAGATACAGCATGTTCCATGCCTTGCCGTCCAGCTTTCTCTGCCAGCTCGACCACGCCCGCTTGAGCTTCCGCAGCTTGAACTTCGTGGGCAGGTAATCCGTGAAGAAGCAGTCGCCGCACATGCACTGGAACTGGATCATCATATCGAAATCGCTGTCCGGCGATTCCTGAATATAGGTCAGTGCTCGCTTCGGCCAGATCAGCGGCGCCTCGGCGATCGTCACGCAGTCGTAGTTCGACAGCACGTCGCGCCGGAACTCCGAAAGGTACTCGTGGATATGCGGGCCGTGGTTATAAAAGCGAATGCCCTTATAGATGGGGAACAGATAATCGTTCGGCAGCCCCTCCTTCTTGGAGATCAGCGTAATCACGTCCTCACGGAAGCCATCGACGCCCATATCCAGCCAGAAGCGCAGGATTTTTTTAACCTCCTCGCGCACAAGCGGATTATCCATATTGAGGTCAGCCTGCTTCACGGCGTAAAGATGCAGATAGTATTCCTTGCGGATTTCGTCGTATTGCCACGCCTTGCCCTCAAAGGAGCTGTCCCAGTTGTTCGGCAGCTTGCCGTTTTTTCGTGCCGGACGCCAGATATAGTAATCCGTATACGGCTCAATGCGGCGGCGGCTCTTTTGAAACCATTCATGCTCGTCGCTGGTGTGGTTGATTACCAGATCCATGATGACCTTCATGCCGCGCTCGTGCGCGCCGTCGAGCACCTTTCGGAAGGCCTCCATACCGCCGAATTCGGCAGCGATATCCATATAGTCCGAAATATCATAGCCGCAATCCACGCCGGGAGACGGGTAGAGCGGCGAAAACCAGATTCCGTCCGCTCCAAGAGATTTGATATAGTCCAGCTTTTCGTAAACGCCAAGCAGGTCGCCCATGCCGTCCCCGTTGCCGTCACAGAAGCTCCGCGGCCAAATCTGGTAAAAAACCTTGTCCTTATACCATCGCGTTCTTTCCACGCAAATCCCCCCCTTTTTCGCCAGTATAACACACGGAGCGCCCCTTGTCACCACAAATCTTGTTGACAGGGCCTCCGACAGACGCTAAAATAACAGGGAAAAGCTCCTGGCAGATGCGCGGCTGTGCGCTTCCCGTGCGGGCGCGCGGGGCACGTTCCTGCAGAGCTTGAACCGTGAAATGGGAGGAACTATTTTGAATCATCGTGATCGGCAGAACAGAGTCTGCTTCGGTCTTGGCACAATCGGACGCGACATGTTCTATTCCTTTGAGGCAAATGCGATTCTGTATTTTCTTTCAGACGTTTTGTCTCTCCCGCTGCGAACCTTCGCAGCGGTCAGTATGGTGCTGTCCATGCTGCGCATCTTTGACGCGTTTAACGACCCCATCACCGGCCTGCTTGTGGATAACATCCGCTCCCCCTGGGGAAAATTCAAGCCGGCGATTTTCCTCGGCGGCATTGCAAGCGCGCTTTTCTATCTGCTGCTGTTCGCCAATATCGGCACCGGCACCACCTTCGTCATCGTTTTTGCACTCGCCTACATCTGCTGGGATATCAGCTACGGCATTAACGACATCGGCTACTGGACGCTGCTTCCGGCCCTCTCGACCGATCAAAAGCAGCGTGAGCGCAACGGCGCTTTTGCGCGCATCTGCGCTAGCCTCGGTATGTACATCATCATGGTCGGCTGGCAGCCCATCACAAGCGCCCTCGGAGACACGCCGAAGGCTTGGTTCCTTCTTGCCAGCGTGCTGTGCGTGATTTTTCTTGGCGGCCTGTGCTTTCCGCTTCTTGGCGTCAAGGAGCCGCGTCTGGTTCCGACGGAAAAGGAGGAAAAGACAACGCTGCGCCAGATGTTCCGCGCCCTTGTCAAGAACGATCAGCTTATGTGGACAACGCTTGCCATGGGGCTTTTCATGGTCGGCTACTGCACCACGACCGGCTTTTCCATCTATTACATGAAGTATCTCTTCGGAAACGAGGGAATGTACGCCGTTCTGGCTGCGGTCTGCGGCGTTGTGCAGCTCATTGCGCTGATGATCTTCCCCCTGTTCTCCAAGCGCTTTAACCGGAAGCAGCTCTACACGGGGGCGACCATTCTCGTCATTGCCGGATATTTCGTATTCTTTCTGGCGGAGGTTTCGATCGTGCTCATTGCCGCCGCGGCGGTTCTGCTCTTCGTTGGCCAAGCCTTTATTCAGCTTCTCATGCTGATGTTCCTGGCAGACACCATTGAATATGGCCAGTGGAAGCTGCACAAGCGCAACGACTCCATCACCTTCTCCATTCAGCCGCTTGTCAACAAAATCGGCGGCGCGCTGTCCACCGCCTTTATCAGTCTGTCGTTGATCCTTTCCGGCATCAAGCGCGGCAGCGAAACGGCCGATGCGATCGACGCAGGCGGCAAGCTTGTGGTCAAATTCTCCATGTTCGTTCTGCCGCTTCTCTGCATCATCGCGGGCTACGTCATCTACCGTGTCAAGTTCCGCATCGACGAGAAATTCTATGCACAGATTCTTGACGATCTGAAAACGCGCGGCGAGCTTCTGAACGAAGAAGCCGCAAAATGAGATATTAAGATATAAATCCCCCCTGCTTTCCGGAATGAAACGAAAGCAGGGGGGATTGACAGTCTGAGCGCTTTGGCGCTGTCCTGCGGTTTCCTCTTCGAATTCCCGCGCCTATCGGAAGGGCCGCTCTGCCGAATCGAGTACCTCCTCGCGCGCGCAGGTGGAAAAGTCCGGCGTAAACTCCGGCAGATACGTCTCCACCGCCTGCACAAGCAGCTGCGGATTCAGGCTTGGATTCTGCGCGCAGACAACTGCGCGGAGGGTCACGGTTGTTTCGTTCTCCTGCGTGACCGCAGCGCTGCGGATCATCGGACGAATATCCACCGACACGCATTCCTTTTTCTTCTGGCGCTCTACGATCAGCGCTTCGCGGGAAAACAGCGCCTCGATGGCCTGCACACAGCCGGACGGCACGCCTTCGTCATAGAAAAGCGTCAGACGGGCACGCAGATAGGTCAGTTCGCGGATCTTTCTGCCGTTTTCCCAGATATCCAGCACGCGCACACCGGACGGCAGCACCTTGTTGAGCCGCTGCGGAATTTCTTCGTGCGGCGTAGTGTCCTCCGGGTCCAGCTCAAAATCCATCAGCTCGCAGCTGCTTGCAATCCCGACGGACAGCGGAAGAACAATGGATACAAAGGCATGCGGCGTATAGCCCTGCGTGTGCTTGAGGAGCATCCCCGCACGCCGAAACGCCCTTTGAAATACGCGCATCAGGTCGAGATGCGACATCCAAACCGCACTGCCCGTCTTTTCAAACAGCAGCCTACTCATCACAGCCGACCTCCTTTAAAATCCGGTTCACCCCGCAGCCGGCGCAGCTTGTCCGGCAATCCGGCGTCGTTTCCGAGCGGTAAGCGCGCTCGCGCTCGCGCAGAAAGAACGCCTTCGTCACACCGACCGAAACCGTCTGCCACGGGAGGATTTCCTCCAGCCCAAAGCCGCGCGTGGTATAATAGGCCGGATCGATCTTGCAGGCACGCATGGCGTCCATCCAAATATCGTAGCGGAAGTATTCATCCCAGCCGTCGAGCTTTGCGCCGCGCCGCACAGCCTCCTTCAGCACGGCGCTGAGGCGTCGGTCGCCGCGGGCCAGCACGGCCTCCAGCTCGCTGAGATTCGGCTCATGCCAATTGTATTCCACGCACTTGAGCGGCATTGCATCCCGCAGCAGGCGCTGTCTTCTTGTGTATTCCTCGCGGGATATCTGCTTTTCCCACTGAAACGGCGTAAAGGGCTTCGGCACGAAGAACGCCGTGGAGACATGGATGCGCACGCCCCGCTTCTTGTTGGTCGCATTGGCCTGCCAGCATTTATAGATTTTATAGACCAGCTCCGCAATGCCAAGCACATCCTCATCCGTTTCCGTCGGAAGTCCCAGCATAAAGTAGAGCTTGACATTGCTCCAGCCGCCTGCAAAGGCGGTCGCGCAGGTCGTCAGGATTTCCTCCTCCGTCACGTTCTTATTAATGGCATCGCGCAGGCGCTGCGTTCCCGCCTCAGGCGCAAAGGTCAGCCCGCTCTTTCGCACCTTCTGCAGCTTCAGCATCAGCTCGCGCGAAAAATTATCCGCGCGCAGGGACGGTACAGAAAGATTGATCTTTCGCGGCATACAGTAATCCAGCATCTGATCCATCAGCCCTTCGAGCTGCTTATAGTCCGAGGTAGAAAGGCTGGAAAGCGTGATCTCATGATTGCCGGAATCGGCAAGCGCCTCCACGGACTGCCGGTAAAGCACCTCCTTCGAGCGCGGCCGAACCGGGCGATAGCAAAAGCCGGCCTGACAGAAGCGGCAGCCGCGAATGCAGCCGCGCATGACCTCCAGATTGCTGCGGTCGTGCACGATCTCCGTATTGGGGACGATGGTCTTTGTGGGATACCACGCCTCATCCAGATGCTCAACAATACGCTTCGTCACCGTTTCCGGCGCGCCGTTTTTCGGGACGATGCACCGCAGTGTGCCGTCCTCGTTATAGCAGTGCTCATAGAAGGATGGAACATAAACGCCGCCGATCTTGGAGACCTCCTGCAAAAAGGCATCCTTCGTCCAATCCTCACGCTTTGCCTGCTGGTAAAGCGCGACGACCTCCCGGCACTGCACCTCCCCCTCGCCCAGGCAGAAAAAGTCCACAAATTCCGCCAACGGCTCCGGGTTATACATGCACGCGCCGCCTGCAAAGACAATATTTTTCAGCCCCGTCCGGCGGCTGCTCTCCCAGGGAATTCCGGCAAGCTCCAGCATATTGAGCAGATTGGAATAGCTCATCTCATAGCCGACCGTGAACGCGATCATATCAAAATCGCGTACCGGATCGTGGCTTTCCAGCGCAAAGAGCGGGAGGCGATTCTCCCGCATTTTCTCCTCCATATCGCCCCACGGCGCAAACACGCGCTCGCACCATACGCCGGGCATTTGGTTCAGAATGCCGTAAAGAATCCGCATTCCAAGATTGGACATTCCGATCTCGTAGGTATCCGGGAAGCAGAACGCGACACGCGTGTCTACCTCCTGCAGCTCCTTTACAATTTGCCGATATTCCCCGCCGACATACCGGGCAGGCTTCTGCACCGTCGGCAGAATACGCTCTAATCGTTCCGTCATGGCTTTACCTCAAGCAAGTTATTTCTCTGCTATTGTAAAGCCAAGCCGAACTTTTTGCAAGGAGAATTTCTATCTGCGCTCTGCGGCGGCATCCAGCGCTACCCGGATCGCCAGCGCAGCCAGCAGCAGCACCGGCCACAGCCCGCAGGCTCCGCTGCGGGTGAGAAGCAGCGCGCCCAGCGCAAGCGCGGCGAGCGTGAGACTCTGCACGAGCCGCACCGGCCAGTTCGGCAGATGCCATTGCTGCGCCAGCAGGAGCAGCAGTCTTCCCCCATCCAGCGGGTAAATTGGCAGGATATTATAGAGGAAAAGGACAAAGCTGCAAAACGAAAACGTCGGATATAAGCGAAGCATTACCGCCGCGCAGACCGCGTTGACCGCAGGGCCGCTCACAGTCGCGGCGATCTGACGCGGCACATCGCTGTTCCCAACGGACATTCTCGCGCCCAGTGCGGTCAGTGTAAGCGCATAAACCGGAACGCCCAGCAGCCGAAGCGCCAAATAGTGCCCCATTTCGTGCAGAAGCGCAGCCAGCAGCAGCGGCAGCGCGATCCGAAACGGGTTGAGATAAACAAGCACACAGAGCATCAGGACAAAGGGCGCTGTTGCGCGGACACTACTGCGGTACACAGGCAGCTCCTCCGCGCTCCCACAAAAGCCTCATACCGGTCAGATCGTCGCAGGGCGGTACAACGCGCGCAAAGCACACGGCCCTTCCCCGATTTCTGTCCGGTTCCCTCAGAACGCGTTTTGCTACTTTTTCGGAAAAAACACCGGATTTCCAGCAGGTAAGCGCCTCCTCCACGGCCTCGTCCTCGCCAAAAAGGAATGCTCGCAGTACCTCGGCCGGTTTGGGCACCAGAACGCGCAGCAGCAGCGCTGTGCCAAGCAAAATTAGGATTCCAAGCCATCCAATGGTCTTTATTCGTCGTTTTCTCGTTGTAAAAAGCGCCACGCCTCGCATATTGCACCACCTCAAAAAAATCTATGAGGAAATGCAAAATTTATTCTTGACATAATTCGATTTCTTGATTATAATGTATCATGCTTTCGGGGTGTGGCGAAGTTTGGTATCGCGCTTGGTTCGGGACCAAGAGGCCTCGGGTTCGAATCCCGACACTCCGACCATGCAGAGTGTCCTTATAGGATCTGAGTATCCTGTAATGGACACTCTGCTTTTTTATTTCCCACAAAGTTCATACTGCAACCTGTTCCGGGGCGTAGCTGAGTGCTACGCCTTTTCTCGTTTCCATGATAATGTCGGTCTCCGGGATCTTCCGGCGATCCGGCACATCAAAGGCACCGATGCAGTTATAGTGAATAACGACGCGCTGGTTGGTAACGCCGTCCTGCTTTTCGGCGTGGTACACCTCAATGTGGTCGATCAGCT